>NZ_JAMYOE010000042.1:0-42167 GCF_040319695.1 Mesorhizobium sp. M0898 | reverse complement strand
ACCTCAACCTCGTCGAGAGATAGCATGGAGCACTGTTCGCGATGTCCTCGCACACCTGTTCGCGATGTCTCCGGTCCAAACAGGGTGGAGATTGGATGTCGCTTCGGCGTTCGCCAATCTCCAAGAGGAGCGCTGTCGGCGAAGCTGCAAATCTCCCCACTTGAGGGGGAGATGTCCGGCAGGACAGAGGGGGGGCGCGAAGGATCGCTGCAGCTCTCATTCCGAGCCGCTGCACGCCATGGATTCCAGGGCCTGATCCGACGAACTTTCCAACGCTGCCTCCGCGAAATCGTCGTCAACCGGACCTATCACTCTGTCCAGCCAGGCCCAATCCTGGGCAAGAGGCTCGATTATGACGCTCTGGCCGTGGCGGCGGATCAAAACCTCTTCGGTGTCGAAACGGTACTCCTTCGGCAAGCGCACCGCCTGCGAGCGGCCGGACCAAAACACCTTTGTCTTGCGCATTGCATCCACCTCCTCGTCACATTCGGCTAATTTCGAACCGGGGATCCGAACTACGATCAAGGCCCGCAGGCAGCCTGCGGCATCGGCTCCAGCCGGTAGACCTTGTCGTCGGAGCTGGTGTCACCTTCCGCCGCTTTCGAGCACAGATCGATGATCGGCAGGCCGCTGTTCGGGTTGGCCAGCATCATCGTGCCGTTGGCGCCGCGGCGAAGGAAGACCTCCCTTTGCGCGATGTCACAGGACGCAGCACCCGTCTTCGCGCTCGCCGCGCAGCGCCACTGGTCGCCCTCGCCCTGACAATTATAGACCTGCGTGACCTTGGCCGATTTCTGCCGCGTGGTAACCGAAACGGCGATATCGGCGCCGCTTGGCCAATTGGCCGGATCGCCCTCCTTGGCGAAAGACGCCAGCTCGACCGGTCCGCGGAACACCCTGATCGACTGGGTCAGTTGGTCGGGATGCGAGCCGAGATGCTCGGCGTCGTAGTCGCGTCCGTAGCAGAAGGCCTGGTCCGGCTTCAGCCGCTCGCGCAATGGCGGGCCAAGTGCCGGATCGATCGGGTCGATGCGCGCGAACTCCGCCTTGCAGGTGGCGGCCGGCATCGGATCGAGCCTGAAGCCGTTGTCGTCCTTGCCCAGCGCCTGCCTTTCGTACTCCGCCTTGCCGAGCTCGTCTTCCGATCCGGCGTCGAGATAGAGGTCGGGCTGCACGTCCGAGACGATCAGCCGGCCTTTGTCGTCGACCTTCAGCGAAGCCATGGTGCGGTCGCAGTCCATACCGCACCGGATCGGGCCGGTCTTGCCGTCCTCCGACTCATGACTGCACCAGCCGCCAAGCCATTCAGGCGCCTCGGCGCCGCGCACCGTCGTCGCCATGAAGCCATTGTAGGAGGAATCGATGCCGGCGCTTGGCTCCTCGTTTGGCCGGCTGACCGGATCGCGGCCGTAATAGAAGAAGATGCGCGTCACCTTCTGCTGCGGATGCGACTTGAGATGCGCGGCGTCATAGACGCGGCCGAAGCAGGCGTCCTTGCCGTCGGGGCTGAGCTCGGTGAGTTTGAGCGTGTCGTCGGCGAAAGCAGAGCCGGCGACGGCGGCGAGCAAGGCAACCCCAACTCCGGCGCCCATCACGGTCCTTGATATCATGCTGGCTCCCCCTGCCCGGACAAGACGTGGCTTCAATTTATGTTAGGATCGAGGCCGAGGCCACGCAAATTGCGCGCGCCGGCCAAATGGGAGATGAAGCCATGCGACGCCGCGATATTTTCCGCGTCGGTCTTGCCGGAGCCGCCGGGCTTTTCGGGCTGCGCCCCACCAAGGCGGCAGCCATTGAAGTCAAGGCCGTCGAAGAGGAAAGGCAAAAGGTCGCCTATCACCTCAGCGATCTCGACAAGGTCAATTTCGTGCTCGGCAACATCAAGAACCACTTCGAAGGCACCGACGGCAAAGTCGACATCGCGCTTGTCGTGCACGGCCCGGCACTTGCCGCCTTCAAGTCGAAGGGTATATCGGCCGCCATTTCCGGGCGGTTCGCCGGCCTTGTCCAGGATGGGCTCAGCCCGCACGCTTGCGCCAACACCATGCACGGCATGGATATCGGCCTGGCCGACCTGCTCGACGGCTTCCATGCAGCCGACAGGGGCGGCGTCGTCAAGCTCGCCGAATTGCAACGCCAGGGCTACGCCTATCTCAGGCCATAGGGCAATTCCAGGAAAAGTGTGAAACGGTTTGCCGTCCGGAATTGCGTCAAGACAAAGAGGGAGCGGTTCGCCGTTTCCGTGAAACGGTGAACCGCCCTAAACTTTTACGGACTTGAACGCGAGGACTGCGAGGGCCTACGAAGAGCAGGCAGAGTCCCCGGAGGAATAGACGTGCCAGCCACCACCACCCTTGTCAGCCCCTCTCTCGTCATCCCCGACCTTGCCGGAAAGGCGGTCCTGGTCACCGGCGCCTCGACCGGCATCGGCGCGGCGCTCGCACTCGCCTACGCCGCGCAGAAATGCCGCGTCGCACTGCATTACAATTCGAGCCGCGCGGCTGCCGAAAACCTGGCCGCGACCATTCGCAACGGCGGCGGCGACGTGTTCCTCGCCCAGGGCGATTTCTCGATTCCCGCCGATGTCGAGCGCGTCGTCGAGGACAGTGCGCAACATTTCGGCCGGCTCGACGGCCTCGTCAACAATGCCGGCGGCATGCTCGGCCGCGTGGCCTATGCCGAGCAGACCGAGGCGCATTACGACGCGGTGATGGACCTCAACGCGCGTTCCGTGCTGACAGCTTCGCGCAAGGCAATCCCATGGCTGAAGCGGCAGGGTGGCTTCATCGTCAACACCTCCTCGATCGCCGCGCGCAACGGCGCCGGCGGCGGCGCCGGCCTGTACGGCTCGGCCAAGGCCTTCGTCTCCAACGTCACGCGCGGCATGGCCAAGGAGCTGATCGGTTTCAACATCCGCGTCAACGCGGTGGCGCCCGGCACGATCGCGACACCTTTCCACGAGCGCTACTCGACCGACGACCAGATGAAGGGCATGATCGCCACCATCCCGCAGGGCCGCGCCGGCACTGCCGAGGACTGCGTTGGCGCCTATCTGTTCCTCTCCTCCGATCTGTTGAGCGGCTACATCACCGGCCAGGTGATCGAGGTGAATGGCGGGCAGTTGATGCCGTAGACGGCGAACTGCATACTCCTGGTTGCGTCATCTCAACGGAGCAAAGCGAATGTACGGACTGATCGGCAAGATGCGGGCGATGCGCGGCCAGCGTGACGCAATGATGGATATCCTGCTCGCCAGCACCGGCGCCATGCCCGGCTGCCTGAACTACATCATCGCCACCGACCCGGCCGATGCCGACGCGATCTGGGTGACCGAAGTGTGGACCGACGCCGAAAGCCACAAGGCTTCGCTGCAGCTGCCCGAAGTCCAGGCGGCAATCGCCAAGGCACGGCCGATCATCGCCGGCTTCGAGTTCCAGGTGGAGACGCATCCTGTTGGCGGGTTCGGCTTGCCGGCGGTGAAGGCGGAATAGAGGGAGAGGCCGGCAGGACAGAGGGGGGCGCGAAGGATCGCTGCGGATGGTTGGTGCCATTACCACCCAAGCCCTTTTCCGCGCAAAAAGGGTTCGCATTTTTTCGCCACCGGTCTAAGAGCCCATCTATGGATTCTTCCCCGAACCCGCCGGCCATCGAGCATCTGGCGCGGATCCACAGGGCCTGGCAGTGGCCGGTCCTGGTGGTGGTCTCGGTGCTGTTTGCCGGCGCGCTGGAACTCGCCGCCCTGCCCGCCGCGCTCTTGATCGGACCGATGCTGGCGGCCATCGCTGCCGGCACCAACGGCGCCACGGTGCGCGTGCCGCGGGTTCTGTTCGGCTCAGCCCAGGCGGTCGTCGGCTGCCTCGTCGCCAGTTCCATCTCGGCCGATATCTTTCCCGTCTTCTACAAGGAATGGCCGCTGTTCCTTGGCGTCGTGATGGCGACGGTCGCGGCATCCAGCCTGCTCGGCTGGCTGATCAGCCGCTGGCGCATCCTGCCCGGCACCACCGCGGTCTGGGGCTCGTCGCCGGGCGCCGCTACCGCCATGGTGCTGATGGCCGGTGCCTTCGGCGCCGACCAGCGCCTCGTCGCCTTCATGCTTTATCTGCGCGTCATCTGCGTCTCGATGACGGCAGCCCTGGTGGCCAAGCTTTGGGTCGACACCTCAGGCATCGAGGTGCCGGCCATCGTCTGGTTCCCGCCGGTCGACCCGCAAGGCTTGGCCGCAACATTCGGCGTGGCGCTGGTCGGCGGCCTCGCCGGAAAGCTTTTCCGGCTGCCGTCGCCGTTTTTCCTCGGCACCTTCATTTTCGGCACCGTGATCCATCTCGGGCTCGGCGTGACCATGCAGTTGCCACCCTGGCTGCTTGCCTTGAGCTATACGATGATCGGCTGGAGCATCGGCCTGAATTTCACCAGGGCCATTTTGCGCCACGCGGCCCGCGCGCTGCCGCAGATCGTCGGCTCGATCATTGCCCTGATCGTCTTTTGCGGCGGCCTCGCCTTCCTGATCAGCCGCCTGCTCGGCATCGATCCGCTGACCGCCTATCTGGCAACCAGCCCCGGCGGCATGGACAGCGTCGCCATCATCGCCGCCGCCGCGCAGCATGTCGACATCTCCTTCGTCATGGCGCTGCAATCGGCACGCTTCCTGATCGTGCTTCTGGTCGGCCCAAGCGTGGCGCGGCTGGTGGCGAGAAGCCTCAAACCATAGCAGCTTGCCTCTCCCTGATTGGCAGCTGGTTTTCCTGAAACCGGTCACACTTTGCTGTCGCCGACCGTATCGGGCCAGCACCCGCACGAGCTCAAAAAATAACTTGACTCAAATACTCAGATTTGAGAGCCCCTTCCGTCAATGTACGGAAGAGTGGAGACGAGTTGATGCGGAAACGGACGATGACATGGCTCCTGGGGATATCACTGCCGGGCAGCATGGCCCTGCTCGGCCTGTCCGGGCCGGCTCACGCCCAGGACCAGGGCGGCGTCACCGTTCTCAACAAGATCGAGGTCGATGCCGAGAGCGACGAGATCCTCGTGCAGGACGGCTACGTCGCCAAGAAGGACCGCATCGGCACCAAGACCGACACGCCGATGGTCAAGATTCCGCAAGCCGTTTCGGTTGTGACGCAAAAGCAGATCGAGGACCAGAAGCCACGCGCGCTGAACGAATCGCTCGGCTATGTCGCAAGCGCCAATCCGAACAGCTTCGGCTTCGACACCCGCTATGATGCCTTCTTCCTGCGCGGCTTCCAGGCCTTTTACAACGGTATGTTCCGCGACGGGCTGCGCCAGTACAACGGCCCCTCGGCCTGGTTCAAGACCGAGCCCTACGGCATCGAGGGCATCACCATCCTGAAGGGTCCGGCCTCCTCGCTTTACGGCATCAGCGGTCCGGGCGGCATCGTCAATCTGGTCACCAAGCGCCCCAAGGAAGAACAGTTCCGCGAAGTCGAAATGCTGCTCGGCGCACACAATCGCTTCCAGGCCGCACTCGACGCTTCCGGCCCGGTTAACGAAGATGGCAGCGTCCTCTATCGCTTCACCAGCCTCGGCCGCACCAGCGACACCGACCTGGTCGGTTATCCCGACGACAAGATCTATCTGGCGCCGGCAGTCACCTTCAAGCCGGATGAGGACACCAAGCTGACCATCCTCGGCGAATATTCGAAATCCGTCACCGGCGGCACCGCTGCATTTTACAATTCGGGCGGCGCTCTGACGCACCTCTATGAGGGCGATCCCGCCTGGAACGACTTCGACCAGACCCAGGGCCGCATCGGCTACGAATTCGAGCACCGTTTCAACGACGTGCTGACGGTCCGGCAGAACCTTCGCTACAGCGCCGTCGACGCCGACATCGAATATAGCGGTCATTACCCGGCCGGCGTGGATCTGAAACGCTATTGGGGCCACTACACCGAGACCATGAAGAACTTCGTCGTCGACAACATGGCGCAGTTCGAATTCGATACCGGCCAGGTCAGGCATACGGCGGTAGCCGGCATCGATTACGCCTGGTCGAACTATGACGCCGGCAACGGTATCTCCTACGTTTCCGTCGACGACATCAAGGCCGCTCCGGTTCCTTACTCTGGCGGGCAGGAGATGAACCAGCTCGGCGCCTACCTGCATGACCAGATGGAGTGGAACGATTTCACCCTGTTCGCCAGCGGTCGCTACGATTGGGCCGATACCACCTCGACCGCCGCCGACTTCACCAAGTCCAAGCAGGACGACAGTGCCCTTTCCGGCCGGCTCGGCCTGTCCTACCAGACCGAATGGGGCATCACGCCCTATGTCAACTATTCGACGTCGTTCTCGCCCAATATCGGCTTCGTCTATGACGATGTCAGCAGCCCCATCGGTCGCGTCGCCCGTCCGACCATCGCGACGCAAAAGGAAATCGGCGTCAAATACGAGTTTGCCGATTACAACGCCGCCGTCAGCGCCGCTCTGTTCGACATCGACCAGAAGGATGGCGTCGTCTTCGACGCCTCGACCGGCATCAACAAGCAGCGCCAGCTCGACCTGAACTCGCGCGGCGTCGAACTGGAAGCCAGCGCCTCGCTCGACAACGGCCTCAGCATACTCGCCTCTTACACCTATCTGCGCGTGAAAATCGAACGCGGCGCCACGGGAACCGCAGGCAAGGAACTGTCGGCGACGCCAAATCACATCCTGTCGCTCTGGGGGCAGTACCAGTTCGAGGACGGCACGCTGCAGGGGCTCGGGCTGGGCAGCGGCGTTCGCGTTGCCGGCTCGAGCTATGGCGACGACACCAACACCTTCAAGAACGACGCGCGCGCCTTCGTCGACGCCTCGCTCTCCTACGATTTCGGCTACCGCAACCCCAAGCTCGAGGGCGTGAAGCTGCAGGTCAACGCCAAGAACCTGTTCGACACTCAAAAACCCATCTGCTCGGCCGGCTATTGCTACCGCGACGAGGGCCGCTCGCTGTTCGCCAGCCTGCGCTACCGCTTCTGATGTCGATCGCCGTTTCCAGCCGGGCATCGACGCCTGTCGCGATCGTCCTGGCGATCGGCGGGCTCTACGTCGCGCAGAGCGTGATCGGCGGCATCACCTGGGCGGGCCTGCCGGCGGTGATGCGCGACCAGGGCCTGCCGCTCGACCGGATCGGCCTGGTTTCGCTGATCGCGCTGCCATGGGCGCTCAAGTTTCTATGGGCGCCGGCCGTCGAGCGCTATCGCCTGCCGCCGGTCGGCAAGAACCGCACCGGCGCGATCGTCGCCGCCGGTGGACTTGCGTCCATCGCCGGGCTGTGGGCCGTCGGCGCGCTCGGCCCGGAGGCCCGGTGGCCGGTTCTGGCCTGCCTGACCATCGTCGCCTTCGCCGCCTCGACGGTCGACATTGCCTGCGATGGTTTCGCCGTGCAGAGCCTGGCCAAGGAAAATCACGGTTGGGGCAATGCCGCGCAGGTCGGCGGCGCCTATCTCGGCTCGGCCATCGGCGCCGGCCTGTTTCTGCTTCTGGTCGACGCTTATGGCCGGCGCATCGCCGTTTGGGCGATGGCCTTGCTGCTCCTGCCGCTCGGTCTGCCCTTCCTGCTCGGCGCGGCCAGCCGCGCGCGCGAGGAGACGCGCGAGCATGTTCCCAGCCTCCTCGACGCGTTGAAGCGTCCCGAGATTCGGCGCGGCCTGGCAGCGTCGGCCATCTATGTCCTGGCCCAGAAGGCGGCACTCGCCATGCTCGGACCATTCCTGATCGACGCCGGGCTCGACCTCTCGATGGTCGGACTTGTCAACGGCGTCGGCAGCATGTTCGTCGGCCTGGCTGCCGCACTCGCCGGCGGCGCTCTCGTCAAATGGTTCGGCCCGCGCAACGTGCTCGTCCTGGCGCTTTTCCTGCAGGCCGGATCGCTGTTCTTCTTTTCGGTCTTCGATTTTCTTGGTGGCTTCTCGACCACCGCTTTGATGGCCATCGCGGTGCTCAGCTCGTCCGGCTTCATGGCTCTCGGTTTCGTCGCGCTTTACGCGCAGTTCATGCGCTGGTCAGATCCAAGACAGGCGGGCGTCGACTTCACGCTGTTCCAGTGCATGGACGCACTGATGAGCATGGCCGGCGGGATCGCGGCCGGCTACGCCGCGCAGTATTTCGGCTATCGCGCGTTCTTCGCAGGCGCCGGCCTCGTCGCGCTGCTGGCGGCCCCGGCGATCGCCTTCGTATCCGACCGCCGCTGACCGCGGAGCATCGTCGCGCACTATTCTTCGCCGCCGTCCGCCGCTTGCGTCCCGCGGCGCCAGTAGGCGGTGACCAGATGCCGGTCGCGCGGCACGCCCCATTCCTTGCGGACGATCCTGCGGATCTCGCGGAAATCACCGAACTCGCATCCGCCCCAGACATAGAGATTGTCGATAAGGGCGGTGCGGTTCCGCTGCTGCAGCACCCCCGGTAACAGCCTGGCTGTGCCGGCCTCGCGCCCATGCCGATAGAGCCAGGTGACGGCAACGGTCTCGCCCGTGGCCAGCGGCATCCGGTCGTCGGGACCATCGACCTCGATGAACGCTTCGGCGCGGGTTGACGGCGAAAGCTGCTCCAGGATCCTGCCGATCGCCGGAAGCGCGGTGTCGTCGCCGAGCAGCAGCAGGTTTTGCGCCTCGGGCACGCCGCCTCCGCCCGGTCCGATCATGCCGATGACCTCGCCGGCAACCGCCTTTTCGGCGAAAGCGGCCGCCGGCGTATCCATACCGGGGTGGAGGACGAAATCGACATCCAGCCAGCCGCTTGCGGCGTCCAGTGCCCGGATCGTGTAGACCCGGACGACGAGCGCGTCCTCGCCCGACGGCCAGACCATCAGGCCGTCGGCGCCCATCGACGGCCACACCGGCAGCCTGCCGCGCGGCGGCAGCAGCAGCCGCACATGCAGGCCGTCACGGCCAAAGCGGCCGAGATCGTTGCCGGTGAAGCGGACGCGCTGCATATGCGGAGAAATCCGCGTCGAGGACAGCACCGTGATCTCGCGGAAGAACACCGGCGTGCCGGCATCGCTGCCGTCGCCCTGCCAGGCGATGCCCCTGGTCGTGCCGAGATGTTGCGAAAAATGGCCGGCGACCGCCATCTTCATGTAGGACAGGCAGGTTTCATCCTCGGCCGCGACGCGGATCAGCACGTTGTCGTCAGCGTCGCCTTCAACGAGCCGTAATGCGTGCGAAATTCCCAATGATCGGCAAGGCCGGTATCGATCTCGGATTCGCCATGCTCGGCGCGCAGCCTGTCCATCACCGACCGGATAGCGGCACCGCTGATCCGGGTTTTCGCACTCAATTGCTCCATCGCTCAGCCTTTCGATGCCGTTTGAATTCAAGATCGCCCTGGACGTCGGCGCCTTTGCGGGCATGCCACAGCCGGCCTGGCGTTTCCACTAAAAGATGATAAACATATTCATGTTTTTGCATCAAGCCGATGAGTCCCGCGCGAGCAACGGCGGCCGTGTCGGCGAGATGGGCTAAAGGGCCCTCAAAATGTCCTTCAGCTGATCACCAGGCTGGAGATGCGGTCGCCGTCCAGGGTGAACGCCATGTCGCCCTCGCCGTTGAAGCCGTTGCCTGTGACGGCAATGCGGACGTGATAGGTCTCGCCCGCCGGTTCGATACGAATGATGCTAAGTTTGGACTGCACGCCGATATTGTCCGACTGGTTCCAGCGCGCAATCTGCTCGCGGCCCTTGAACGACCGGCCCCAGTCGCTCAGGAAGGCATCGGGCGTGAACGTCTCGAGGAAAGCTTTGGTGTCGCCGGCGTTGGTAGCTTCGACAAAGCGGCGGATGGCATCGGGCGTGGTCATTTCCTTCCTCCAGGTGGCCTAATCCAGCCGGTGCATCAGATCGTCGTCCAGCCAGCGGGCGAAGAAATAAACCAGTTGCTTGTGCCACCACGGCCAGTCATGGGCGGCATCGCCGCCCCAGTAGTCGACCCAGGCCGGTATCGACTTGTCACGCAGGATCTGTTCCAGCGCCTGCGTATCGGCCAGCATCCGTTCCTCCCAGGCACCCTGTCCGCAGCAGAAGATCAGCCGCAGCGCCTTCAGCCTGCCAAGCAGCCCCGGATCGACGATACCCGGCAGGTAGTCGAGCGGCGAGTTGAAGAAAATCTGTCCGTCGAGCGCATTGCCGAAGAAATCGTGGGTCGAGTAAACCCCCGACAGCGCGATGACGCCGCTGGCAAGTTCCGGAAAGCGGAAGACGAAATTCGACGAATGGTAGCCGCCCATCGAGCAGCCGCAAAATAGCGGCTTCAGCGTACGCCCGCCATTGGCCTCGGCTGCGACAGACAGGAGTTCCGGCAGCGCCTCTTCGCGCACATAGCGGAAATACGCTTCATGCCGGGCGATGCGATGGGCCGGCTCGGCATGGCGGTCGAAGAAGGATTCCGCATCGATGCCGTCCAGCGTGAACAACTGGATGCGACCGGTGTCGACGAACTCGGCGAGAGCCGAGACCGCGCCGGAATCCTCGAACTGGTAGAACCGCCCTTGCGAAGTCGGGAACACAACCACGGGTCGGCCGGCATGGCCGTAGCGCTTGTATTCCATGTCGCGGCCGAGGTTGCGGCCAAAACCCTTGTGGTAGGAAACGTCCATCGCCTCACGCCTTTTCCGCATGGATGTAGTCGACCGCCCGGCGCAGCGCCTTCGGGTCGGTGGAGCGCAGCTGATAGGCGTAGTTTCCCATGGCGCGGCTGAAAACCTCCTCGATGGCGTGATGATGGACGATCATGCCGCCATGGGCGGCCAGCACGTCGGCGTGGCTGTGCACATAGTTGAGGTGCCGCTTGCGGCTGGCATAGGCGGTGAAATACTTGCCCCTGTAAGGGCCGCCGGCGGCGTCCTTGACCACCATGTCGGCCCATGCGGCATAAACATCGATATCGAAGGTGTAATTGATGGCATCGGTCATCCAGGCGCCAGGCGGCCGCATGTTGACCTCCAGCGCGATGACCCGGTCGTCCCTGGTTTCGAACAGCTCGATGTGGAAGAAGCGCTCGCGCACGTCGAACGCCTTGAGGATTTTCCTGCCGGCCTCCTCGACCGCCCGGCTGATCTCGGGAAAACAGACATAGCTCATATGGCGGTCGCGGTTGACCACCTCCATGACGCTCTGGTCGTAGCGGTGGCTGGCGGCCAGCACCACCTCGCCGTCGCGGTTGACCAGCCCGTCATAGGTCACCACCAGCCCTTCGATGAATTGCTCCATGACGAAGCTGACGCCTTCCGGCTTGTCCCTGAAGAAGCTGTCGAGTTCGCCGGTGTTGGAGATTTTGAAAGTGCTCGAGGCGCCGGAGCCCGAATCCGGCTTCACCACCACGGGATAGCCGACACGTCGGATGAAGGTCATGGCGCCGGCGCGGTCGGAGCATTTGCGTTGCGGGATGGTTTCGACGCCGCTCTTGCGGAAGAACGCCCGCATGCGGCTCTTGCGTTTCAAATTCTTGACGAAGTCGAGCTTGGTGCCGAAAATGTTGAAGTCGGTGCGGATATTGGCTTCCAGCTCCAGCCAATGCTCGTTGAGCGATTCGAACCGGTCGACGCGGCCCCATTTGTGGATGAAATGGCCGATCGCCCGGAACACAGGCTCGTACTCCTCCATGTCGTCGATGCGGTAATATTCCGAAAGGGCTGCCTTCAATTTGCCGTCCAGCGCATCGAACGGCGCGTCGCCAATGCCGAGCACGGTGGCGCCGGCCTTCTTCAGCCGGTCGCAGAAATCGGCGCCATTGGCTGGAAAATGCGGCGAGAAGAACACGAAGTTCATGGACGATCCCTCCCGGCGGCAAGCCATCGCACCCCGCCGACAATCGACTCTGGCGCATTTGCCGGGCTCGGGGAAGAGCAACTGGATCAGGTGAGCGGCTGGGCCCGCGAAAGGTGACGCCAAAACCGTGAAATAAAAAACCCGCCACGACAGCGGGTCCTCGGCGCCAGTCAGCACCATACCCAAATTAGTAGCATAGCTGCCGGCACAAAGCAAGAACAAAGTTGCTGTAATCAGGAAAAATCGCTTGATGTCGGCGCCGCGCCTTCATTGCAGCTTGGGTTCCTCGCCCCACAAAAATGGGGAAAGGTGGCTCGGGCAAGCCGAGACGGAGAGGGGACTGCGCCCTGCGAAGGCCTCCTCTCCGGCCGCGGAGCCTGTCCTCGGGCTTGCCGAAGGCAAGACCCGTGGGCGGCCACCTCTCTCCCGTTTCGCGACGGCGCGGAACCCCGGTCTTGAGGCTGGATCGGCAGCTTCTGCGACAGCGAGGCCCCCACTTGCCTCGCTTTGCCCGCTCCTGTATGAAATCCGCCATGAGCCCGCGCGCCACCTCTTTTGCGTCCCGTCCGACCGGCATTGCCGGCCAGACCGTTCGCGCGCTCGCCTCCACCCTGCTGCTTCTCGGCCTTATCGGCGATCGCCGGGTTCGCTGAAGGAGCGCCCGGCGGTCGAATTCGCCGCTCACGCGCACGCTCCTTGGCCAGTCACAAAATTGGCACGTCACATCAAGCGAACGAAATTCTGGTAAAGGCGCCGCTCGCCACCAATCCGCCTGAAGCTGGATCCGCGAGCCGCCGGGAGAAAAGACGATGAACGCACGAGAAGATATCCGTCTGAATGTAGAGGAAACCGCCAAGCCCGCGAGGGGCATGCCGGACGCTGCCCGCAAGTACCAGCCCTATCCGACCGTCGGTCTTGCCGATCGCACCTGGCCTTCGAAAGTGATCGACAAGGCGCCGATCTGGTGCTCGGTCGACCTGCGCGACGGCAACCAGGCGCTGATCGATCCGATGGGCCAGGAACGCAAGGCGCGCATGTTCGCCCTGCTGCTCGACATGGGCTTCAAGGAGATCGAGATCGGCTTCCCGTCGGCCTCGCAGACCGACTTCGATTTCGCCCGCTGGTGCATCGAACAAGGCAACGTGCCCGCCGAAGTCTCGCTGCAGGTGCTGGTGCAGTGCCGGCCCGAACTGATCACCCGCACTTTCGAGGCGCTGAAGGGCGCCACCAATCCGATCGTCCATTTCTACAACTCGACCAGCGAGCTGCAGCGCCGCGTCGTCTTCGAGAAGGACGTCGCCGGCATCAAGCGCATCGCCACCGACGCGGCCAAGATGATCACCGACATGGCGGCCAAAGCCGGCGGCGGCTACCGTTTCGAATATTCGCCGGAGAGCTTTACCGGCACCGAGCTCGAAGTGGCGCTGGAGATCTGCAACGCGGTCACCGAGATCGTCAAGCCGACGGCGGAGAACAAGCTGATCATCAACCTGCCCTCCACGGTCGAGATGTCAACGCCCAACATCTACGCCGACCGCATCGAATGGATGTGCCGCAATCTCGACAACCGCGAGAACCTGTTGATCTCGCTGCATCCGCACAATGACCGCGGCACCGGCATCGCCACCACCGAACTCGGCCTGATGGCGGGCGCCGACCGCGTCGAAGGCACGCTGTTCGGCAACGGCGAGCGCACCGGCAATGTCGACATCGTCACGCTGGCGCTCAACATGTACACGCAAGGCGTCGATCCCGGGCTCGACTGCTCCGACATCAACCGCATGAAGGACGTCTACGAATACTCCAACCAGCTGAAGATCCCCGAGCGCCATCCCTATGTCGGCGAGCTCGTCTACACCGCCTTTTCCGGCTCGCACCAGGACGCCATCAACAAGGGCATGAAGGCGCTGCGCAAGGCCAACACGCCGCACTGGGAGGTGCCCTATCTGCCGATCGACCCGGCCGATGTCGGCCGCAGCTACGAAGCCATCATCCGCATCAACTCGCAGTCCGGTAAGGGCGGCATCGCCTATGTGCTGCATGCGGATTACGGCCTCAACCTGCCGCGCAACCTGCAGATCGAGTTCAGCCAGGCCATCCAGGCGATCACCGACGCCGAAGGCAAGGAGGTGCCGGCCAGGCGCATCTACGAGCGCTTCCTCGACACCTATGTCGACCAGCCCGGCGCGCGGCTGAAGTTCCTCGACCACCACACCTACCCCGACACCGAGGTCAGGGGCCGGCGCGTGGTTGAAGCGGTGATCCTCGACAGGGGCAAGGAGGTGACCATATCGGGCACCGGCACCGGCCCGATCGACGGCTTCGTCGATGCGCTGTCGCGCCATGTCGGGGTGCCGATGTCGGTGCTCGATTATTCCGAGCATTCCATGCAGCGCGGCTCGAATGCCTCGGCCATTTCCTATGTCGAGATGGAACATCCCAGCGGCAAGCTGTTCGGCGCCGGCATCAACACCAACATCGTCGCCGCCTCGCTCGAAGCCGTGGTTTCGGCGGCCAACCGCATCGTCGGCCGAAAGGGCGGCTAGCCGGGACTGCCAGGCTCGCGCCATCAGCCCACCGGAAATTTTATCCGGTGGGTACGCTATCGCACCATAAGCACATGCTTGTAAGGCGCCGCCAGCGCGATATGATTGTACCTCAACCTGTGCCGAATTCGAAGGGATCGACACTTGCAGCATACCACGCCTGCCGCCCCCGCAGTGCGCGAAACGCTGGAGCGATTGCTTGCCAGCGAAACGTTCGGACGATCCGAGCGCGCGCGCAAGCTGCTCCGCTACCTGGTCGAGCGCGAGCAGGCAGGCGAAGCCGACAGGCTCAAGGGCTTCTCCATCGCGATGGACGTGTTCGGCAAGGACGGCGATTTCGATCCGTCGACCGATGCGGTGGTGCGGGTGCAGGCCGGCAGGCTGCGCGAGCTTCTGCAGCAGTATTTCGCCAATGAGGGCGTTGCCGAACCGGTCCGCATCGCCATTCCGCGCGGCGGCTATGTTCCGTCCTACGAACTCAACGCCATTCGCTTGCCGGCGGAGGTGGAGCCCAAGGCAGAAAGCAAGCCGGAGCTGGCAACAGAGGAAGCGGCGACGACCGCCCCGCCCGGATCGCTGGAGGACGCCCGCAACCGGGCACATCCGGCCGCATTGCTGAGCGTTCCAGCCGTCGCCCCTGCTGCTCCTTCGCTGCAACGCCATTTGCAGTTCTTCTGGCTGGCGATCGCGCTGGTCATCCTCATGCTGGGTGTGCTGATCCTTCGCCAGGGTAGCGTGGTATTGCTGACCGGTGGCGACACGGCGGTCGAGACCGCGGTGGCGACCGGCAGCATAGCAGCGCCTCCGGTTGAAAACCTCCCCCAGGTCTACATCGCCATCAAGGCCGACAGCGACCTGGCTCGCCGTGTCGCCGCATCGCTGCGCGCCGGCCTCAGCGGCTTCGATACCATCAATTTCATCGGCCGTGATGCCGACAGCCCGCCCGATCCAGTAACCGACGCCGCCAGCTTCGTATTCGATGTCCTGCCCGGGCCGCGTAGCGGCGACATCATGCTCGAGCTGCAAAGCGTGGCGACCGGCCGCGTGCTGCTCTCACGCAACCTGACCGCCGGCGACAGCGCGAACACCGCCATCGAGGACCAGATCTCCGGCATTTTGACCTCGGCTCTTCCCGCCTCGGGCACGATCTACAACTACATCGAGCAGAGCGGCATCCAGACCGGGCTGACGGCGTGTCTGGTGCTCAACGGCAAATATTATCTCGACCAGAATGCCCAGACGCACGAAGCCGCCTACCGCTGCCTCGAAGATCTTGCCAACCGGGAGGCGAAGTCGTCGCTCGTCTATTCGGAGCTCGCGTCCTTGCATCTCGAAGCGGTCACCGACCACTATCCCTACCCCGCCGACGCGACGATCGACAAAGCCATGACGTTTGCCCATCGCGCCATCCAGATGGGCCCGACCAGCCCCTACGCGCACCGCGCCCTTGGTTACCTCAATTCGCGCATGGGCGATTCCGCGGAATCGATCCGCTGGATGCGCAAGGCCTATGAGCTCAATCCCTACGATCTCGCAATGGCCGCCGCCTACGGCTACGGGCTGGTTTTCGCCGGCAAGTACAGCGAGGGCGCCCCGATCCTTGCTCACGCGGTGGACATCGCCAGCGCCCATCCGACATGGTGGGATTACGGGCTGTTCGCCGGAGAGTTCATGATGGGCGACATGAACAGGGCCACGCTTGCCAGCGACGGCTTGCGAACGACTGAAATGAAATCGCATTATCTGGCGGCGCGGCTGATCGGCGCCAAGGCTGCCGGCCGCGAGAAGCTGGCGAGCAGGCTGCTGCAGGAACTGACCACCAAATTTCCGAAATTCGCAGCCGATCCGCGCACAACCTTCGTCGAGCGAAGATATCCCGCCGATCTGACCAACCGGCTGGTGGAGGCCCTGCGTGCCGCCGGGCTTGGCGGCGCCAGCTGACGTCTCCCGGCGCGTGCACGACGTCAGGTGATCGCGAAGATTTTACTGGCCATCCGGACGGCCAAAGCGCAATTCAGACACAATTTGAACCGGCCAATCTGATCCCACATAGGTCTGATCCCGCATAGACTGATCTCCGCATAAGTCTGACCTCCCGCAAAGACTGATCCTCGCATACGACCGCCCCCGGCATCCTGACTGATCCCGGCACCAAGCCATAAAGTTTGCATGACCCCATCCCTTTACGCTGCCGAACGGGGCACCGGCCCGACAACGATCGCCTTCCTGCATGGTTTCGGTGGCTGCCACGACGACTGGCGCGACGTGGCCGCGTCCCTGGCACCCGGCGCGCGAACGTTGGCCTATGATCTGCCGGGGCATGGGCTGTCGCTCGATTTTCCGGGCGGCGGTCCGGCCAGGATCGCAGCGAGTGCCGTCCTTGCCGATCTTTCCGCTCGCGGGATAAAGCGGGCTCATCTCGTCGGTCATTCGATGGGCGGCGCCGTGGCCGCCCTGATGGCATTGAGCGAGCCGGAAAAGATGGCCTCGCTGACGCTGCTGTCGCCGGGCGGTTTTGGTCCTGAGATCAATGGTCCGCTGCTGCGTCGCTACGCCGCCGCTGCCGGCATGGATGAAATCCGCGCCTGTCTTGCCGCCATGTCGGGACCGCAAAGCCGGCTGCCGCAGCATAGGGTCGAACTCGTCAGCGAGATGCGCCAGCGGCCCGGCCAGTTGCGTACACTTGTCGAGCTCGCAGCCGCCATGACCAGGGATGATCGGCAAGGCGTCATCCCGAACGAGCGGCTTGAAACGCTGAATATGCCAATCATGGTGGTTTGGGGAACCGACGACGCGATGCTGCCCGTCAGCCAGGCGGAGGGCGTGCCGAAGCATTTTCATCTGCACCACGTGCTGGAAGCCGGCCATATGCTGGTCGAGGAAGCGCCCGGCCTGGTCGTCGAGGCCGTCCGTCGGAATATGCGACGCCGCAGCAGGCGGCTTCGTCCGGGATTCGCCGCTGCGGCGAGCTGATCGGTCTTCGCGCAGGCACGGCGGCGGCGCTGGTGCTCATCCAGCGAACCCTTGTCCGCTCCTCGATCTCGCAAGTGCAATTTGCCGGCGGCTGTGTTAATTCGGTGTTAACCAAACCCCGCGAGGCAACGCCGATGAAGGACGCAGGCGAGAACATCACCCAGATCGATCAGTCGCGAAAACTGTCCGATGCCATTCGCGACGTCAAAAACGCCTTCGCCGACCGCGACGACGTCGTCGTCGAGATGCGCGAAGCGCATCGCATGCGGCTCGATCTGCTTGCCGCCGAACTCGCGTCGGTCTTCGGCGACGTACCCACCGACATGGACAGTTTCGACTTCGCCGTCTCGTCCGGCCTGCAGCCACGGCTGTGGATCGACGCCGTCAGCCATGTCGCCATGGGACGCGACCGTCGCACCTACCGCTTTCTCAAGGACACGCGCATCGGCCGCGTCGTGCTCGCCGAATCGACCGAGATGAAGGTCGTTGCCGACCAGGTGACGCGCTATGTCGCCGAGCGCGTCGTCGAACGCCAGAGAATGATGGAAGGCGGCATCGAGCAGGCCGTCGCCGGCCTGAAACGCGCCCTGGTGGCGGAGGCTGAGCCGCCGCTGCATGTCGCTGCGCGCAGCAACGGCTGGTCGGCGTTCTTCTCGGGCCTCGGCCTGATCGCCGCCGGCGCGCTGGTCGGCCTGGCGATTTCGCTCGTACTGTTCTGGGACCGCATCGTTGCAATGAAAATCAGCTTCTAGAGCGGTTCAGCGTTTCACGGAGACGCTGAACCGCTCTATCTCTATGCTTTGACGCAACTCCGGACCGAAAACCGCTTCACACTTTTCCTGGAATTGCTCTGGCCATCGACGCCTCGGCCCTCACGCCAAGCTCCATTGTCTGCAGGTCGCTGGGCGGCAATGCCGGCCCGGTCAGGCCGCGGCGCGTCAGCCTGATCCGCCAATTGTCCTTTTCACCGTCGATGTCGAGCAGATTGTATTGCGCCGGCGCATGCGAACTGCCGGGCGCCTGCCCCGCCGCGGCGACCCCGACCACCGGAATTTTGATCTTGCGGGCGCCGATGAAGAACAGCGACGGCACATGCGAATGGCCGTGCAGCACAAGCTCGGCACCATGCCGGTGAAGAACCTTGTGGAAGCGCGAGATGCCGAACAGCCGCTTGTTCTGCGAAACGGCGCCGCGCACCGGCGGATGGTGGATCATGATCACCCGGAACAGGCCGCTCTTGCCTGTGGCGTCGAGGATGCCGCGCAGCCTTTCCGCCTGGCCTTCCAGAAAGAAGCCGTTGGCCATGAACGGAGCCGTGGCGCGCGCCGTCGTGACGCCGACCAGCGCAACATTGCCGCGTACGCGCAAATAGGGAAAGGTGTTGCGGTCGACCGGCGTATTGACGCCGTCGCCGGTCATCCACGCCGCCCACGACCGGCAGGTCTTGTCGAAGGCGCCCGGCACATAGGCGTCATGGTTTCCAGGCACCACCGACACGTCATTGGGCGAGCCCAGCGTCTCCAGCCAATGCTTGGCCATCTCGAGCTCACCGTCGAGCGCCAGATTGACCAGGTCACCGGTGATGGTGAGATGGTCCGGCCCGCTGGCCTTCATGTCGGCGACGATCGTGTCGATGACTGCATCATGCATGTAGCGGCGGCGGTTGCGCTGCCAATTGACGTAACCGACCACGCGCTTGGAGGCGAGATCGCGATAGGTTACATCGGGAAGCGGCCCCAGATGGACATCGGAAATATGCGCGAGCCTGAACATCTTTTCTTCATAAGCGAGGCGCGCGCGGCTTTCCACTCACGGTTTCGCGGACGATGACGACGCCGGATCCGGAGCAAGCCCTGCGTCAGACCGGCTGGCCGGGCTTCAGGGCAAGGCTGTTTCACCTGTACTTCGTGCTGCGGCGGCCGATGACGCTCGGCGTGCGCGGCTTGATCCACGACCGCCCCTCCAATTCCGTCTTCCTCATCCGCCACACCTATGTCCCGGGCTGGCACCTTCCGGGCGGTGGCGTCGAGTTGGGCGAGACGATGATCGAAGCGCTGACACGCGAAGTCTTCGAGGAAGGCAACATCGCGCTGACCGGACCGCCGGTGCTGAAGTCGCTGCATTTCAACCGCCGCGCCAGCCGCCGCGACCATGTCGGCCTCTATCTGGTCGAGGAGTTCAACCAGACAGCGCCCAAGCTGCCCGACCGCGAGATCGCCGAAGCCGGCTTCTTCCCGCTCGACCGCTTGCCCCAGGGCACGACACCGGCGACGCTGCGGCGGATTGCCGAAGTTTTTGGGGGGAATTCGGCATCGCCTTACTGGTAGATCATCTCTTCAACAGCTTTGGCTGCGTCGGTATAGACCGGCAGCATTCATTGTTCTCAGAGAGATAAATGCTGAGCGATGAGGAGAAAAAATGCAACACTGCCAAAACGATAGATTTAGAATCGCGCTCTATGTATCACTTTACACGGGAATTAATGTGATATCATTTTCCGTTATAGCGTTAATTTCGACAATAGTTCTTGGGATAGATCCATACATGTTAGCAAAAGTTGGAATATTCATCCAATTCACAATACAATTAGTTGCGGCATTCGTGACATATTTCGTTTTTATAAAGCGACATGCTCAGCTTTTTACTCGCACTGAATTCTGGAAAATGGTCGGCTTCTCAACCCTGATAGAAATGATTTTGGGAATGGCTGTGCTTCTGCCGTCGGGATTGTTACGCGCAATCCCGCCCCAGATGTCGGTCGTGATCGTCATGATCAGCGGCATCGTTGCGTTCCTTGCAACGTCGCTCGGCTACTCCAATCGATTTGGAAATACCATATTGAAAGCTGAACTCGTTAGAAGGGCAAAGATGGACTCCGAGACCTTCCGCTAGATCGCTGATTTCACGCCGCCTTCCTGAACCTGTCCCGGTCATGCGGCGCGCCGTAGTCCAGCTCCGGCCCGACCGGCACGATGCGCGTCGGGTTGATGGTCTCGTGGCTGCCGTAATAATGCGCCTTGATGTGGTGCAAATTCACCGTGCCGGCGACGCCCGGCACCTGGTAGAGATCGCGCAGGTAATTCGACAGGTTCGGATAGTCGGCGATGCGGCGCAGATTGCACTTGAAATGGCCGATATAGACCGGGTCGAAGCGGACCAGTGTCGTGAACAGCCGCCAGTCCGCCTCGGTGATGCGGCCGCCGACGAGATAGCGCTGCCTTGACAGACGGTCCTCCAGCGTGTCGAGCGCCGAGAACAATTCGCCGAACGCCTCCTCGTAGGCTGCCTGCGTGGTGGCGAAGCCGGCACGGTAGACGCCATTGTTGACCGCGGGATAGACCAGCGCATTGATCGCATCGATCTCGCCGCGCAACGGTTGCGGATAAAAATCGAGCCTGGCATCGCCCCATTCGTCGAAGGCCGAATTGAGCATGCGGATGATCTCGGAGGATTCGTTGGAAACGATGGTCTGCTCGCGTTTGTCCCACAGCACCGGAACGGTGACCCGGCCCGAATAGCCGGGATCGGCCCTGGTGTAGATCTGGTGCAGGAAATCGAGGCCGTAGAGCGTGTCGCCGGTGGCGCCGTCCTCGGCCAGGAACGTCCAGCCGTCGGCGCCCATGAAATGATGGACGACCGAGACGGAAATCACGTCCTCGAGTTTTTTGAGCACGCGAAAGATCAGCGTCCGATGCGCCCACGGGCAGGCGAGCGAGACATAGAGGTGATAGCGGCCGGGCTCGGCCTTGAAGCCGCGTTTTCGCCCTTCGACCGGCGTGCCGTCGCGGGTCACCCAGTCGCGCCACTGCGACTGTGCCCGCACGAACCTGCCGCCGCTCTCCCCGCTATCGTGCCAGCGGTCCTGCCATTGGCCTTCGACTAGCAATCCCATGCAATATCCTTTCGCGTTCCTGCTCGATGTAGGGCACCAAGCGGCGCCGCGGAAATCCCCGATGCTGAACAGATCGTCAACGGCTGCGTCGTCGAGTGCGCGTCGGCTGCGCGGGCCGATTGCGGCGGCTGAAAATTGGTGCTAGCGGACATCCGCATGTTCGACTTTGCCATGATCCGGTTCGACCGACGACGAAAGAGCGCCCGCGCTTGATGAAGCGCTGACTGGCGAACGCTGCCGCTTGCAGCAAACCTTTCCTCGCATACCGGAACGCAAAGACCATGAGCCTTGCCGACTTGAAATACCTGGCCGACGTGAAATACCTGCCGGAAACTCCGGCGCACGATCCTGAAATCGAAGCCATCAATGACGAGGCCTTCGGGCCAGGTCGTTTCGTGCTCGCCGCCTACAAGATCCGCCAAGGTGGCCCGCATGAACGGGCTTTGTCCTTCGTGGCCGTCGATGGCACAATCGTCGTCGCCTCGGTACGGATGACGCGCATCGCCGCCGGCGCTGGCCGCGCGCTGATGCTCGGGCCGCTCGCTGTGCGGCCGGCCTTCAAGAATTTCGGCATCGGCCGCCGGCTGGTGGCAATCGCGCTGGAAGCCGCCGCCAAGGCCGGCGCGCCGGCGGTGATGCTGGTCGGCGACGAACCCTACTACGGCCCGCTCGGCTTCAGGAGGCTGCCGCGGGGGCAGATCTCGATGCCGCGTCCGGTCGACCCCGACCGGCTTTTGGCGCACGAGATCGTGCCGGGCGCGTTGGCGAGGCTGGCGGGCGAGGTTTGCCACGCCGACCAGGCAAGGATTGCCGCGCACATCGCCGCGATGGCATGACCGTGCCGGTGCTGTCGCACGGTGGCTTGGCGGCATAGTCTGGGCACGGAGGAGGACGTCGAGATGAACCCGAACGGCCAGATTGCGATCGTCACCGGTGGCGGCTCCGGCCTTGGCGAGGCGACGGCGCGCGCTCTTGCCGCCGGCGGCGCCAGGGTAGCCGTTCTCGATCTCGGTATCGAGCGTGCGGCCAAGGTGGCGGCTGACATCGGCGGCATCGCCGTCCGATGCGATGTGAGCGACGCCGAGAGCGGTGCCGCCGCAGTCGCGGAAGCGGCAGAGACGCTCGGCGCACCGCGCATCCTGGTCAATTGCGCCGGCATCGTTGTCGGCATGAAGACGATCGGCAAGGACGGACCGCATCCGCTCGATCAATACCGCAAGGTGATCGAGGTCAATCTGATCGGCACCTTCAACATGATCCGCCTGGTCGCCGACCGCGCCGCCAGGCTCGAGCCGCTGCAGGGCGGCGAGCGCGGCGTCATCGTCAACACCGCGTCGGTCGCAGCCTATGACGGCCAGATCGGCCAGGCCGCCTATTCCGCGTCCAAGGCCGGCGTCGTCGGCATGACGCTGCCGGTGGCGCGCGATCTCGCCCGCTCCGGCATTCGCGTCTGCACCATCGCACCCGGCATCTTCAGGACGCCGATGATGGCCGGCATGCCGCAGGAGGTGCAGGATTCGCTCGGCGCCGCTGTGCCCTTCCCTTCCCGTTTGGGCGAGCCTTCGGAATACGCGGCACTTGCCTTGCACATCATCGAGAACCAGATGCTCAACGGCGAGACCATTCGCCTCGACGGCGCCATCCGCATGGCGCCGAAATAAATGCGACGGTGATGCCTTGGACGAACCCAGGAAAGACGTGATCCGCGCGACCGATACCGAGGCGATCAGGCTGGCAAAGACGCTGATCCGCAGCGCCCGTTTCGGCGCGTTGGCAGTGCTCGAACCAGGAACCGGTTCGCCGCTGGCCAGCCGGGTCGGCGTCGCCACAGACATCGACGGCACGCCATTGATCCTGGTATCGATGCTGTCCACCCATACCGGCGCCATCCTTGCCGACCCGCGCTGCTCGTTGCTCGTCGGCGAACCCGGCAAGGGCGATCCGCTGGCGCATCCGCGATTGACGCTCGTCTGCCGCGCCGTGCGGCTCGAACGCGGAGCGAACGAACACGCCCGTGCCGAGCGGCGCTACCTCAACCGCAACCCCAAGGCAAAACTCTATGCCGGGCTCGGCGACTTCTCGATTTTCCGGCTCGAACCGGAGCGCGCCAGCCTGAACGGCGGCTTCGGCAAGGCCTATCTGCTCGACCGCACCGATCTGGTCGTGACGGGAGCGATCGTCGAAGAGCTTGCCGCCGGCGAGCAATCGGCGCTCGACCACATCAACGCCGACCATCTCGATGCGATTGCCCTCTACGCAAGTCATTTCGGCGGGGCCGAGAGTGACGGCTGGATCGTCACCGGGTTCGACGCCGACGGGATGGATCTCGTATCGGGCGACAATGTCTGCCGGGTCTTTTTCCCCGAGCCGCTGAGAGCGGCGCGCGACCTCAGGCCTGTCCTGGTTGACATGGCCAAGGCTGCCCGATCGGCAAATTAATCACAGCCGCACAGTTAATCGGCTTGCGTGGAAAGCAAGCCTTGAGATTTGAGCGAAATGTTCTACCTTTGCGAGTGACGCTGAATCGCTGGCGTGCATCTATAGGGAAAGTCTATGGAATCCGACGCTATTGCCCCCATAGCGGCGGATGAGCAAGAAGGCATGGGGGATCTATGGTCTCGAACAAACTAGTCGCCAACGCCGGAACCGCGGCTGCGTTTCTGACGCTGATGGGCAACGAAAAACGTTTGTTGATCATGAGCTATCTGGCCGAGGGCGAGATGTCGGTCGGCGCCATAGCCGAGAAGGTATCGCTCAGCCAATCCGCCCTGTCACAGCATCTGGCCAAGCTCAGGGCTTCCGACCTTGTCGAGACCCGCCGCGACCGGCAAATGATCTATTATTCCTGCAAGTCCGCGGCCGTGCGCGAATTGCTGCACATGCTGGACGGCATTTTCGGCGAAGGTGAACTGTCGCAGATGGCTCACCGGCTGCGTCGCGCCGGGACCTGAGCGGCCGAGGCGGAGAATGCCCCGCCAAATCCGCTTTGCTGCCAAGTCCGCTTTGCTGCCAAGTCCGCTTTGCTACTGAACGCGCTCGTCGGCGGCCTGCGCAATCTCGTCCTTGAACTCGACCTTCGTGCCCGGCTGCACCATGGAGGCAAGGTCTTCGGCATCCCAATTGGTCAACCGGATGCAGCCATGCGAAAAGGTCGTGCCGATCTTGCCCGGTTCGGGCGTGCCGTGGATGCCGTAGCTTTCGATGGAGAGATCGATCCAGATCGATCCCACGGGGTTGTTCGGCCCGGCAGCGATGGTGAAGGGCCGCTTGGTCTTGACTCCCTTGAAAGCGAAGTCCGGATCGTAATGATAGGTAGGGTTGTGCACCACGCGCCTGACCTCCGCCATGCCGCTTGGCGCCGGCTTCTCGTCGCTCCCAATCGAGGCGGGGTAGACCGCCAGCCATTTGCCGGCACGGTCGAGCACACGCACCAGGCGAGCGCCCTTGTCGACCTCGACGGTGGCGACGCCGGCGGGAGGGTCGCCTCTGCCGACATCAGGCACCACCAAGGTCCTGCCTGGTTTCCTGAGGCTGGTGCCCGCATTGAGCATTCGCAGCAATTGGTCGCTGACGTGGAAGCGCTCGGCCAACCTCTCCACCGCATTGCGGTAGCCGAGCCGCCGCAAGCGGGCCATCCTCTCCAAGCGAGCCGGAATACGCCTGGTGAAAGGTCCGCGCACATCCTTGCGCATCACCTCATAGGTCACCAGCACCGGCTTGGCGGAGGTTGCGATGAGTTTGCTCCAGGTTTGTGGACTGAGCTTGCCATCGGGCGGAAGTCCGTTTGCCGCCTGAAACGCGGCGACGGCTTTGGCGAAGTTCCGGGAAAGGCGACCGTCGATGAGGCCCGGCGAGAAGCGGGCGCGATCCAGAAGGATCTGCGCCTTCAGCAGCATCGGATCGACACCCTTCGGTTCGCCGATAGTGAATTGGGACTGATTGACGGTGGCTGGATCGAGCTTGGCCGCGCGGGCCACGCCGCATGCGAGGGCAAGTGTGGCGGCAAAGACGAGGAGGAGCCTGATCATCGATGTCGTCCCAGGACCGCAGCAGGAGCCCGCCTCTATGACGCGGCATGGCCCCGTGGGGTTCCTTCGCCCCATCGAAATTCTGCATTGAAGCGGCTTGGCCGAAGTGCCGTGCCGCGGGAATCAATATCTCCATGCCGCCAGGAGGCCAGGCAAGGCGTCTCGGCCCGGCGCCTTGTGATTGGATTTGACCGTTAGAACGGCGTGCATCCATTTGGACGCTGAGATACGGTCAGAGCTTCGGATCCGGCATCATGCCTTCCGAAGCCGAATCCCGATTCGCGGCCGACGCCAAGATCCGCCGAGGAAGCCATGAATCCGATCCGCATAGACGACCCGCAGGATCCTCGCGTCGCCGCCTATCTCGACATCCGGGAACGCGATCTTGCCGGCCGGCAGGGCCGTTTCGTCGCCGAAGGCAAGGTGGTGCTCGACACGCTGCTTGCCGCCCGTCGCTTCGAGGCAGAATCGGTGCTGGTGCTCGAGAACCGGCTGGCCGGCCTCGATGACGTCCTGCGCAAGGCGCCTGCCGGGCTTCCGATCTATGTCGCATCCGGCGAAGTCATGGACAGGATTGCCGGATTCCACATGCATCGCGGCATATTGGCGATCGGCCGCAAGGGCGCGGCCGTCTCCGCTGAAGCTTTGCTCGGCGCACTGCCCGCCCGCGCGCTGATCGTGGTGCTGGTCGGCATCGCCAATCATGACAATATGGGATCGATCTTCCGCAATGCCGCCGCCTTTGGCGCGGATGCCGCGCTTCTCGATCCGACCTGCTGCGATCCGTTGTACCGCAAGGCAATCCGCGTCTCGGTGGGCGCGGCCTTGAAAGTCCCCTTCGCCTGCTTTGCCGATACCGCCGGCTGCACCGCAATGCTCGACCGGCAAGGCTTCAGCCAATTCGCCTTGTCGCCGCGCGGGCAGATCGACATTCGCGATGCCAAGAGAAACGAGCGGCTGGCGCTCTATCTCGGCACCGAGGGCGAAGGCCTGCCGGAAAGCCTGCTTGCCCGCCTGCAGACTCTGCGGATCGGTATGGCGCAGGGCTTCGACAGCCTGAACGTCGCCGCCGCATCAGCCATCGCGCTGCATCATTTTTCCGGAGCCTAATTTAGAGCCGGGGCGTCCCGCTCGCGCTTGTGGAATCTTAGTCGGTCGAAGCGGCCTTCTGCAGCGCCCGCACCCGATCGGCAAGGCTGCGTCCGCCGCTCCCCGGCCGCGTATCCTCAGGCGCTGCAAGCGCCCGGGCGATCGGCGAATCCGGCCCGTCGAGCTTTGCCGTCAAGGCCACGACTTGCGCCGCCAGATCGTTCATCTCTTCGCGCAATGCCGCGCTGGCGCTGCCGGTATCGTCTCCGGTCCGCGATTTCGACGTTTCGACGGCAGCAAGATCTGTCTTCAGCCGTCTGTTCTCGCGTGCCAGCGACGTCAGCCTGGCCTCCAGCCGCTCGCGGTCGGCGTCGAGCTTGGCGGTTGTCTGTTCGATGTCGCCGTTGGCGGCCACATTGACCTGGGTGCCTGGCACGCCGGCAAGACCCACCGCAGGCGCCCTTTCAGCGCCTTTCGGCTTTTCGCGAAGGCGCACCAGTTCCTTCTCGCGGCGCTCGAGCCTGTCCTCGCGATCGGCCAGCGAGGCGAGCAGGCGTTCGACCTTCTTTTCCAGGTCGCCGGTTCTTTTCTTCTCGGCCTTCAGCGCGTCCCGCAAAACCTTGCTTTCGGCTGCCAATTCCTGGCTGCGCCTGTCCGCCTCCTTGCGCTGGCCGCGCAGCAGCGAAATGTCGCTTGCCAACTTCTGCAGCTCGGATTCGCGCGCCACCAGCTCGATCTGCCTGCTGCTGGATGAAAAACTGGCGTCGTCATACATGTGCTCCAGTTTCCGCAGTTCGAGCCCGCGCTTTTCGAGGGCGCGCTCGGTCTCCGCAAGCCGTTCCGACAGCTGCTGCAGTTGCTCATCGCGCTTGCGAAGCTCCTCGCCGCTGGCTGTAAGATCGGCGACGACCCGGTTCTTGTCCTGTCGCTCGGCCGCCAATTCCTTCAGGGCTTCGCGGTCGCGGCCGATCTCGACCAGCTGTTCGGCGGCTTTCTCGCGCAATGACTTGACGGTCATTTCAAGCCGGCGCACCGAAACCGCGAACTCGGCGCGAATGCGATCCTTGTCCGCCTGGATCTCGGCCAGCGTCAACGGCATCGAGCCCTCGACGCGCTTGCGCGTCAGCGCCACCGCCCGCCGCCACACGGCCGGAGCAATCATCAGCGCCAGGAAGCCGGCGCAGAGAAAGCCGAGAACAAAGAACAGGATCGACTGGACCAAGATGACTATCCGTTGTGCATGGCAACCGCCAAAGGTCGACTTTGCCATCTTCGCATGACGGAAATCCGGCGCCACGGCAAGAGTATGCCGCGGCAAAGCTCAGACCGTGGGATCACAGCTCCAATCGCAGTGGCGCCATCATGCAGGTGTCAGAACGGATTCCAGGTCGCGCGCTGGGTGAGCTTGAGGTAGCCGAGATTGACGCCGAGACGGGCGCCGACGCCGGTACGGATCGGCACGAGCAGCACATTGTTGTTCTTCAGCACGTTGAAGCCGACGCCGGCGACGACATAGGCGGAGCCGGCGACGCCGCCAAAACGATTATAGAGGCTGCTCACATCGTCGAGATTGTAGACCAGCATCATGACGCGCGAGCCCTCGCCGCCGAAATCCCAGCCGAGCGAAGGGCCTTGCCAGAACACTTTGTGGTCGCCGGCATTCTTGGTGTAGAGCGTGCCTTCGCCATAGGTCAGGCCACCGATCAGCGCCCCGGACCCCTCTTCGCCGAGCAGATAGCCGTTCGGCAGGCCATAGGTGGCGAAAATCTTCTCGACGACGGTGGCGAGCCCGCCCGATGTAGCGCCGAAGAATTTATGACCGGAATCGACGATCTCCTGCGCGGTGTATTCCTGCGCCCGCGCCGCCGATGCCGAAAAGGCGACAAGGCCGATGAGCGCGATCGTCATTGAGATGACACGGAAAAAAGTCCGGTCGTAGAATCGGGAAACCATGCTTCCAATCTCCGTCAGGGAGCACTTTCGCCGACGCCTCGCACCCGTACGGCTCTTTGGCGGCCGTTAAGGATGACTGTTAGGGGCAAACTATGCCGTAATCCTTTTTCAACCATTAAACTCCCACATGAAGATGGCGGTTCGAAGGCTGTTTTCACATCGCCCGCGCAGCACCCTGCTGCGTGAACACGCCATTTTCGACAATCATGATTTCGGATTTGTTGCTGCACGCACAAGCGCTGTGTATTCAGAATGCTTGGGAGAGAGCGTGATTCGTGTGGACAGGCGTGATCATGATCGCCCGGTCATTGTGTTGTGAAATTTGCAGGGATTTTTGCCGATGGCCGAGCTTTTCACCCTTTCCGCACCCGATCTGGCAGCGCTGCTGTGCAGCCGGGTCTGCCACGACATCATTTCGCCGGTCGGCGCCATAAACAACGGGCTTGAGCTGCTCGACGAAGGCGGCGCCGACGAAGACGCCATGAAGCTGATCCGCCAAAGCGCCAAAAACGCCTCCGCCCGCCTGCAATTCGCCCGCATCGCCTTCGGCGCCGCCGGTTCCGCCGGCATGCTGATCGACACCGGGGACGCCGAGGCCGTGGCCATCGCCTTCCTGAAGAACGAGAAGCCGGAACTGATCTGGAACGGAACCCGCGCACTGTTGCCCAAGAACAAGGTCAAGCTGCTGCTCAATCTCATCCTCGTCGCTAACGCCGCCATTCCGCGCGGCGGCAGGCTGGTGGTCACGCTGGAGAACCTCGAGACCGAGCCGCGCTTTGCGCTCGCGGCGAGCGGCCCGATGCTCCGCGTGCCGCCCAAATTCCTGGAATTGCATTCCGGCCACAGGCCGGAAGAGCCGATCGACGCGCATTCGGTGCAGCCCTATTACACGCTGCTCCTGGCCCGCGAAGCCAACATGACGATTTCGATCCATGCGACCGCCGACGAGATCGTCCTTTCCGCAGCCTGAAGTTCTCCTAAAGAGCGGGGAAAGTATTTTTCTCAAGTCATATTTGCGGCGTTGTCCTAACATCTGTGGGCGGGCTTGCGGATTGATTGCGTGAAGCATTGCGAAAGAAGATTTCACTTAAAACACCTTCAGGAAAATTTTACCTAACGGCTTTTCGGCTTCTTTACCAGATCGGCCTATGTTCCCCGGCAGATGCCACGACGCTGCCGGTTCGCCGCATGGCAAAGAGGGTCCCGGAATGAAACGCTGCATGTTCGTCGACAATTCGAGCGTCATCAGGAAGGTCGCAAGGCGTATCCTGGGCGGTTCCGGCATGATGGTGATCGAAGCCGCCAGCGGCCACGAGGCGATCGAGATGTGCGCGGCCGACATGCCTGATATCATCGTCGTCGACGGCGCCTTGCCGGACATGCAGGCGCAGGACCTCATCCGCCGCCTGCGCGCCATGGAAAGCCCGGTATTGCCGCAGGTTTTGATTTCGCTGGTCGAGGTCGATGTCGGGGCGATCATGCGGGCAAAACGAGCCGGCGCCCAGGGCTACCTGCTGAAGCCGTTCAACCGGCCGCAACTGCTCGAGTGCTTCCGCGCCTTGAAGATTGCCGCCTGATCAGAGCTGTTCCATTCCGACGAAAATCGGATCGGCTCTATCTTGTTGTTTTGCCGGGTTCTTTTCCGAAAAAATCGGCGCCCACCTTGGGATCACGCCCCTAGTTCAGGCGCTGACGCGGATATCTTCGGGCTCACGCAGCACATAGCCGCGGCCCCAGACGGTCTCGATGTAATTCTGCCCGCCAGACGCGGCGTCAAGCTTCTTGCGCAGCTTGCAGATGAAGACGTCGATGATCTTCAGTTCTGGCTCATCCATGCCGCCATAGAGATGGTTAAGGAACATTTCCTTGGTCAGCGTGGTGCCCTTGCGCAGCGAGAGCAGTTCCAGCATCTGATATTCCTTGCCGGTCAGATGCACGCGCTGGCCACCGACCTCAACGGTCTTGGCATCGAGATTGACCACCAGGTCGCCGGTGGTGATGACCGACTGGGCGTGGCCCTTGGAACGCCGCACGATGGCATGGATGCGGGCGACCAGTTCGTCCTTGTGAAAGGGCTTAGTCATGTAATCGTCGGCGCCGAAGCCGAGGCCGCGCACCTTGTCCTCGATGCCGGCCATGCCGGAGAGGATGAGGATCGGCGTCTTCACCTTGGACAGGCGAAGTGTTCTCAAAACTTCATAGCCCGACATGTCGGGGAGATTGAGGTCGAGGAGAATGATGTCGTAATCGTAAAGCTTGCCTAGATCGACGCCCTCTTCGCCAAGGTCGGTCGTATAGACATTGAAACTTTCCGATTTCAGCATCAGCTCGATGCTTTGTGCGGTTGCACTGTCGTCTTCTATCAGCAGAACGCGCATTTCATTCCCCTTTTCTGCTGCCGGACCATTTCACGACCCGTCCAGGACCGGAGCAGTGATTGCCTGAGCAGAGGCTGCCATCGAATGGTTAATAAAACCTAATTCCCCGTCCATGACGGTATCAGATTTTTTAACCCCTTTCTACACCTTGTTGAATCCAATAACGAATCACAGACCCAAACCGTTAATGCAGCACATTAATAAGCCAGACTAAGCGACTCTTCGGACTCGTTGGCCGGGTTTCCCGACGAGAAGCAGAATTTTTACCCGCCCTTAAGTCCTGAGCCGTATGATTAACAATGCCCGTAAACGAATGGTTACCGCCGGCAAAAAACTTTAGGAGTTTGTTTCCCATAGTTCGGGGAAAGCCGGTGGAAACGGGTCAAGCCTGGGCCTTGCCGGGTGAATTGGACGATATGTGCAGGTGTGCGTTTCCGGGAGTACCGAATCATGAAGTCACGTGAAAACCTCGTTCGGCTGAAGCAATTTCAGGTGAGCGAGAAGCGGCGGCAGCTGCTGCAGCTCGACATGATGATCGCCGAATTCGAGCGCATGGCCGTCGAGCTGGAACTTCAGATTGCTGCCGAAGAGAAGAAGGCCGGCATCACCGACATCAATCACTTTGCTTATCCGACCTTCGCCAAGGCGGCACGTCTGCGCCGCGACAACCTTAGAAATTCGCAAAGCGACCTCGCCCAGCAGCGAAATGTCGCCGAATCATTGCTGAGCGAAGCCGAAGCGGAGCTTTCCAAGGCCGAGATGCTGGAATCGCGCGACACCAAGGCGCGCGACACGGAAGCCGGCGGCCGCAGCGCCATGATCGGCTGAAAACAAGACTCTAACGCGCGTCGCGCTTGTGCGCTATTGCTGCGCACCGACTGTGCCCGCCTCAGGCATCCAGATCTACTTGCTGTTCCGCCGCCCGTGCGCGCGCATTTTTGATGTCGGGCACATGCTGCTCCGACCAGGCTCTGATCTGATTGAGCAGTCCTGCCAGGTTCTGGCCAAGTTCGGTCAGCTCATATTCGACACGCGGCGGAATGACCGGGAAAACCTCGCGCCGCACAAGCCCGTCGCGTTCCAGGATACGCAGCGTCTGCGTCAGCATTTTCGGCGTGATGCCTTCGAGCTTGCGCGCCAATTCGCCGTTGCGGAGCCGGCCCCGGCGCAGCGCACAGATCACCAGGTAGACCCATTTGCTGGCGAGCGTCTCGAGCACGGCGTGTGACGGGCACGACCGCCGAAAGGCGTCATAGCCAAAAGGGGAAACATCTTCACTATCCATGAGGTGTGTATATATCAACAAGGTACATACTAGACAAGAGAAAATAACTATCCAAATGATAGTGTCACATCAAAACCAGCAGGAGAGCCTTCCATGCGTGCCATTATCCAGAATTCCTTCGGCGGACCCGACGTCCTCGTCATTGCCGATCGCCCCGCCCCATCACCCGAGGCCGGCGAAGTGCTCGTCCGCATCGAGGCGGCCGGCATCAACCCGGTCGATGGCGCAGTGCGCGGCGGCCACTATCCGCTGCTTGGCGAGCCGCCTTTTGTCCTTGGCTGGGACGTTTCGGGAGTTGTCGAGGCGCTGGGCTCCGGCGTCTCCGGCCTCAAGGTCGGCGATGCCGTGTTCGGCATGCCGCGCTTTCCCAAACAGGCGGCAGCCTATGCCGAACTCGCCGCTGTCCCGGCTGATGAGCTTGCGCCGAAACCTGAAGGCATAGATCACGCGCAAGCCGCCGCGCTGCCGCTGGCCGGCCTGACAGCCTGGCAAGGCCTTGTCCGCCATGGCCGGCTCGATTTTGGCAAGCGCGTGCTGATCCACGCCGGAGCCGGCGGTGTCGGCCATCTGGCGGTGCAGATCGCCAAGGCGCACGGCGCTTACGTCGTCGCGACCGCCAGCCCGGAAAAGCTCGATTTCGTCCGCTCGCTCGGCGCCGACGAGGTGATCGACTACACAAGGGATGATTTCACCGGGAAGGCCCGCGACATCGATCTGGTTCTGGACCCGTTCGGCGGCGTGCATGCGGAGCAATCACTGAAAGTGCTCACGGCCGGCGGCGTTCTGGTGTCGCTGCTCGATGTCAGCGATGCCACCAGGGCAAAGGCCAGGACGCGAGGCATCCGCGTCGAGCGCATGTCCGTAGTGCCCGACCGTGCCGCTCTGGTGGAGCTCGGCAAATTGATCGACGCGAAAAAGCTGGCCGTCCACGTGGCAAAGGCGTTTCCGCTCGAACAGGCCGGTGCCGCCCATGCCTTTCTCGCAACCAGGCCGATCGGCAAGGTGGTGCTGACGGTCTGAAATTGCAGATCGTCGACCCTCGCAGACGTAAGGGCGCTGATCAGCGCCCTTATCGGCCTAATGCCGGTATTGCTGGATGCGCGTGGTGCGCAGGCCGGCAAGGCCGTATTCGTCGATCGACGCTTGCCAGGACAGGAATTCCTCGGTGGTGAGCTTGTAGCGCTGGCATGCCTCTTCGAGGCTCAAAAGCCCGCCACGCACCGCCGCCACCACTTCCGCCTTGCGCCGGATAACCCAGCGACGTGTGTTCGTCGGCGGCAGATCGGCGATGGTAAGTGGGCTGCCGTCCGGCCCGATAACATATTTGACTCGCGGTCTAATTAGATCGGTCATCGTACTCTCTACAAAAAACTCAAAGACCCAATCCCCACCACATTACCGCCACAGCTTTAAAATTTGCCTAAGCAGACCCTAATGGTTAGGTAAGGATCATGAACGCGGCGTTAGCCTTTTCATCGGCATTTGAAACATCTGCCGGCAAGCGCATTGAACCCGGCAGGAAAAATGAGCCGGCCCGGCAAAGCTGGCGCAGCCGAGACGCTTGACCTATATTCCGGCCATTGGCATTGAAGCGCCGCGCAGAACGAAAGAACCATGAACAGCCTCGATCTTCCCGGACGCCCCGAAAACACCCGCGTCGTCGTCGCCATGTCGGGCGGTGTCGATTCGTCGGTCGTTGCCGGCCTCCTGAGGCGCGAGGGCTACGACGTCGTCGGTGTCACGCTGCAGCTTTATGACCACGGCGCGGCAACGCACCGGGCCGGCTCATGCTGCGCCGGCCAGGACATCGACGATGCCCGCCGCGTCTCCGAGACGCTCGCCATCCCGCATTACGTCCTCGATTACGAGGAGCGCTTCCGCAAGGCGGTGATCGACCCGTTCGCCGAGAGCTATGTCGCCGGCGAAACGCCGATCCCTTGCGTTTCCTGCAATCAGACGGTGAAATTCGCCGACCTTCTTGCGACCGCCAAGGAACTCGGCGCCGACGCGCTGGCGACCGGCCACTACATCCGTTCCGGCGCCAATGGCGCCCACCGCGCTCTTTACCGGCCGGTCGACGCCGACCGCGACCAGAGCTACTTCCTGTTCGCCACCACCCAGGCACAGATCGACTATCTGCGTTTTCCGCTCGGCGGCCTGTCGAAGCCTGAGGTTCGCGCCATCGCCGAGGAGATGGGACTGACGGTTGCGGCCAAGCAGGACAGCCAGGACATCTGCTTCGTGCCGCAGGGCAAGTATTCCGACATCATCGCCAAGCTGAAGCCGGCTGCCGCCAATCCGGGCGACATCGTCCATATAGACGGGCGCGTGCTTGGCCGCCACGAGGGCATTTTGCGCTACACCGTCGGTCAGCGCCGCGGCATCGGCATCGCCTCGGGCGAGCCGCTCTACGTCGTTCATCTCGACGCCGACCGGGCCCGCGTCGTCGTCGGCCCGCGCGAGGCGCTGGAGACCCACAAGATCTTCTTGCGCAACATGAACTGGCTGGGCGATGGCCCGCTGACCGCTATCCCGGCGGCCGGGCTTGAGCTTTTCGCCAAGGTGCGCTCGACGCGGCCGCCGCGCCCGGCCGTGCTGCATCACCGCGCCGGTGTCACTTCGGTGGAACTGGTAGACGGCGAATCCGGCATCGCGCCCGGTCAGGCTTGCGTGCTCTATTCCGACGATGGCAACGAGGCGCGCGTGTTCGGCGGCGGCTTCATCGAGCGCTCCGAGCGCGGCGCGGAGGCCGAGGCGATGCTGACGCGGCTTGCCGTCCAGCCGGCGCGGGTTCCCGCCGAATAGACGGCGTTTTCTCTTAGGGCCTTGTATGGGCGACGGTGCCGGCGGTCAGGATGCGCAGCACGCGGATGGCCTCCTCGCCGCTGGTGCGCGGTTCGGCCCGCGTCTCGATGCAGTGGATGAAATGCTCCAGCTCGCGCGTCAGCGGCATGCCCTCACCGACCGCGACATAGGACGGCTCGTTGGCGGTGAACGCCCATTGGCCGCTATCCTGCCACACCGCGTGGCGATAGACGGCAAGCTTGCGCTCCCACGGCTCGACATCGTCGAACACCGCCATCGCCTTGGTGCCGACAACGGTCAGCCGCCGTTCGCGGTAAGGATTGAGCCGCGAGGCGAACAGATGGCCGCGCAGGCCGTTGGGAAAGCGCATGTGCAGATGCGCAAAGTCGCTGAGATTGTCGAGAAGAGCGGCGCCTTCGCCGCGCACTTCGACCGGTTCGGTGCCGGTGATGGCCAGGATCATCGACAGATCGTGCGGCGCCAGATCCCATAGCGCGTCGTTTTCGGTGTGGAACTTGCCGAGGCCGAGCCGATGCGAATGGATGTAGCGGACTTCGCCGAGTTCGCCATTGTCGATCAGCGCCTTCAGCGTCTCGAAGGCGGGATGAAAGCGCAGTACGTGGCCGACCATGAAGACACGGCCATTATCGGCGGCCGCCTGCACCGAGCGTTCGGCATCGGCCACCGTCAGCGCGATCGGCTTCTCCACCAGCACGTCCTTGCCGCCGAGCACGGCGCGCACCGCCATGTCGGCATGGAACTGCGGCGGCAGCGCCATGACGATGGCGTCGACATCGTCGCGGGCAAACAGCGCCTCCGGCTCTATCGCCAGGCAATCCTGCTCGCTGGCAAAACCCTCCGCGCGCGCGGGGTTGACGTCCGAAACCGCATGCAGCGCGCCGAGCGCCTTTAGGGTGCGGATGTGGTTGCTGCCCCAGTATCCGCAACCGAGGACTGCAATGCGCGGTTTCATCAATTCATGACCATGACTTTCGTGGCCGAGACATAGCGACGTGCCTCGCTGAACTCAACCCCGGCCTGTGCGCCCAAATGTCTGCCCGGCAAAGCTTTCGGCGCCAGCAATATGCCGGCGCGGCAGCCACTTCGATGCTTGACAGGCTTGGCCTCGCAACCTTATATCCGCGCGACCTTGGCGAACGCGCCGATATGCCTGCCGATTTAAGCTGGATTTCGGGCCTTCGCCGCCCTGGCGGGGTAGCTCAGTTGGTTAGAGCACGGGAATCATAATCCTGGGGTCGGGGGTTCAAGTCCCTCTCCCGCTACCACCTTTCCCCACACTCCTTTGACGCCGTTGGGAAAGGCATCCTCGCCCAGGAGCGCGGTCAGACGCCCGGCGATTTCGACTTCAATGCCGCCGATCCTTGATGGATCTCGAAACACAGTAACAGTTTCGATCAAGTCCCGCATCGTCTCTGCAGTTTCGGAATCGCCGGCCACAACGCCTTCGGCAAGCCCTGTTTGAAGCTGGTTTAGTTGTTCCTCGTAGCGCGCCAGCACCGCAGGATGCAGTGCAATGACATCAGTCGGCGCGGGCACGTTGTCCAGCTCGGCTACAATGCACTTACGTTCTTGATTGAGCGCTGTTGATTGCGGCCCCAACACGGCTGGGTCGCCATGACCCTTGGCGATGGCATTGACCAGCCGATCGATCTCCCGAGATAGCTCTCCAAGCCGTCGTTCCAAACGAGTGCGCTTCGCATCGGTTTCGGCTGCCAGGCGCCTTCGTTCTTCGTGATACGTCTGGACGTACTGGGCTATCACATCCGGATGGCGCATCTCCGCGGTGAGCCCGTTTAAGACAGCATTCTCGACCGTATCCAGATAGAAAGTCTTCGGATCAGGGCATGTCCCGTTCTCTGTCGCCGCCGAGCAACGGATACGAATTCGCCTGGACTTGTCCTTGCCGTTTGAGGACATCCCCGCTCCACAAGCACCGCACCTCAAAAGCCCCGACAACATATGTCGGGGCCGGCGCTGATGGCTTGGGTGTGTAACTGCACGAGCCTTTTTCCTGGCTCGTGCCGCTTCAAACAGTTCGGGCGAGATAATGGCAAGGTCGGGAACTTCGACAGTTTGCCATTCGCCTCTAGGATTTGGGCGCGAGATACGTTTGCCGGTGTCGGGGTCCTTGACCATTCGGACCTTGTTCCAAATCAGCCGGCCGGCATAAAGTTCATTCTGAAGCAGCCCAGTCCCTCTTTGTGCATTTCCATTGATGGTGGAGGCATTCCAGACTCGACCGCGAGGCGGCGGTATGCCGTCTCTATTTAGATTGTGGGCGATGTCGCGTGGGGTCTGTCCATCGACATACTCCCTGAAGATGCGACGCACGATCTCCGCTTCGTCCTGGGCGATTAGCCGCTTTCCAGGGTCGCCGAGCACATACGAGTAGCCATAGGTTAATCCACCGGCATGGAGCCCCTTATTAACTCGGCCGGCCTGGCCCCGACGGACTTTATGAGCGATGTCCTCTCGATAGAGTTGCCCAACAAGACCGCGAAGTCCGACCAAGACCGTGTTCACCACGCCCTCGTGGACGGCACGAATTTCGATACCGAGAAATGAAAGGCGCTTGTGAATGCCAGCAAGGTCTTCCATGTCGCGGGAGAGCCGATCAAGAGCCTCCACAACGAGAACATCAAATTCGTGCTCACGAGCTCTGTCCATGAGATGAAGCAAACCGTCACGGCCCATGACGGAGCCGCCGGAGCGCGCTCGATCATCAAAGGTTGCGACAACGTTCAACCGCTCACGTGCTGCATACGCCCGGCATAAAGCGAGTTGATCGTCTATGGATCGCTCATTCTGGAGGTCGGTTGAGAAGCGTGCATAGATCGCGGTTCGATTCATGATGAGTTTTCTCGGCCTGTTCACGCTGGTGGTCTTCGCGGGCGGCTTGGCGCGCGAGTGCTTTTGCAAGGCGCAGAATCGCCCGATCGGGCGCTCGGAGCAAGGCCGGTTTTTGAGATTTCACAACCATTGCGGGTAGCGCTCGCTACGGCTCGGCTGTGCCCCTGCGGAAAATAGCAGTCCGCAGGATGCGTGGCCTCCTTCAATCCTGCCGAGATCATGATCTTGGTCCATGTCTCCCAAGATGTGCAATTGCGGGAGATGAGAGAAGCCATCAAATCGATCGGTCGCAGAAAGGGATAGCAAGGCGTGCGTTTCGGAAATCCGCGAGCCTGATCGGTTGCGCTCCGTTCAGCCTTGATGGCAAATACCGCAGGTTCAAATCGCGGACATGCAACCACCGATACCGAAACTCGCTTTCAACGCCGCACCGCCTGGCAAGTTGATTTTAAAGGATTTTCTCTGGAATTCCATAGCGATTTGTATCACAGTTTGTATCTCAGTCCGTATCGCACGACGCGGACCTGGCCACTTGGTAAGTCGCCCTTTCTTATGAGGAACCGAAACGACTTTCAGCGTTGCCGTGCTTGCGCCAAGATCTGTTCTCGCCGAGCCAACCTCCAAGTGTCGCATTTGGGGCCGCAATCGGACTGGCGGCCTCGAGGCTGGGATACAAGAGAGCAGACATTCAGGTCGTCGCGAACATCGTCGTGACCTGACCCGAGGCGGATGCTTGATCACTAGGAGCGTATCGTCCGCTTTGCTGCCAAAAGCTATCACCGCCGCGGCAACCATGTCGGGCTCCAAGCCCCAAATTCTTCGAGAGGGACCTCCACTTCGACAGAAATCCGAGTCTACAGCATTTCCCTGGCATCTGAGTTAATATCGCGGCTGAGGGAACCGAATTCTTAGGAGAGCTGGTGTGGACGTTGCCGCTTGGTTGCGAGGCCTCGGCCTCCAGCAATACGAGCAGGCATTTCGCGACAACGCGATTGACGCGGAAGTCCTGCCGGAGCTGACCGATGCCGACCTTGAGAAGCTCGGTATGCTCCTCGGTCATCGCAAGCGATTCCGCAAGGCGATAGTGGGGCTGGGGCCGTCGTCAAGCCATCGCGACGCGAGCACCGATGACATCGCGGCTCAGAGCCGCACCCCGGGTCTAAGCGCGGAGCGTCGACAGCTGACCGTAATGTTCGTGGATCTCGTCGGCTCGACGGCGCTGGCGACGCGTCTGGATCCCGAGGACCTGCGTGAGACCATCGGAGCGTATCACCGCTGTGTCGCCGATACGGTCGCCAACTTCGGCGGCTTTGTCGCCAAGTATATGGGCGACGGAGTTTTGGTGTATTTCGGCTACCCGCAGGCGCACGAGAACGCCGCCGAGCAGGCGGTGCGCGCTGGCCTTGCTCTCATCGATGCCGTTAGGCGACTCCCAGAGCCCAAGCCATTGCGGGTTCGTATCGGCATCGGCACCGGAGAGGTCGTCGTTGGCGATCTGATCACCGCCGGCGAAGGGCAAGAGCGCGGCGTCGTGGGCGAGACGCCGAACCTCGCCGCCCGCCTGCAAGCTCTTGCCGAACCCGACGCGGTCGTGATCGGGTCGCAAACGCGGCAGCTGGTCGGCGATCTTTTCGAATATCGCGATCTTGGCGCCGTCGAGGTGAAAGGCTTTCCGGAGCCGATCCATCCCTATCAAGTGTTTCGTGAGAGCGCTGTCGAAAGCCGGTTCGAGGCGCTGCATGGGACGACGCCCACGCCGCTGGTCGGGCGTGAGGAGGAGGTCGACCTGCTGCAGCGCCACTGGCATCGCGCGAAAAGTGGTGAAGGTCGTGTGGTGCTGCTCTCAGGCGAGCCCGGCATCGGAAAGTCGCGCCTCACCGTCATATTGCAGGAGCGGATCCAGAATGAGCGACACACCCGCTTGCGCTATTTCTGTTCGCCGCACCATCAAGACAGCGCGCTCCACCCGACCATTGCGCAGCTAGAACGTGCCGCCGGGTTGGAGCGCGACGACCCACCTGATAGGAAGCTGGATAAGCTTGCGGCCCTGCTTGGCCCGACCTCGCCGGAGGACGTGGCGCTGCTGGCCGAGCTGCTGTCGTTGCCGACCGAAGGTCGCTTCCCGCCTCTCCAAGTGACGCCCCAGCGTAAGAAAGAGAAGACCTTCGATGCGTTGCTCCGGCAGCTCGAAGACCTGGCGCGACAAGGTCCGGTGCTGATGCTCTTCGAGGATGTGCACTGGATCGACCCCAGCTCGCGCGAGCTGCTCGACCTTGTAGTCGAGCGCGTGCCGCGCCTGCCAGTGCTGCTTCTCCTCACGTTCCGCCCCGAGTTTCAACCGCCATGGACCGGGCAGGCGCACGTCACGGTTCTTGTCCTCAACCGGCTCGACCGTCGTGAAGGCGCCGCGCTGGTCCAGCGGGTCGTCGGCACCGGGGAGCTGCCGAGCGACGTTGTCGCGGAGATCATCGAGCGCACGGATGGGGTGCCACTGTTCGTCGAGGAGCTGACCAAGGCGGTGTTGGAGGGCGGCAACACCAGGACAGTGCTCTCAAGAGCTGCTGCGACGGCGTTGAACGTACCCGCCACGCTGCATGCCTCGTTGATGGCGCGGCTCGATCGCCTCGGCTCAACCGTTAAGGAGGTCGCCCAGGTCGGCGCGGTTCTCGGTCGGGAGTTCTCCTACAAATTGCTGGCAGCGGTCGCACAGCGAAATGCCGCTGATCTAAATGGCGCACTGGATCAACTCGTCGGCGCCGGTCTGGTGTTCTGCCGCGGGACCCGGCCACTGGCCACTTACCTCTTCAAGCATGCGCTCGTTCAGGACGCAGCGTATGGCACGGTGCTGCGCGCTAAGCGCCAGGAGATACATAAGCGTGTCGCAGACGTGTTGGAGGAAAAGTGGACCGAAATCACTGAACCGCAACCCGAGCTCCTCGCGCACCACCTTCAGGAAGCTGGGGATTGGGCGGGCGCGCTCGATCACTGGCAAAAGGCGGGAGGGGCCGCCGTGGCCAGAGCTGCCACTCGGGAAGCCGTGTCGCACTTTGCCAGTGCCATTGACTGCAGCAGGAGACTTGGCGATGTGTCCGGCGGCGCCGAACGGATGACGCGTCTCCACCTTGCGATGGCCAATGCCTTGATGCAGGCTGAAGGGTATCGTTCTGAGCGCCTTGGGAAGACGCTTGAAGGTGCACGTTTTGCCGCCGCGAACACTGCATTGGTCGAATTGCAATGTGACGTTGCGCTTTCACTCGCTCCATTTTTTTATGCCACTGGGCGCAATCACGATTACCTGGCCCTGGCCGAAGAGCAGCTCGCAAACGATACCAATCTCGTTCCAGCGGCTTATCTGAGTGCACTTTGGGCGGCAAAGGGGATTGCTCACTACAACCGGGGAGAACAACCGCTGGCAGCGGAGGCCCTACGCAAGGCCTTAGCTCTGAGTGAACGTGTTGAAGCAAGTCGTCGTATCTTGTTCGCTGGTGCGGATCAACGGCTCTCTGCCCAAGAGTATCTTAGCGGTTCGCTGATCATATTGGGCTTCTTTGACGATGCCGTCGAACAAAAAGAGCAACTGATTCGAACTGTCGGTCAGCTCGATAAACCGTTTGACCTCGCCTGGTATCTTCTCGCTCAGTGTGAATTTTTTGCTATATTCGGCCAATACGAGGAACTACTTGAGACCGCTACGAAGATCGTCGAAATTTGCGATCGGCATGGCTACGCGGCGCGTCGAAGCAGCGGCATTAGGTGGCGTGGCCATGCCCGCTCGCATTTAGGTGAACTGGATGCCGGCATCGATGACGTCCGGGAGAGTATGGTTCTTTGGCGTGGGCAGGGCGTCGTATTTCATACCCCTGAGAAAACATGCGAACTTTGTGATCTTCTCCTGCGGGCCGGTCGCATCGAAGATGCATCGCAAATGCTTGATGATGTCGATGCCCTCGTTTTCGATACGGACGAGGCCAGCTACCTAGCAGAATGTATTCGCCTTCGTGGCCAGATCGCCGCAGGCAGAGGTGACCTGACGGGCGCCGCGCACCTATTCGAAACAGCAATTGCTACTGCCCGTCGGCAGCAAGCAAGACTCTTCGAGCTTCGCGCCGCAACGCAACTAGCACCAGTTCTGGCACGTCAAGGTCGTGTCCATGAGGCCGCGACGTGCCTACGATCCGTGATCGACGCGTTTGAGACCAGATATCCGGTCGTCGATCTGATCGCAGCGCAAAGGGCGCTGGAGACGCTGGGCCAATGAGTTTCGCCGCCTTGCGTTGGGGCTCCAATGACTGGTTAGCGTCGATTGGATACAATCTGCTTGGCGCATTGCGCACCCAAGGGCACCTTCATCCGTCTGGACCGGAATGTAACGGGAATGGTTGAGATGAGACGTTCACGCTTGTCCCCGCGTAGGTCCGCTACGGCGCGACCACGACTTCCAGCATGGTCACACGCGATGTCCGCTTCCGGGCGGAGGCAAATTTTGCCTCTAGGGCCGACTTTGCTGAAGGGTTTCGGGTGCCGTCAGGCGTACGAAAGTCTCTGATGCAGGAACCCGCGGGCCGCAGGCGGTGAGCTATGGGGAT
>NZ_JAMYOE010000041.1:0-43898 GCF_040319695.1 Mesorhizobium sp. M0898 | reverse complement strand
CATCAGCCATCGCATCAAGAAATGCGCCTGGAACGACGACTATCTCATCAATGCCATCACTCATATGCGATAGCCCTGCCCTTGAAGGGGAGATGTCCGGCAGGACAGAGGGGGGTGTGAAGGAATGCCAACGTCCCGGTTGGCCCGCCTCGTTAGAACAGGAATGCGGCCGTGGCGGGGTTCGGGCCGGTGCGGCCGTCGGGCGAATCCATGCCCCGGATAAGCTCGAGGTCCTTCGCTTCCAACTCGAAATCGAAGACATCGAAATTGGCGGCGATGCGGTCCTGGTGGATCGACTTTGGAATGACGATCAGCCCTTCCTGAAGGTGCCACCTGACGATCGTCTGCGCCACCGACTTGCCGTGTTTCCTGGCGATGCTTTCAAGCGTCGGATCGCTCAACAGCCGGCCGCTGCCCAGTGGGCTCCAGCTCTCGATGCGGATGTTGTGCCTGTCGTGGAATTCACGTTTGTCACGCTGCTGGAAGCGGGGGTGGAGCTCGATCTGGTTGACGGTCGGCGTGACGCCGGTCTCGCCGATGATCCGTTCGAGGTGGTCCTGGTTGAAGTTCGAAACGCCGATCGACTTGATCCGGCCTGATTGCCTGAGTTCGATCAGCGTCTTCCAGGCCTCGACATATCTGTCCTGGCTGGGCACCGGCCAGTGGATCAGGAACAGGTCGATCTGTTCGATGCCGAGCTTGCTCATCGTCTCGTCGAAGGCGCGCAAGGCGGCGTCGCGCTGATGCGCGCCGTTGCGCAGTTTCGAGGTGATGAACAACTCGCTTCTCGGCACGCCGGCCGAGCGGATCGCCTGCCCGACACCTTCCTCGTTCTGATAGCCTTCGGCGGTGTCGATCAGCCTGTAGCCGGCCTCGATTCCCCAGCGCACCACCTTGGCGGTGATGGCTGGATCGACCTGCCACACGCCGAGGCCGATTTGCGGAATGGCGGAGCCGTCGTTCAATCTGATTTGTTCAGGTCTATTCAGGGTAATCTGTTCAGGCATGTTCAGGTCCTTCTGCATCGTTCCGCCCGGCGCAGGCTCTATCTAGTCTGAATGGCCGCCAAAGCCAGTCGATCTCAGGAGAATGTGAGGAGACGGACGTGAAGCGCTGATCCTCCGCTTCGGGCCGACAGCTCTCTGCGACCCACGGACTCCAGGGAACTCTATACAGGACGACCCCACTATCGCGGATTCTGTGGTATTCTGTGGACGATCCGAGGAGGCGACTGCGTTGACCAACAGCTTGGAAGCCGAAGGGGCAAGAGACTGGTCGCCCCTGCTGGTCGCGGCAGAACAAGGCGATGCGGAGGCGGTTCGATCGGAATTGGCGGCTGGCGCCGACATCAATCAGTCGGACGACGGCGGCTGGTCTGCACTTCACCTTTCAGCCCTCAATGGCCGCACAGCTGTGGTGGAGGCGCTGATCGAAGACCCGGAAATCGACGTGAATGCCAGAAACAAGTGGAAGAGCACGCCCTTGAGCCTTGCGTCGGCCAAGGGACATTACGCGTGTATCGCAGTCCTCGTGAGACACCCCCAAATAGAGATCAACGCGCGAGCTGACTACTACGGCAGAACGGCTCTTATCGAGGCGGCGAAGAACGGGCATCTCGAAGTCGTCAAGTTGCTCGTGGAGAATGGCGCGGAAGTAAATCTGACCGACAAGACGGGCAGAAACAACGCGCTCATCGAGGCTATCAAGGGGCGGCACTACGAGATCGCGGAATACCTGCTGGATTCTGGGAAAGTGAGCTTTATCAACAAAGAGATGAGGCTAAACGCCCTGATCTGGGCTGGCAGCTGCCACAACCCTCAGCTTATCGAAAAGCTGGAAGCCGCGATCCACCGTTTCTTCGACGGCAAATAAGGGCCTCGCCCTTACTGTCGCGGGGCGCGTCCGCATCTCCCGTCACGACAAGCTCGATGGCGCAAACGGTCCCGCGACGCTTCGCATAAATTATTCAACCAAATGGTTGACTATCTCAAAGCGTGCGTCTATATTCAACTACATGGTTGAATTAGAGACACCCAAGATGGACGCGGTTTTTCACGCCCTTGGCGACGCCACCCGGCGGCACATGCTTCGCGATCTCGCCGATGGCGAGAAAACGGTAAGCCAGCTGGCGGAACCCTTCGCGATGTCGCTCGCGGCGGCCTCCAAGCACATCAAGGCGCTGGAGAACGCAGGGCTTATTCGTCGAGAGGTGAGGGGCCGAACGCATCTGTGCCGACTAGCCCCTGGACCGCTGGCCAGCGCCCATCAGTGGCTCAGCTTCTACGAGCGCTTCTGGACCGGTCGTCTCGATGTTCTCGAACGCCTTCTTCGCGAAGAGGACGCACGCAAAGCCCAGGAAGAGCCCAGGAAATCGCCCAACTCAGAAGAAGGAGACGAGCAATGAACCAGATGAGAACCATCGACGCCCATGGCGAGCTGAGCGAGCCCGCCACGTTCACCATTCAGCGCCTCTTGCCCGGCCCCATCGAGCGCGTCTGGGCCTATCTCACCGAGAGTGACTTGCGCCGGCAATGGATGGCCGCGGGCCAGATGGAAATGAAGGCCGGCAGCTCGTTCGAATTGGTCTGGCGTAACGACGAGCTGACGGACCCGCCTGGCCAGCGACCAGCGGGCTTTCCCGAAGAGCATCGGATGGAGGGCCGGATCACCGAACTCGATCCGCCGCGCAAGCTTTCCATCACCTGGGGAAACACCGGCGGCGTCTCCTTCTTGCTGGAGGCGAAGGGTAACGATGTGCTGCTCACCGTCGTTCATCGCCGCCTGCCGGAACGTGCAATCCAGCTCAACATCACGGCCGGCTGGCACATACACCTCGACCTGCTGGCCGCCCGCCTGGCGGGCAAGACGCCGACCTCGTTCTGGGACGGCTGGAGCCGCCTGCGGGAAGAATACGACCGCCGCCTGCCGGCCTGATGTAACTCGCGGCGGCCATCCCTGAGGTCGCCGCCAGCAACACGAAGCAACGCTGAACCGATGAAACGTGCTTGCATCCCGCAAGCCTGATGGAGGAAGTCATGCGCAAATTAATCGCTGGAATGAAAATTTCCGTCGACGGCAAGATGGAGGGGCCCGAGGGTTACGCCGATTGGGTCGACGCGTGGTCGGACGAATACGGCCTGACGCCGCAAATCGACGCTTGCCTGCTTGGCAGCGTCATGTATGCCGGCTACGAGCGCTACTGGAGCGCCATCCAGAACGAGCCCGACAAGCCGCTGCCGATGACCGGCAAATTGCCGAAGCCGGCCGAGCTCGAATGGGCCCGCTTCGCCGCGCAGACCCCGCATTATGTGCTGTCGAACACAATGACTTCGGCGGCCTGGCCAAAGACGCGCTTCGTGCGGAATTTCGAGGATATCGCTGCACTGAAACAGCAGCCCGGCAAGGACATCTACCTTATGGGCGGCGCCCGAATTACCGCGAGCCTTATCGATGCCGGGCTGGTCGATGAGCTCAGGCTCATCGTCTATCCGCTGCTCGCCGGTGAAGGAAAGGCGCTGTTTGGGACGGCGAAAAATCGTCGTGGGCTCGAACTGCGCAAGGTCGAACAGCTTTCGGACGGCCGCGTTGGGCTGGTCTACGGGATCGGCTAAAGCGCGTCGCGTTCGATCGGCCTCATGCGATGCGCTTTTTACACGGCATGCATTAGCGCCAACGTCAGGCAACGACGCCGCGGCAGGCCCAGGCGACATTGGCAAAGGACCTCGGGCCGTCGGGCCGGCCGGCCTCATAGGCGTCGCGCATGGCGGCGTCGGTGCGCGCCCGCTCTTCCGGGTCGAGCGCGGCCACATACTTGCCGAGCGGCCCTTCGCCGGCGGCAATCGGCGCCCAGTAATCATCGAAATTTTGGTAGTCCATGCGGATCATCAACTGGGTTTCCGTAACGTCGCGGAGATCCTGTTCGACAAAGGTCCGTTTCATTTCACCCGGCTGCATCATCGGCTGCGTGCAATAGCGGGCACGCAACTGGCGTCCGCCTTCACTGAGCACCGCCACCGTGTCGATCATCATGCGCATCCCCGGCATGCCGCCGAGATGGTCCCATACCGTCGCCGCGACGACGCCGCCCGGCCGCACGACGCGGCGCATCTCGGCGACTGCCTTGCCGGCTTCGGGCACGAAATGGAGCACGAGCAGGGCTAGGGCACGGTCGAACGCGCCATCCTCAAAGGGCAGGGCGCAGGCATCCGCCTGACGGATTTTTATCCGCGGATCGGTGTTGCGTCGGATTGCCTCCTCGACGAAAACGGCCGAAAAGTCGATCGCCGCGACCTCGCCGAGGTCAGCGGCCTTGACGAGCGCGAAGGTCAGGCTGCCGGTACCGCAACCGACGTCGAGGATGTTTTCGCCGTCGGCAAGCCCCACGAAGTCGATGAACAGCGGCGCGAGTCTTTGGCTCCAGCGGCCCATGAGCTGCTCATAGCCGGCAGCATGATGAACATTGAAACTTGAAGTCATCGAAGCCTCCTCCCAAAGCCGTATGCTAGACTTCGGCGGCCGCTGACGAAAGCCACTTTTGGCGCGTGTTGGTTCGGCAGCCCGGAGCGCGCGAAGACATCGCCGGCCGGATTTGACGGCGCCGACCAGCCAGCCTCCGTGGCCTCGACCACCTATTCGGCGGGCAACCCGCGGCGCTTCCATTCGCTGCGCGGCACCGGATCTCCGACACGGAAGGCGAAGGAAATGACTTTCGTCGCGTCCGGATCGACCTCGCAACGATAGCTCAAATCGTACCACTGCCCGTTGGCACGGAAGGCGGTCCTGGGAACTTGCATGATAGTGCCTTCCTTCAGCCTGAATGAACGCAAGAGGTCGGGAAAATAGGGGGGCGAGGCGCGGCGCAACTGTTCGCGCAATTCCGTGAGGCAGAGCTGACCGATCCGCACGGGGCGGGGTATATTGCCCATTGCGCTTGTCGCTATCGGATCACCGGTTGCTGCTTCCGAGAACAACGTCTTGGCTTGCTGAAGCTTCAAGGGTTTTTGCTCCTTGACATCCGCTGGCTTGGGCTTCGGCGGCGGTGATGCGCCAGGCGACGGAGCCTGGTCTTTCCCCTCGACCGCTGTCACGGCAGGTGGCTGTGCAAGATCCTGGTTACTGGGAACTTGCGGCGCTGGCGGTTGTTCCGAACCATCCTCCGCACTGTTGCCGTCCAGAGACTTGCGAGGACCGGCGTCCTTCTCACCGAATTGGAAGACAGGTCTCTGCGCGGTGACCTCACGGCTCGTCGGCGTCTCGACCTTGGCTTCCGGCTGCTTTTCCGGCTTGGGCGGTTCAGCGGGGGACGGAGGTTTGGTTTTTTCCGGCGGTTTAGGCGGCGGCACGATATCAACTGCGATGGGCTGCTCCTTCTGCGGCTGCGGGGGCGACAGCGGCAGTGCGGACAAAAGAAGCGCGGCGGCGAGCAAATGCACGACCGCGGAGGCAGGCAAGGCCCACCCGAAAACCCGGCGCTGATCCCGTATGTCGTTTCTCATCATGACCGGTGTGTGGAATGAAATATTGGCGGCATCAAGCATCGATGCCGCCGGACGTCGAAATAACCCGTTGCGAATCGATAGTCGGCGGCTGCAACACGGCGCGGCATCCAATCGTGTGGCGTCGGCGTCCGCGCAGGGGACCGGGCCAGCAGCGCATGCGGCAAGTCGTCATTTCAGGCGGCTAGCAGGCACGCCCTGCCGGCACGGTGTCGCCGGTTGAAATCACAGGGAAACCGATAGCCCGCCGTCAACCGCCAGCACGTGCCCGTTGACGTAAGCGGCAGCGTCGGAGGCGAGAAACACCACGGCTCCGCCGAGCTCCTCAGGCTGGGCCCAGCGGCCCGCGGGGGTTCGTGCCTCGACCCATTTGGTGAAGGCCTCGTCGCGCATAAGTGCGGTGTTGAGCTCGGTGGCGAAATAGCCGGGGGCGATCGCGTTGACGGTGATGCCGTGACGGCCCAGCTCAGCGGCAGTGGAGCGTGTCAGCCCGTGCAGGCCCGCCTTTGCCGCCACATAGGCGTGAATGGTGGGACGGCCAAGGATCGCTGCGACCGATCCGGTGTTTATTATGCGCCCGAACTTGTTTGGCAGCATCAGGCGCACCGCGTCGCGCATCATGCGGAAGCAAGCCGACAGATTGACGGCAACCACATGGTTGAAATCCTCGTCCTGCCATTCGACCAGCGGTTTACGATGCTGGATGCCGGCGTTGTTGACCAGAATATCGAGGCGGCCGTGGCGTTCGACGATTCCTTCGAGCGACGCCCTTGAGATCGCCGCGTCGGTGACATCGAACGGCAGGGCTTCTGCACCGATCCTTTCGGCGGCCGCGGAAAGGGCGGCCATGTCGCGCGCATTGACGATCACCGTCGCGCCGTTTTCCGCAAGTGCCTTGGCCATGGCAAAACCAAGACCACGCGAGGCACCCGTGACCAATGCGACACGGCCCTTGAGCGAGAACAATTCCGGCATTGAGATCCCCTGTGAAAAGGGCGGGAGTTTCCTCCCGCCCAAAAGCACTATTTGGCGACGCAAGTGTCGGCTGTCTCCGGAGTGCAGACATCGAGGCCCGTGTAGGTCGGGTCGGCCGGCGGAGCCTTGCCCTCCTTCATTTCCTTCAGCGCCATCATCGTCTTGTAGCCCATCTCGAACGGCCGCTGGCCGACCTGGCCAAGGGAGAAACCTTCCTTCATCTGGTCGATCTGTACCGGAAGCGTGTCGGCAACGACAAGGGCCAGGGCTTTCGAGGCGATCTTGTCCTTGTACGGTGCGACCGCGGCGCGGTTGGCATCGGGAATGAACTGCGGGAAGCCACCGGTTGGGACGAATGCGTCGAGGTTCGGGTTTTTCGCCATGATATCCTCGAACTGTTGCACCGAAAGCGGGAAATCATCGTTGGTGTAGAGCGGACAGCCTTCGATTTCGGTCCAGCCGTTCTGGCCCGTCAGCCGATCCCCGGGCGAGGCCGCCGATTTGGTGCCCGAAAGCGTATCGCGAATGCCCTGCATGCGCTCGTTGTGGTTGGCCGCCGCGGCGCCGCCGGACTGGATGCAGATCGTGCCGCCTTTGGGCTTGATCTGCATTACAAGCTTGGCGAGGTTCTCGCCGATTTCGTAATTGTGCGTGCCGATATAGGCAACGCGGAGATCCTTGTTTTCGGGCAGGAGATCGGAGTCCCAGGTGAGGACCGGGATGCCGGCTTCCTTGGCGGCCTGCAGCGCAACCGCCATCGCCGCGGCGTTCGATGGCGACACGGCGATGCCGTCCACCTTCTTGGCCACGAGGTCCTGTACGATCTGCACCTGCTCGTCGCCACCACCATGTTCGCCGGGGCCGATATACATGCACTCCACGGCGCCATTGGATTCGGCCTCGGCTTTCTTGCAGCCGTCGCGTGCCTGGTCGAAGAAAGGATTGTTCATGTTCTTCGGCACCAGGGCGAAGGTGTATTTCGCCTGGGCGCCGGAAACGGCGAGCACCATTGCGCCAAGCGCCACGGCGGCCGTCAGCAGATGTTTTTTCATGTGACGTTCTCCTCCTGGGTGTGATCCCGCAAGCCTCCCGCCGGCGGGTTTCTAGCGGCGTTTTTTGGGCATCAAGACTGCCAGCGACGCGGCGAGAATCGATTTGCCGCCGGTTTGCATGCCCAAAAGAACCGCAAGAACGATGAAGGCGCCGACGAAGGCACCCTGCCAATTTGAATCGATACCGGCCATCAGCAGCGCATTCCTGATCACCTCGAGGAAGGCCGAACCGATGATCGCACCGAAGGCCGTGCCGGCGCCGCCCATGAGGCTGGCGCCGCCAATGACTGTCGCGGCGATAACGCGCAGCTCGTAGCCCTGGCCCATGGCATTGATGGCCGAGCCGTTATAGCCGAGGAGCAGGAGCGAGGCGAGCGCGGCGGTGAAAGCCGAGAAGACATAGGCCTGGAATTTAATCCAGTTGACCGGAACGCCGGTGAGCCGTGCCGCCTCCTCATTGCCGCCGATGGCGAAGAGATGCCGGGCCCAGGCTGTGAAGTTGAATACGAAGCCGAGAATCAGGGCCAAGATCACCATGGTCCAGAATTGTGACGACAGTTCTGGTATCCAATGCGGTGCCCAGTCGTTCGGACCATGCCGCGGCCATTTCCACTGACCGATTGCCTTCACGATCGGAGCATCGGGCCCGAACTGGTAGAGCATCTGGTTGGCCGAGAATACGACCGCCAGCGAGCGCGCGACGGACAGCATACCGAGGGTGACCACAAAGGACGGCATCCCGACATAGGCGACAAAGAATCCGTTGACCGCGCCACAGGCCAGACCGGAGAAAAGGCCCATGGCGAAGGCGACGTACCAGGGATAATGCCAAGTGAGGAACAGGCCGGCGACGATGACCACGAGACCCATGACGGAGCCGACCGACAGATCGATACCGCCGGTGATGATGACGATCGTCATGCCAAGTGCCATGATGCCGAAAGGTGCGAAATTGCGCGTCACATTGGCGACATTTTCAGACGTGCCGAAGCTCGGCTCCATCGCAGTCATCAACATGACGAGCGCGATGAGCGCGATCGTCACCCAGAAGGGCTGACTTGAAATCACACGCTGGAGAACTGTTTTTTCCTTGGTCGGGACGAAATCCGACATGGCCGGCCGGCCATGTTCTTCGACTGAGCCCTGAACGCCAATTGACTCCTGAACACTATTCGCCACGGATGGCCCCCGTTATCAGTCCAGTGATTTCCTCGGGCGATGTTTTGTCGGCTGGCTTGTCGGCAACTTTCGAGCCCCGCCTGAGGACGATAATGCGATCTGCCACGGCGAACACGTCAGGCATTCGGTGACTGATCAGCATGACGCCGACTCCTTGTGCTTTGAGGCGTCGGATCAGTTCGAGTACTTCCGCCACCTGGCGCACGGAGATGGCGGCCGTTGGTTCGTCCATCAGCACCAGCTTGGCATTTGAAAGCCGGGTCCGCGCGATGGCGACCGCCTGGCGCTGCCCACCCGACATCTTCCTGACGAGGTCGCGCGGCCGGGTTTCCGATTTGAGTTCCTTGAACAGCGCTGCCGAGCGATCGATCATCGCCTGCTTGTCAAGAATCCTGATCGGCCAGAAGCCTTTCTTGATCTCGCGCCCCAGAAAGACGTTCTGCGCGGCCGTCAGATTATCGGCGAGCGCCAGGTCCTGATAAACAACTTCGATCCCCTTGGCGCGGGCCTGCACGGGCTGGTGGAAGTGGCACACCTCGCCCTCGACTACAATTTCGCCGTCGCTCGGAGGAAAATTCCCGGCCACAGTCTTGACTATCGTCGACTTGCCGGCGCCGTTGTCCCCCATCAGACCAACGACTTCGCCTCGCTCCACCTGGAAGCTGACGTCAGTCAGGGCCTGGATAGCCCCGAAATTCTTGGAGACGTGGCAAACCTCAAGCACCGGCATCGCGGTCCTCCCGGGACAACATTTATCGGTCTTGTCCCTGGTCAATGCACAGCAGCTAATCAGCGAAACGTATTCAACACAATCATTTATTAGGTCAGGCCTTCCGGCCGTAACGCGCCTCGTCCAAGTGTGACTTGTAGCTGCTGCAGAGCACCGAGGCGCTCGGCCGATCCGTACAACAGCCACCAGGCGATCCTCATGCTTGCGCCGCTTCATATCCGTTTCGGGTGAAATGAGTGGGCATTTTTCGAGCGGTGCCAACGCCTCGGGTATGGAGCGCGGCAGAACACGGCTATGCGTCATTCAAACACACGAGGACAGTGGCCAAGCCTGTCCCTAGCGTGCGTCGGCCAGAGCGCACGTCAGGAGATGAACCCGCATTCGGGGGAGGCGAGGGTCAAGTATTGAAAATCCGCTCCTTGCCGGCGCTGCACGAGAGGGATATTCGGTCATGAATTTCAAAGGTTTGATCAAGCGTGCCGAGACAGTGGAGAGAGCGTTCAAGGAGCTCGAAACCGATTTGGCGGATGCGTTTAGCGAATGTCTCAATGTGGACGATCAGTCGCCGTTGAACGACGTCACTGTGCCGGATGAGACGGTATCGGATGAGAATCTCGCGACAACGGATGACAGCTCGCAGCTCGAAGCCAATGCGGACGCCTTCGAGACCGCACGACGGCTGTCCCCCCATACGCAAACCCGGCTGGCTGCCTTAAATGCGGTCGATGGGCTCTTTCACGACGCGCAGGAGTATCTGGGGGAGATCAATGCGAAACTGTCGGAGATCGCGACCTCGCATCATCTGACGGGCGAATTCCTGAAACTGCTTCACGGCGACATTCTTCGCGCCAACGAATTGGAGCTGGCAAATACCGGCCTGACCGCGCAGCAAAGGGTGCTGTCCGAACAGCTCCACGATGCAACCAGAAAGCAGCGCGAGCGCGACAGCGCTATCGAGGCCCTGCAGCAGCACGAGGCGAGCCTGGTCGAGGACAAGGAAGCACTTCGCGGCGCGCTGGCTGCGGCAAGGCTGGAACTCGTCGTCGCAGGCAATGCGAGCGCAAAACGCGAGGCCGAGTTCGGCGAGCTTGTCAAAACGCTCTCGGCCAGAGCGGTCGAGGCCAACAGACGCTCGCGCGAGAACGAGATGCTGCGGGAGAAGCATGTCAGTCTGTCGATCGATCTCGACAAGGCGCTGAAACGGGAGGCCGAGGCGCGGCACAGGCTGGACGAACTCTCGACCGTCCATGCCAATGACGCCGCGCAGGTTTCCGAACTGCTGGCCGCGCTTGGCAAGAGCGAGAAAGAGGAAATGCGGCTGCAGAAATCGCTCGATATGGCGCAGACGAAGCTATCGGAAATAACGGAAGCGGCCCGCCTCAGGGACGGTGACAGGGAAGCCGAGCTTGCACGCAGTGTCGCGGAGATGACCGGCTTGCGTTCTGAAATCGAGGACCTTCGATCGCGGCTGGAAGCCGCCTCCAACCACAACAGCGAAGCCGTCACCGAGATCGCCAGGCTCAAGGCTCAAGCGAGCGACGCGGTGGCCGAAAAGCAAATTGTCGAGCAAAAATTGTCCGCTCTCACGAAGGAGAGCGAACACGACAAGATGAACCTTTCCGCGGTCAGCGCGAATTTTTCGCAGCTTTCCCTGCAGCAGGCATCCGAACAGATACAGTTCGACGTCCAGCGGCAGGAATGCGAGGATCTGCGAGCCGAAGTCGCGTCGCTTCAAGCCCGGGTCAAGGAACTGTTGCCCTATGAGCGGCTCCACAAGGCCACCAACGCCAGACCGCGTGAAGACGGCGTGGTCGAGATCACCGCCGCGGTGGCGGAGAAGGCCCGCGCCAGCAGGCGGCGCCTTCGCCTGCGCGCTGCTTCGTAGCTCAGGCGCGGCTGTCTGAATTTCGACTGGTGCGAAGCGAACATCCGTCGATGGAAGCGATCCTTGGGGCTGGCCTCCCCTGCGTCAGGCTGCAATAGTGCACGCCGGTGAGGCGGAGGGGGCTGAGCGTGCGGCTATTCACAAACCGGAACCACCTCCGTTGGAGGTTGGCCGTCATCGCAATCATGGTGCTTTCGCCGAAGGCGGCGTCGGCCGACACCATTACGCCCGACCGGGTCGCCGCGGCCATTGCGAAGCTCGAATTGCTTGCCGAAGGCGTCGTCGCGGATGGTAGCGTGCCCGGTCTGGCCATCGGCGTCGTGCACGGCGACGAGGTGATCTTCCTCAAGGGGTTCGGGCATCGCGAAGCCGGAAAACCGGAGATCGTCGATGCTGACACGGTCTTCCAGATTGCCTCGCTCTCCAAGCCGGTCTCCGCCACCGTCGTGGCGGCGCTGGTCAGCGACGGGATCGCTTCGTGGGATTCCAAGATCGCCGACCTCGATCCGGCTTTCCGGCTCGCTCAGCCCTATCCGACCAGCGAACTCACGGTCCGCGACCTGTTTGCGCACCGCAGCGGGCTTCCCGGCACCGCCGGCGACGACCTCGAGGACATCGGCTATGACCGCGCGGAGATCCTGCGCCGGCTGCGGTTCGTGTCGCCGTCATCGAGCTTTCGTGCGGGCTATTCCTACAGCAATTTTGGACTGACCGAGGGTGCCGTCGCGGCCGCGAAGCCGACGGGTAAATCATGGGAAGAGGTCGCCGAAGAGAAGCTCTACCGTCCGCTTGGAATGGCCTCGACCAGCTCCCGTCATTCGGACTTCATCAAGCACGCCAACCGCGCCGAGCTCCACGCCAAAATCGATGGCGCCTGGACCGCGAAGGTCCAGCGCTATCCGGATGCGCAGGCGCCAGCAGGCGGCGTCAATTCCACCGCACGCGACCTCTCGCAATGGATGCGCCTTGTGCTCGGCAACGGGGTCTATGCCGGCAAGAGACTCATTGCCGCCGATGCGCTGGACCAGACACATATTCCCTTGACGGCTCGCGGCAAGAATCCCGTCTCCGGAGGCGAGGCCTTCTACGGCCTCGGCTGGAATATCGAATTCGGCCGGCACGGGCTGATCTGGGGTCACGCGGGCGCCTTCAGCGCCGGCGCACGCAGCCTGGTGATGCTCTTCCCCGAGGAGAAGCTTGGCATCGTCGTCATCGCCAACGCCTTTCCGACAGGCGTGCCGGAGGGGCTGTCCGACAGCTTCGCCGATCTCGTTTTCGACGGAACGCTGGGCAAGGATAAGGTAAAGGCATGGAATAATATCTATGCGAGCATGTTCGGCCCGGTGATTGCGGCGGCCAAGGCCACCTATGCCGCGCCGCCCTCTCCAGCAAGTCCGGTCGAGCCGGCCAGTGCCTATGCGGGCCGTTACTTCAACGACTTCTTCGGCGAAGCTATTGTATCGGGCGAAGGAGACACTCTTGTCCTCAAGGTCGGGCCTGCCGGCGCGCGGTCCTATTCGCTGAAGCATTTCGACCGCGACCTCTTCGTGACCTTCCCCGATGCCGAGATGCCGGACAGGCCCTCGGCCGTCAGCTTTGCCGTCGGCCGCGACGGCAAGGCGTCGGCCATCACCGTCGAATTTCTCGACGACAATCATCTCGGCACGCTGCGGCGCGTGGGGGATTAGCCACCGGCGGTGAGGGAGCCTATGCCGGGCCGAACTGGAGCAATTTGAAGCAATCGCCGCTTCCCGACTTCAACTGCGTCAGGAAGGGTTTCGACCGGTCGAGCCATTCCTGGTGCGATCTGGCATCGGCTTCGATTTCATTGGCCGGTGCAAGCTTGACGAAGCCGCGCCCCGTGCTGAAAAGCCAGCACGCGCGGGCGAGAAACCGCCTGCTGCGCTGGCGCAGGAGGTCGGCATCATAAAAGACGTCGAGCACCTCCTGCTTGATCTTCCGTTCCTTTTCGGGATTGGCGATCGCAACCTCGATCGGCTCGCCGCCGATTGCATCCTGCAGGTCCTTGTAATCCAGAGCGATCTGGGTAGTGGCATATTTGATATCGCTCTCGTCCCGGACGATGTTGAACCATAGCGTTGGGTTGAGCTCGTTGACGACGAACGATGCTTCGAAATCGCGCGACAGATTCAGGATATCGAACCCCTGAACATCGACGTCGCGCTCGACCAGAAGGATCTGCGAAACCTGCTTGGCGAGCGCCGTTCCGTGGGCGCTGACGGCGGCATTGTTTCCGCCGTGTTCCGGACTGACATAGGCACCGCCATCATCCAGCAGCGCGTCGAATTCGCCGAGGGCCTCCACGACAGCGCTGCCGCGGGCAACACGCGCCGCCAGTTTGGCGAGAACCTGCTGGAGCTCCGTTTCGCGTTTGCGCTGGTCCTGATAATTCTGCTGAAAAAAGAAGATGAACAGGGACACGCCAATCCCGATCAGGATCACGCCCAGCTGCGAAAAGATATTGCGATAATATTCCAGCAGCTTTTCACGATGGCGTACGTCGTCACGCACACTGTGCGCCACGCGAAGATTGACGATCAGCGAAACGACCAGGAGCCCGGCGCCGACCAGGATCAGGCCACCGATCAGCAGGTAGCCATGTCGTGAGTTGAAGTCCATTGCTTTGCCGCGCTCCCGAAACCCCAGACAGCGCAGACTAATACCATTCCGCCTCAACACCTACGATCATCCCCACCATTCGGCCACTGTTCTTACAGCCAGGACTACGCTCGCCATCCGCCTCGTTTCGTGGCGGTCTTCTCGCAGCCGGATTCAGGCCGCGTGCTTGGAACCAATGACCGGCGAGACTGTTCAGCTATGACTTTGATACGACGCCGACGTGCCCGGCCGGCTGGGCATGCGGCGATCTTGAGGAGTTCTCATCATGAAGATTTCGTCCAGATTTCGTTCAGTCGCAGTTGCCGTCATCGCTGCGGCGGCAGTTAGCTTTGCCAGCGTCGCGCATGCCGACAGCGGTACGATCCGCTTCGCCGTCTACAAGGCGGCCTTCTTCATCGGCGGCTCCGGAGGCGAGGGCACACTGACCTTCCATGGTCGCCGATATCCGATCTCGGTCGGCGGCATCTCGGGCGGCCTCGCCTTCGGCGCCTCCAAGACCTATTTCAAAGGTACCGTGCGCCACATACGCCGCGCCCGGGATGTGACGGGGGTGTACGGTGCAGCGGGCGGTGGCGGCGCGCTCGGCAAAGGAGCCCAGGTGATCGTCATGACCAATGACAAGGGTGCCCAACTCGAACTCACGGGCAGGCAGGTAGGCCTGCAAGTCAATGCCGATCTCAGCGGTATGAGCATCTCGCTGAAATAAGGACAGTCACTGCATTCGTTATTCCTTGGATGGGCCGGATTTGGCCGCTCCAAACCGCAGCCCATCCATCAGCAGCGACACCAATCGGCGCGAGCGATCGCGCCAGTCCTTGGTGTCCGGGGCCGAATAGATGCCGCCCAGCGCATGCAGCACGTCGGAGGCATCGACATCGCCGCGGATCGAGCCGTCGGCGACCGCGGCATCGATCAGCCGCCGCAAGGCGAGCGTCACCCTGCCGGAAACGTCGGAGAACAGGGTTGAGTTGGTCGTGAGCAGGATGCGCAGGCTTGTCGACAGCCCGCGCTTGGTGGCGATGTAGTCGACGAAGCGCTGCATCCATTGTTCGAGCGCCATGTCGGGCGCATGATCGCGGGCGAGTTCTTCGGCCGCCTGGCACAGTCCTTCCACCTCGCGCCGATAAACCACCTCGACCAGGTGCTCGCGGGTTGGGAAATGCCGGTAGAGCGTGCCGATGCCGACGCCGGCCTGGCGCGCAATCTCCTCCAGCGAGGCATCGACGCCTTGCGCGGCAAAGGCTTTTGCCGCGACCTCGACCAGAGCATCGCGGTTGCGCTGCGCGTCGGCGCGCAGCGGCTTTGCAACGGCGGCTTCGGTTTTGTCTCCAGAAATGACGGGCGGCTCCGCGGCCAATTTTTTCTCCAGTGCTGATCCGAAGCATACCCGGATAGGCAGGCCCCATTTCAAGAACGCAGACGCTTCCACCTTCGTTACGTCTCCGACAAATATAATCGCAAGTAAATATAATCACAGGATCGAGTCTGGGCCGGCGTTCCGGCAGGCGAGGCATCTTGCCCGCCTCCGGTGCACGGCCCGTGGATGACGTCCGGTGGATGACGACGGAGGATATTTCCTCGCGGCCGGCACTCCTCATCTGTTCGGCCGATGCCGTGGGGCAAAAATGAGCCCATGTTGAGCACGATCCCCTCAGGATCATTGGACTGTCCTGCCCCTACAGACAGTTCAGAGAGCACCACCGGCTTGGGCCGGTGGTGCTTTTTTGTCTCCAGGCATGACGGCCGGCTGCCCTGCCAATTTTCTCCAATTTTGATCATTTTCGATCCTGGGCTTGAACAGGGCGGAGCAGGCCCTTAGGTAATAAGCGGAGGCGCCTCCGATTGTGGAGCGCCTTTCTCATGTAATCACGGGATCGGGTATGTCACGTCTTTCGACCTCGCAAGCCGCAGCCCTCCCGGAGCTCGCGCCAAGTCGAATCGACCCCCTCTGCCCTGCCGGGCATCTCCCCCGCAAGGGGGGAGATTGGCTCACCTAGCCATAAGCTGATCTTGCCGCTCGCCGGCCGGGCACCAGATCATCCCCTCCCGCGTCAAGCAACTGGACCCAGACGCCCCATGACAAGCAAAACCCGAACTCCAATCCAACTTCGAATCAACGGACATCGACATGAGCTGGAGGTCGAACCGCGCGTTACCCTGCTCGACGCCTTGCGCGACCATCTCGGCCTGACCGGCACCAAGAAGGGCTGCGACCAGGGCCAGTGCGGCGCCTGCACCGTTCATATCGACGGCCAGCGCGTGCTGGCCTGCCTGACGCTCGCCACTCAGGCTGAAGGCAGGGACATCACCACCATCGAAGGGCTTGCCGGGGAGGATGGCACGCTGCATGCGGTGCAGGCCGCCTTCCTCGAACAGGATGCCTTCCAGTGCGGCTATTGCACGCCGGGCCAGATCATGTCGGCGGTCGCCTGCATTCGCGAAGGCCATGCCGGCTCGGATGAGGATATCCGCGAATACATGGCCGGCAATCTCTGCCGCTGCGGCGCCTATCCGCATATCGTCGCCGCCGTGCGCCAGGCGGCCGTGGAGGCCGCATCATGAGGGATTTTTCGTATCTCCGCGCCAGCTCCGTCGATGCAGCCCGTGAGGCAGCAGCACTTCCCGGCGCCATGCTTTTGGCCGGCGGCACGACGCTTGTCGATCTCGCGAAATGCGGCGTTGCCGAACCCGAGACCGTGGTCGACATCACCCATCTCAAGGGACTGGACACGATTGCCGTTGATGACCGGGGCGCCACGATCGGCGCGCTGGCCAGGATGAGCCGCGTCGCCGACCATGCCGATATCAAGAGCCGGTTCCCCGCCGTCTCGGAAGCATTGTGGCAGGCGGCGTCGGCGCAGCTGCGCAACATGGCGACGATCGGCGGCAATCTGATGCAGCGTACGCGCTGCCCCTATTTCCGCGATCCGGCGAATTTCCCCGCTTGCAACAAGCGCTCGCCCGGCAGCGGCTGCTCGGCGATCGGCGGGGTCACCCGCGGCCATGCCGTGCTCGGCACCAGCGAGGCCTGCATCGCCATCTATCCCGGCGACCTGGCGGTTGCACTCGTCGCCTTCGACGCGATCGTCCATCTCGGCGACCGTCAGGTCGCCGTCGATGATTTTTTCCTGTTGCCGGGCAGCACGCCCGAAAGGGAACATGCGATCGAGCCCGGCGAGATGATCACCGCGATCGGCATTCCCGCTTCGGCGGCCGCCCGCCGCTCGACCTATCTCAAGGTCCGCGACCGCCAGTCCTATGAATTCGCCGCGGCAAGTGCCGCGGTCGGCATCGAATTCGAGGCCGACGGAAGGACGATCCGCGATCTGCGCGTCGCGCTTGGCGGTGTCGCCACCAAGCCATGGCGCGCCCTTGCCGTCGAAGAGGCGCTGAAAGGCAAAGTGCTCGAGCCGGAGGTCGTCAGGCAAGCCAGCCTGCTCGCCGTCGAGGGCACCGTCGACCATGGCGCCAACCACTACAAGATCGAACTGGCGCCGCGCGTCGTCGCCCGCGCCATCCTCAAAATGGGAGAAACGGCATGACCGTTCACGAGTTGAGAACAAGACCCGGCGATGCCAAACGCGGCGACGCTTCGGACGGTGCCGTCCTCGCCGACCAGGTCGGCGGCCGGCTGTCGCGCGTCGACGGCCCGGCCAAGATCACCGGTGCCGCCAAATACGCCGTCGAGCAGCAGCTCGAGGGGCTTACCCATGCGGTGCTGGTCGAGAGCACCATTGCCGCCGGCCGGGTGCGTTCGATCGACACGGCCGCGGCCAAGGCGTCGCCCGGCGTGCTGCTGGTGCTGACGCCCGACAATATCCTGCCGCTGAGAACCGCAACGGACTGGCTGGGCACGCCGCCGCCGGACGTCGCCTATTGCCCGCTGGCGCGCGACATCACCTTCAGCGGCCAGCATGTCGCGGCGGTGGTGGCCGAGAGTTTCGAGCAGGCGGTCGCCGCCGCGGCGCTGGTCAAGATCGCCTATGACGAGGCGCCGGCGATCGTCGACCTCAGCGATCCAAAGGCCGGCGACGGCATCCCCGTCGATGCGATGACCAAGGAATGGGGCGAGGCGGAGACAGCGTTCGCCTCGGCTCCGGTCAGGATCTGCAACGCCTACAACACGCCGCGCGAATACCAGGCGCCGATGGAGCCGCATGGCCTGATCGCAAAGTGGCAGGGCGACCAGCTGACGGTCTGGGAGCCGAGCCAATGGCTCGACGGCATGGCGCGGACCTATGCCGAATGGTTCGGCGTGCCGTTCGAGAATGTACGACTGGTCTCGCCCTATATTGGCGGCGGCTTCGGCTCCAAGGCGTTTGCCTATGGCTACGGCGCTGTAGCGGCAGTCGCCGCGAAAATGCTGGGACGGCCGGTGAAGCTGGCGGTCACCAGGCCGCAGACCTTCACCGCCTATGGCGGACGGGCGGCGACGCGCCAGACCGTGGCGCTCGGCGCCAACGCGGAGGGCCAGATCCAGTCGATCGTGCATCGCGGCGTCAATGAGACCTCGGTCGACGGCATGTGGGTCGAGCCGCTCGGCTCGGTCACCTCGGTCATGTACGCGACGCCGAATTTCTCGTCGCGGCAGAACGTCGTGCGGGTCAACACGGTGGTGCCGGGGGCATTGCGCGCGCCGGGCGAGAACCCGAGCGCCTTCGGCATCGAAAGCGCCATCGACGAGCTCGCCTATGAGGTCGGTATCGATCCGCTGGAAATCCGGCTCAGGAATTATGCCGAGCAGGATCCGCATGCGAAGAAGCCGTGGTCGACACGGCAGCTGCGTGAGGCCTTCGCGGCCGGCGTCGAAGCCTTTGGCTGGTCGAAGCGGAACCCCCGGCCGCGTTCGATGCGCGACGGCAACCAGCTGATCGGCTGGGGTGTCGCGGCAGGCACCTATCCGGTGCGGCGCGCCTATGGCGAGGCGGTCGTGCGCATTCTCGCCGACGGCTCGGTCGAGGTCGAAAGCTCATCGATCGACATGGGGCAGGGCACCTACACGATCCTGGCGCAGACCGCCGCCGAGGTGGTGGGCGTGCCGGCGGAAAACGTCGTCGTCAAGCTTGGCGATTCCCGCTATGCCCGTGCCGGCGTCACCGGCGGTTCGCGGCTGGCCGGGGTGATGACCGGCGCCGTCCACAAGGCGGCGAGTGCCGCGCTCGACCAGCTGATCGGGCTCGCCATCAGCGATCCGGCTTCGCCGTTCCATGCGCTGCAGGCCAACACGCTCGTCGTCGCCAATGGCCGCATCGCCTCGCCGCGCGGCAACGGCCCTGAGGTTTCGATCGCCGAACTGCTCAGCAGCGTCGGGCGCGAGCATATCGAGGCGAAGGGCGACACCATGCCGGCCAATTCGACGGTCGAGGACCGCTACAAGAACTACACCACCATAGCCATGGCGCTGCCACACACCGAGGGCGACTATTCCCGCCACAGCTGGTGCGCGCATTTCATCGAAGTCCGCGTCGACGAGGACTTTGGCACGGTTCGCGTTTCCCGCGTGGTGTCGGCGCTGGATTCGGGCCGGCTCTACAATCCCAAGCTCGCCGAAAGCCAGTGGAAGGGCGGAATCATCATGGGCATCGGCCAGGCGCTGCTCGAGGAGGGCATCGTCGACCGCCGGCATGGGCGCATCGTCAACAACAATCTCGCCGACTATCTCATCGCCACCAATGCCGACATTCCCGACATCGAGGTGATCTCGGTCGGTATTCCCGATCCGCATTCCTCGGTGCTGGGCGGCAAGGGGGTCGGCGAGCTGGGCATCGTCGGCGTGGCGCCGGCGATCGCCAACGCGGTATTCCACGCCACCGGGAAAAGGGTGCGGGATCTGCCGATCACGCTGGAGAAGCTGATTTAGGCGGAGGTTGGGACTGTCGGCGCGTTGGCGATTGGCAAAAGCCGAGGTGACGACCGATCTCCCCACGAGAGGGGAGATCGGCAGCTTCAACGCTCTGCCTTTTTCAGGCTCACCACGACAGACTGAACGCGAGCTTGCCGAAATGCCGGCCGCCGGCTGCCATGTGGGCGTAGGCCTCGGTCGCCTGGTGCTGGCTGTAGACAGTGTCGATGACCGGATCGATACGGGCGGCGCCGATGGCCCGCGCCGCGTCGCACAGATCGGATACCGAACCGGTGTTGTTGCCCACCACCTTGAGTGCCTTGATGATGATCGGTAGCAGGTTCGTGGTGGCCTCGGCGCCGGTGACGAAGCCGATGGCGAACACCGTGCCGCCGGGCGCCGCGGCATTGATGGAGCGGGCGAAGGTGGCCGAGCCGCCGGTTTCGACGATCAGATCGGCGCCGAGGCCGTCGGTCAACTCGAGCACCTTGGCGTCCCAGTCCGGCGTCTCACGATAATTAATGAGATGATCCGCACCCAAGGCCTTGGCGCGCGCCAGCTTTTCGTCAGACGACGAGGTGATGATGACCGTGGCGCCGGCTGCCTTGGCCAGCTGCAGGGTCAGGATCGAGACACCGCCGGTACCGAGCAGGACGACGACCGACCCCGGCCCGGCATCGGCGGCGCGAAGCGCATTCCACGCGGTGGTGCCGGCGATCGGCAGCGTCGCTGCCGCTTCGAAGGACAGATGCGCCGGCATCGGCACGACGGCATTGGCCGGCAGCGCGACATATTCGGCGAGCGAGCCGGGCAGTGTCAGCCCGCGCATCTCTCTGGTCTCATAAGGCCGCGGACGGCCGCCGATCCAGCGCGGTTTTGCATGGGCGATGACGCGGTCGTTGATGGCGAGCCTCGACACGCCCTCGCCAATGCCGACGATCTCGCCGGCGCCGTCGACGACGGGAATGAGCGGAAAGCTCGGACCTGGATAGTTGCCGCTCGCTATCGCGACATCGACAAAATTGAGGCTTGCGGCGCGCAGGCGGATCAGCACTTCGCCGCGTTGCGGTTCAGGCGTGGGAACGGTGGCCGCGCGAAACGCGTCCAGTCTCGGGGCAGTCAGTTCGATCGCTTTCATGTCTCACTCCGGTTGATGGCCGATTGACGGGCCGGGATTGAGTGAAACTAGCTGCTGCGCTATTGGTATATAATCCTTGGCTTTTACATTTGAGCTCTGCACCTGATGCAGCAATCGCACGAACCGGCAGCATTGGTCGAAATGGCCGCCTTCGCGGCAATCGCTGAAGCACGCTCCTTCACCAGGGCGGCTGCTCGCATCGGCCGCGACGCGACGATCCTGTCGCGGCGCCTTGCCTCGCTGGAAGAGCGGTTGGGCGTGCGCCTGCTGCACCGGACGACACGAAGCGTATCGCTGACCGAGGCGGGTTCGGAATTTCTCATCCGGGTCCGCGCCATCCTGGCTGCGGTCGACGAGGCCGAGGCTGCCGCGTCGGCGCATGCCGGCGGCGGGCCGCGCGGCGTGCTGCGGCTGGCGCTGCCCGGCTCGTTCGGGCGCATGTGGATCGGCCCGCTGCTGCCGCAGTTTCTCGCCGAATTTCCCGATGTCCGTATCGAGGCCGAGTTCTCCAACCGCTTCGTCGATCTCGTCGCCGAGAATTTCGATGTCGCCGTGCGTCTCGGCGCGCTGGAGGATTCGCGGCTGGTGGCGCGCAAGGTCGCTACACGGCGGCGGCTGCTGTGCGCCGCGCCGTCCTACCTCGCCCGCCGGGGCACGCCGACTGAACCTGAAGCACTGCTGGAACACAGTTGCCTGGGCTTCTCAGGCTTCCAGACCTTTCCGGCCTGGGAGATGACCGACAGTTCGGGCCGTCGCGTCAGTATCGAGGTCTCCGGGCCGCTGGTCACCGATGATGCCGAGGTACTGGTCGAAGCCGCCGTGCAAGGCGTCGGACTGATGATGAGCACGGATTGGCTGGTCGGACGCGAGCTCGCCGACGGCCGTCTGGTGCCAGTGCTGGAGGACTGGACGCTTGCCGACGAGGGCGCCGTCTATGTCGTCATGCCTTCGGCCAAGGGGCAAGCCGCCAAGACACGTGCCTTCGCCGACTGGATCGGCAAACGCTTTGCGCCGGTCCCGCCGTGGCGGAGGTGAGGGTGGGTCGCGGCGCGTGGAGCGTCAGCGCCGTCTCTCGTAGGGAAGGCGTCGGCGATCTATGTGAGACGACCTCCTCTGGCCGCTTCGCAGCCATCTCCCCCTCGAGGGGGAAGATTACGCGCTCAGCCGCCTCCACCACCCTGCTTGATGAAATGACCGAGCAGATCCATCGGCACCGGAAACACGACCGTCGACGAGCGCTCACCGGCGATGTCATGGAGAGCCTCGAAATAGCGTAGCTGCATGGCCTGCGGTGCTTCGGCCAGCATCTTGCCGGCCTCGACGAGCTTTGCCGCCGCCTGCTGTTCGCCGTCGGCATTGATCACTTTCGCACGCCGCAGCCGTTCCGCCTCGGCCTGCTTGGCGATGGCGCGGACCATGTTCTCGTTGAGGTCGACATGCTTGATCTCGACATCGGAGACCTTGATGCCCCAGGCATCGGTGCGCTGGTCGAGAATCTCCTGGATATCGCTGTTGAGCTTGTCACGTTCGGCCAGCATTTCGTCGAGCTCATGCTTGCCGAGCACCGAGCGCAACGTGGTCTGTGCCAGCTGGTTGGTGGCGGTCATGAAGTCTTCAACCTGGATCACCGCCCGCTCGGCGTCGACGATACGAAAATACAGCACCGCGTTGACCTTCACCGAGACGTTGTCGCGCGAGATCACGTCCTGCGGCGGGACGTCCTGGACCACCACTCGCAGGTCGACCTTCACCATCTGCTGCACGAAAGGGATGAGGATGATAAGGCCGGGGCCCTTGACTCCGGTGAAGCGGCCGAGCGTGAAGACCACGCCGCGCTCATATTCCCGCAGGATGCGAATGGCCGCGGACAGGAACATGACCACGACGAGCGCTGCTGCCAGATAGGCCACATAACCGATGATCATTGCCTTGCTCCATCGCTTCTCACATTGCGGCGCCGTATCGTCAGCACAAGATCCCTGACATCGGCCACCTCGACGCTGTCGCCCACTGCAAGCGGTTCGTCGGCTTTTGCCCGCCAGCGCTCGCCCCGGGCGAGCACGTGGCCCTCGCTGCCCTGCCAGTCGAGGACCTCCGCCGGCAGCCCCTGCATGGCCTGTGCGCCAACACGCGGAACGTTCTTGCGGGCCGCCCACAGATAGCTGCCGGTCAACAGCGCCAGGCCGAGCGTCAGGACGGCGGCGGTGCCGATAACGGCCCACGACATCTCGAAGCCGGGCCCCTCGATCCTGAGCAACATTGCAGCGCCCAGCAGAAACGCAGCCAGCCTCCCAGCCCAAGGACCACAGTCGGGTTCAAGGCTTCGACGACCAGGAAGATGATGCCAAGCAGCATCAAGGCAAGGCCGGCATAGCTGATCGGCAGGAGATTGAGCGCATAGAGTCCGAGCAGAAGGCAAATCGTGCCGATCACGCCGGGCGCGACCGCGCCCGGGCTCGTGAATTCGAAGACGAGGCCATAGACGCCGACCAGCATCAGGATGACGGCGATGTTCGGGTCCGTGATCACGGCGAGAAGCCGGATGAGCCAGCCTGGCTCGAGCGTTTCGACCGGCAGTCCTTTCGTCGCCATTGCCTCTTTTTTGCCGACGATCTCGACTGTCCGGCCGTCGGCCAGTTGAAGCAGTTCGGTGGTGTCGCGGGCGACGAAGTCGATGACATGCTGCTGCAGCGCCGCGCCGGCCGACAGGCTGGCCGCCTCGCGCACGGCCTTTTCTCCCCATTCGGCATTGCGCCCGCGCAATTCAGCCAGGCTGCGGATCAGGGCAACGGCATCGTTCGTCGCCTTGGCGATCATCGCATCGCCCGCGGGTGCGTTCTTCTTGTCCTTGTCCGCCTCCGGGCCATCGTTCTTGCCGCCGGGAAACGATGGCAGCGGCCCGCCCATCTCGATCGGCGTTGCCGCGCCCAGATTGGTGCCGGGCGCCATCGCCGCCAGATGGGTGGCGTAGAGGATGTAGGTTCCGGCGCTCGCTGCGTGCCCGCCGGCGGGCGCGACATAGCCGATGACGGGAACCGGCGAGGCGAGAATGCCGGCGATCATCTCACGCATGCTGGTGACCAGCCCGCCGGGCGTGTCCATCTGCAGGATGAGAGCCTGGGCATTTCGGTCCGCGGCAACCGCCAGTGCTTCCTCGAGCTGCCTGGCACTCGCCGGACCGATGGCGCCGTCTATCTCGACGCGCAACACAATTTTCTCCCGGCCGTCCGCCTCTCCGGTTGCTGAAGAGGGACAAACGGCCGCAACAGCCACGAAAGCCGCGGCAAGCAGGACCGCACGCGCGAGTTTCACGCTCAAAGCTCCACATCTAGGAATATGGGCTGGATTTTGCCGAAATCCATGACGCGGCGCGGCGGGTGACGCATCGCACGGTCCTGCTGGGCGTCGGCCTGCTCAGGCGGCGGCTACGGCACCGAGGAGCTCCGCCAATCGGGCGCGTTTCGCGTCTATGAAGATCCCGACGACATGCTGCGCGCCATGTCGACGAAGTCAGCGGCCGCACATGAAGGCGACGGCGGGCTGTCGCCGTCATTCAATCACACCTATGTCTCTTGCGCATTGGAGCCATCTAGCGGGCTTCTATTGCGCGACGTCCTCCTGGGTTGTCTGTTCCTGGATTCGGGCGGGTGCCCCGAGACACTGATCGTAGCCGATGGTGCAATTATTCAGACATTCGTTGCGTCCCTTGATGGATCTGACGCTATTGTAGTCGATCGGCACAGCCTGGCATTTCTTCTGGCACGCCTGGTCCTTCTCGGCGCAATTCGTGCCGTGGCCCTTGGGGTACTTCTTCGTCGTCGCTTCAGCGTTCAATGGCATGACGGCCAGCAGCGCCAGCAGCGTCGGTATCAGTCGGAGCATACGCATGGATCCTCCCTTGCGCGTTAGACGCTCTACACTTGGAGGCAATGTTAGCGCGCCACTTCCGCTGGCCGCATCACCCGAGCGGGGGATGGACGGCAGCGGGGCCGCCGCTAGCCCAGGCAATTTCCCCGTGATCGGTTCTGCTCGTCATCGCTCCGGCCGGCAACCGATCACAAAACGCGACGACGTTCAGGCAGTCATGTCGCGCGCTGGGCACGATCAGGCCGTCATAATCGAGGAAATGCGCGGCCTCGCCGATGTCTTGCGATCTCGGATATTCGGCGTGCTTTTCCTGATACGAAAGCTGCCCGTAGCGCGCGGTGTCGAGGCCAAGGGTCTGCAAGGCTGCCAGGTCGAGCAGTCTGAGCGTCCGGTCCAAAGCAAGATCGATCTCGAAGAGATTGTATCTGACACGCGAAGGGATCACTGGCTGCCCCCGCGTCAGGTGGAATCTCATCTCGCTCAAGGCACCTTCGCGCTCTTGCGAGGTGTAGAGCACGTCGAACGTTCCATCGTCCCAACGGCCGCCGGAGCTCGAGCACTGGATCGGGCTGCGGCCCTGGCGCACCACACGCCAAACCGTTCCGGAGTATTCGACCGGAACTATTGCCTCGATAGCGTCGATGAGCCGACTGTCTCGTCTCATCCGCCCGGCGATCGCCAATTACAGAAAGACCTCGTTCTCAAGCCGATCGATGACTTTGAGCACGTCGAGAGCACGGTCGTCGTGAATGAGATCTATCGCCCTTTCACCGTTCAATTGCGGGTGGCGAGCGTAAAGCCAGGTGCGGATATCGCTTGGCTCGTAGAATTCCTGCAGTCGGCCGACGATATAGTGCAGGTCCGATAGAATGAGCTCGCTGCGCGGCTGGGGCTTGATGTCGCCGGCCTTCCACCTCGAAACCGTGGCCTTGGACACGTCGGTGATGTTTGCAATGTCGGTTCCCTTGAGACCGCCAAACGTGCCCAATTCGTCCAGGAATCTGGGGACCGCCCGCAACGCCGTGCTCATGCTTTTCTCTCCGGCTGCCGAGCCACTTCGCGTCGGACCAGCCCTTCAATTGCGCTGTCGCATTTCGGTTTCATAAAAGGAAAATATGAAACAGGAATGTTAATGTCAATCACCCGTTCGGTGCGAAGGCCCCTGGAGCCAGCACTTCAGGCCTGAAGTAGCGCCAGCTCTTCCGCGCTCAGATGGCGTGCCTTGCCTTTGGCAAGCTCGCCGAGCTGCAATTGGCCGATCGCCACCCGCACCAGGCGCAGCACCTCGATATCGTAGGCGGCGAGCAGCCGGCGGATGTGGCGGTTGCGGCCCTCGTCGAGCACGATCTCCAGCCAGGCGGTGCTGGTGCCGCTTCCACTCGATCGAAAATCAATCGCCTGAATTGCTACAGCGCCCTGTCGCCGGTAATGCCACGGGACAATTTGTTTTGTATAGTCCTCGATGCCACGTGGCCGACGATGGTTCGATGACTTGGGAAGGGAAGATCATGCGAAGCGGATTGGCGAAATTCGTCGTGGCGGGTTGCGTCGCCGCTCAGGTTGTCCTGCAAGCGGCGCAGCCGGCGTTTGCCGCGCCGTGCGGCTGGACGGCGAAACTGGAGGAAGAGGAGGGCGGTAAAGTGCTGATGGCGTCGGTCTGCGGCGGATCGAATGGCGGCGCCCAGCTGACGCTGGCCTGTTTCGGCAAGCCGACGCTGAGCTATGATTTGGGCGACAGCGGTCCGCAACTGGAACCCGGCATCGCTTCGTTCGCGTTCAAGGCCGGCGGCAAGGCGGTGACCAAGACGCTTCAACTCGAAGAAATGTACAACACCTTCACCGTGGAATTGAGCAGCACCGACCCGCTGTTGGCCCTGCTGCGCTCCAAGGGCGAGGTCACGGTCGTCTCGGGCAAATATGGCGAGAACAGCTTTCCGCTTGCCGGCTCATCCGCCGCCATCGGCAAGGTGCTGGCCCAGTGCGGCAAAGCCAAGGCTTCTTCCGACAATGAAGATTGATGAACCCCTTACATTTCAATTTGAATCGCGCGAGACGTTGGTTGCGAAGATAGAGCGTGATCCCGCTAACCTCGATCCCTGGACAGGGCTTGTCGAACTGGAGGCCGAGGAAAGCAGCCTGGACACCGCGGTGTCGGTTCTCTTGCGGGCAATTGATGCTGTATCCGACAGGGAACAGCTTTGGCGGGCAGCTGCCTGACTGTCGAGTCGCCGCCAGCCGGCTAGGCCTGAAGCATCGCCAGCTCTTCCGCGCTCAGACGGCGTGCCTTGCCTTTGGCAAGGTCGCCGAGCCGCAGAGATCCGATCGCGATCCGCACTAGGCGCAGCACCTCGATATCGTGGGCGGCGAGCAGCCGGCGGATATGGCGGTTGCGGCCCTCGTCGAGCACGATCTCCAGCCAGGCGGTGCTGGTGCCGCCGCGCAGCAGCTCGATCGAGCGGGCCGCCAGCAATTCTCCGTCGACGGTCGCGCCGGCGCGCAACCGCGCCAGCATGGCCTCGTCGGGCAGCGCGCCGATCTGCACGTGATAGGTCTTGGCGACATGCGAGGCGGGATCGAGCAGGCGCTGCGCGAAGCGCGTGTCGTTGGTCATCAACAGCAGGCCTTCGCTGGCCTTGTCGAGGCGGCCGACGGGCGAGACGAAAGGCAGGTCGAGGCCTGCCAGGCAGTCATAGACGGTGCCGCGGTCCTGCGGGTCGTCACGGGTGGTGACCAGCCCGCGCGGCTTGTTGAGCATCAGATAGACCTTGCGCTCGGCGGCGACGCGGCGGCCGTCGACCTCGATGCGATCGCGGCCTGGATCGACGCGCATCGAGCCGTTGCGCACGATCTTGCCGGCGACCCGCACGCGCCCCTCGACAACCAGATGCTCGGCCTGCTTGCGCGAGCACAGGCCAAGCTTCGACAGCGCGCGACAGAGGCTGACGCCGGGAGGCTGGGCCCCGGGGGCAGGGCGTTGCCGGGCAATGTTCGGTCGCGGCGACATGATGTTGCCTGTGGATTCTTGTATACGAGCATCCCACTATAGCCGGCCGCCGGCTATGTCCACGGAAGGGAACTGCATATCGTTTGCGTCGTGCGCAGCGGCTGCGAGGACTTGCATGAAAACAGCCATTCGCCTTTGCCTGCTGCTCGCCTTCCTGCCGACATCGCCGGCGCATGCCGGCTGGCAGGCGGTCGAGAAGGTCGAGACCTATGCCATCTCAGGGCAATCCGGCCCGGAGCTCTATGCCTCGATCGGCGGGCGCGGGCCGCTGCTCGGCGAGCGCCGCGTCATCGCGCATACCAATTTCAAGCTGACCTGGGTAAGGGACTACCAGCCGCAAGGCGACGCCTGCGTGCTGGTGTCGGCGCAGCCGAAGCTGATCATCACCTACACCTTGCCGAAGCCGGCTGCGGGGCTGCCGGGCGCAATCCAGAAGAACTGGGAGGTTTTCGCAGCCGGCCTTGCCGCCCACGAGAAGGTGCACGGCGCCAGCATCGTCGACATGGTGCACAAGATCGAGGCGGCCACCATTGGCCTGACCGTCGCCGATGACCGTGGCTGCAGCAAGATCAGGATCGAAGTGACGAGACAGCTCGCCGGAATCTCGCAGGCACAACGGCAGGCGAGCCGCGATTTCGACCGGGTCGAATTCGGCCCGGGCGGCAAGCTGCGGCAGCTTGTGTTCACGCTGATGACCGGCGGATGAAGCTGCGGGGGCGGCGCAGGGTACCACCTTGCGGCCTCACGCCTGCGCGGTCGGATAGAGCGTCAGGATGTTGACGTTGACCCTTGGCGGCTGGCTCACCGCATAAAGGATGGCGGCGGCGATGTCCTCGCTTTCCAGCTGCTCCATGTCGCCCAGCCTCTGCTCGACCGCCTGGCGCACATCGGCGCGCATATTCTGGGTGAACTCGGTCTTGACGGCGCCAGGCTCGATGCAGGTGACGCGGATGCCGTCCTTGCCGATCTCGCGGCGCAGCGATTCCGCCATCGCGCTCACCGCGTGCTTGGTGCCGGAATAAACCACCGAAGGGTGGATATAACGGCCGGTGCCGGACGAGACCACGACGATGTGGCCGGCGCCTTGCCGCTGCATCGACGGCAGTGCCGCATGGATCGGATAAAGCAGGCCCAGGATGTTGACGTCGACCATCCGGCGGTATTCTTCCGGCGTCGTGTTGCGGAACGGCGCGGCGACGCCGACCCCGGCAACCGCAAGCAGCATGTCGAGCCGGCCGTACTCCTGCTGGACCCGCTCGACCATCGCCGTGGCTTGCGTTTCGTCGGTGACGTCGACGGCAATCGGCAGTGCCGCGCTGCCGGTCTCACGGATCCGCTTCGCCAGATCGTCCAGCCGCTCGGCGCGCCGCGCGGCAATCGCCAGCGTGGCGCCCTCGGCCGCCAGCGCCAAGGCGGTGGCCTCGCCGATGCCGGAAGAGGCGCCCGTCACCAAGGCGATCTTGCCGCTCAGTTTTCCTGTCTGCATCTTTTTCTCCTGACGCTTTGGACCGGCCGTGAAGCTAGGGCGCGGACATTCTGGAACAATGCTGATCGAAAAACCGAATGCACCGTTAGGGTTTTGGCCCCAGCAAGCCCACGTCTGCGCACGAACGGGCCTTGACGCGACCGGAGGTGTTGCGTCTTGATACGGGGGCTGCGGGGCTTCGCATGAAAACAGCTGATCGATTACGTCTGCGGGTGGCTTGTTTGCATGCGACGCTTGCATGCACCCCCGCGATCCTCTCGCGACCGACAGGTCTGAGCGCCAGATGAAGGTCCTCGTCGTCCATTGCCATCCCTGCGCCGACAGCTTCAGCGGCGCGGTGCGCGACACGGTGCTGGAGACGCTTGCCGAAAGCGGTCACCAGGTCCACCTGCTCGACCTCTATGCGACCGGCTTCGATCCGGTCATGCGCACGCAGGAATGGCGCGGTTACCACGACAAGGCGGCGAACCTGCAACCGGTGCACGAACATGCGCAGGAGCTGCTCTGGGCGGAGGCGGTCGTCTTCATCTATCCGACCTGGTGGTATGGCCTGCCGGCGATGCTGAAAGGCTGGCTGGAGCGTGTGCTGGTGCCGGGCTTCGCTTTCGAGATGCCGACGGCACGACGCGGCCCGCGGCCCAAATTGCGGCACATACGCCGGGTGATGGCAATGACCACATGTGGCGCCACGCCGCTGATGTCGTGGATCATGGGACAGCCCGGCCGGCGGACCCTGCTGCGCGGCTTCCGCTCCGTCTGCCATCCGCTGTGCCGGACCAAATTCCTGGCGCTCTACCGGATGGACAGCGTCTCGGACGCCGGACGCCAGGCGCATCTGCAGCGGGTCAGAAAAGCGGTTGCCGGCCTTGGTCGCGCTGATGCCGTTGCCGCCACGGTGCCTGGCTGACCGCAACCTTCCTGAGTCGAGGTCCATGGCCTACTTGATGTCGTACCTTTCGTCCCACGTGTCGAAACGAGGTTCTTCCTCTGTTAGCCACATCAGTCCGTTCCAGCGAATCCTCACCATAGCCTCTCGCTCAGGGTGAGGATAACCGGATCGCTCTCCAATACCTGCCCAGAGTGGCGCGAGCCCGTCCTGGGCGAGCAGGCTTAGCAGTGGTCGGCGTCGCGCGACACACCAGACCTTATGATGGCTTCGGCCCGCAACGACGGTCGGTATTCCTTGTGAATCAAGAAATTGGCCAGGACGTTGAGGGTCGGCTTCCAGGTCGAGTGCTTTCAAAAGCCAAGGAGCTGGAAGTTGGAATGAGGCACCTTCGGGCAGGGATCCATCGAGATGTGATTCCCAATGGTAGCCAAGTGTTAGTCCAGTAAAAATAAACTCCTCATGAGGCCAATGCTCCCGCTGACGCAACCTGTCATTTGGCCAAGTTCCTCTTCGGCCAAGTTCATAAAGATACCCCGCATCGGTGTAGTCAGCCGGTAACCAGCGATGAAAGTCGACCTTATTTTCCCGACTGCGCCTAACAAGTTCATCCTGATCTTTCTTGGGCAAGGCGATCATCATAACAAAGTGAAAATCATCTTGTCTTGTTGGGCGGCTGGATATGAATTTTTGTTCGGGCCATTTAACGGTCGCCGAGGCATAGCGATAGAGTGAGACCCATTCGTCCTGCGAGGCTATGTCATCGCTCAGCCCGAGGCGCAGCCGGTTCTCGGCGAGGCATGACGCAAACACCCAGAGTTTCTGTTCTTCGCTTGCAACCGTCTCAATTAGGAGTGACGGGACGTCGAACACAGGTGCGGTACCATAGTCGTTTTCCCCACGGGGGGTGGGTACTGTCGGATCGATATCTCGCACGAACTCGGTATCCAATGGGGTATCAAATGATCGCGAGTAGGTTTCGTTATAGCTGTCGAGTAACCAATAATTGTCAGCGAGTCGTGCGAGAAGCTCGAAGTATGCCAGCCACTGGTATTTCTTCCCGATTCGTTCGATCCTCCCCCCGCTACTATGACTATCTCCAAACGAACTATCTCTGGGAAATCTCTTCTTATTCCAGCCCAGACGAATAGCTTGGTTGGCGACCCATCGCTGGGCACCCTTGATGCTGATCTTGTTTTCCCGGTCGTATCTGAAGCCGCCTGACAATGGCTTGGTTGGTGCAGCCTGCGTAAGCCGCACATTTGACCAGTCACTCATGCGACTTTCGATTACATAGCGTCCGAAGTCGCCAAAAGGGCCGATACAGGAACTGATGATGCTATCTGCACCAGTCTTTTTTGCTCGCTCATTTATCCCCCGATCATCCTTAGGAAAACGGGGTAGAGGCGTTCGATATGGCGGCCGGCAACGCATAATATCGATATCACCGGGAAGCACGCCGCAATCATTGGCGAGTTCGACGATACCGCGAGCGTAGTCACGTCCAAGTAGATGACGCGGGGGCTTTGCCGCCGCGAAAACCAAGTCGTAGATTGACCGGCTGGCTGTGCGAAGCCTTCTAGGTGCAGGATCACGAAAGCAGGCGCCCGCACACGCAGCCATGACCCGTTCAACAACATACAAATCATCGACACCGACAAAACGTGAAACGAACGAGGGCAGCAGGTCAGCCCGGAGGAGCAAGATTTCGGTCGCCGCTTTTGTTGCGCGGTCTCGCAACTGTCTGTTAGTTGTTGTGAAGATCCAACCGAGCGTCACCAGTGCATGCGCTAGCGTTTTGTCTGTCGCTCGTGTGATCCCGGGGCCGAGGCACCAATTGACTAGACGCTCCGGAGATGATGGCTGGTCATCGTCGCCAACGAGTCGATTGAGGACGACGGTCCAGAAAGCATCCCGATCGGGAAGTTTCATCGATTGAAGATTGATATCGAGTAGTTCTGCATTCCATGGATGATCAAGAACGCTAAGCTGTAGCAATATGTCAAACGTGTTGGTATTGTCGCTACCCAATGCATTTAGCAACTCAAGAGATCTTTCAGTAAAAGCACGCAAATCTCGCCAATACACGCTTTCGACAAATGCTTCTGAAATTTGATATTTTCTCCACCATCGGTCAGCTCCTCCCGGAAGAAGGTCGACGAGCTCTTTACCTTCTTTTTCTGCTGTCAGTGACCATAGTGCTTGAAAGACACCAGCCCATTGATAAGCTAAGCTGTTTTTCCCAATGAAGAAGTGGAGTGCGCCCTTTTCTTCAAACGCGGCGGCGCTAGGAATAGTCTTAGCTAGCAGCCGCTCAGCTACAAGATGATCCTGAAATCGCTGGAATGCGAACCGAACGACATCAGGAGGCGGCTGTAGCGGGTCATCGGTGTCATCGGGATGAGGATCTATTCGCACAATCCCCCCCAGCCTTAGACGATCGAGCCACGACCGATCCCCTGCAGCAAATCCATCGAACATGTTATTGACAATACGGCTAGCCTCAGTGCGTGGAACGAAGTCGGCTTGGCTTATTGCCATGGCCTCAGCCAAACTGACGACGGCCTGCTTCAACGGGGAGACAAGGTCATTCGAACCGTCGTGTACCGTGCCAAGATGACGACCCGTTGCGTCGAGATAGAAGGCGAGGGTTTCGCGCACTCCACGCAAGCCTACAGGGTAATGATTGCGCCCGTCACGCTCCAGCGCTAGGCAGGTAGTACGCAAGAATAAGGGATTGGTAAACTCTGGCGACAACCACGGTGTAGCGGGTCGGAGGATGCCGCGCTTGTCCATATACATTTGCGCAGCCTTTTCCTGTTCGCGGGCTGTAACAAAACCTTGGACTTCGGCGACCACTGCTCGAGATCGCGTAGCGCTAGTAAGCAGGTATTGAGCATACTCGCTGCGACATGACACAACGAGTGCGAGACGTTGGTGCGCGACTACGCGCGTAGAAATTGCTGCCAACTGATCACGCCAGCCGGCCGCGCCACCCCCCTCGTTGATTGCGTCAATTACGATAAGAGCGCGAGTGCTCGCCAGTTCAGCAGCCGCCGCCAGCGCGCCGAGGAAGGTATCAAAGCTGACGTTAAGACCAAGTAGCGCGGTGATCTGCAGATCGATCGACAGCGAACCTGAGAAATCTGTTCCAAGTAGCATTACAGCTGGCTGGCCGGCGTTCAGTGAACGTGCAACTTCGGCAGCGAGCAAGTGGGATTTTCCTGCTCCTGCTCGGCCCTCAAAGATCACAAAACGCTTAGCGTCAGCCTCATGTGTCGGCTCGCGTAGGTAAGATTCGAGAGCGTGGGCCGCCTCGCGTATCTTCCATTCTGCATCCCGGTCGTGTTCGGGGTCATTCTTGGAGTTCTTCCCTTTGTATGCATTCATCAAGGCTTTATGGTAACGGTGTGTTGCTTCACGAAGATCTTTGCATAGCTTCAACCAGTCACCGGTTGGAAATGGCGATCCTGACCCGAGTTCAATGTCTTTGGCGTGTGCGTTAAGCGCATTTATTCCCTCAGTTACACTCTGAAACAGTGCCTGGAGGCTTTCGGAAGCATCCTTTTGGCTATCCCGAGAGCGGGCACTAAAAAGTACTTCGAGTCGCGTACGCAATTCCTCCCGCCATTTCGCGCTGCGCTGCAAACCATCAAATAGGTGCTGCATCGTCACATCGACATGATCATCAGGACTGTAGCGCTCTTCGAGGGCCGCGAGCGTGCGGGTGAACTGCGTCTTGAACCAGGGAGCATCAAGTGCGACATCACCAAACCAGTATTCGCGCAGACCTCTGGCCTCAGGGCGCGTCAAGAGTTGCTCGATGTCGGAGGCGCCCCAAAGGGCAAACGTCATTGTCCGACCGATTGCTTTCGCCGCGGCACTCCAGTTCGAGAAATGTGTATTCCATCGCTCGTGTCCAGAGGTGCCCTTACGACCGGGTACGACATCAGTCAGGTCGCACGCCAAAGCGACTTGAATGTGAGTTAGCTTACCATGTGATTTCATTGCGGTCATAATCGAACGGTCGAGCGCGCTCCAATCGACGTCGCCGGATTTGGTGTGGAATTTGGCTTGATAGCCATACTCACTGCGATCCGACTTCAGCCAATAGGCCTCAATGCCGCCATCGCCGCCTGCGCCATGGATGTGTTGAAACGTAGTCGCACCAGCGGGTGGGTTTACTTGGGCGAGATGACGAATAAGTCCTTCGAACGCACCACGCTGGCCGTCGACTTGGCTCCGCAAACGACTAAAATCGAGCATTATGTCCTCAAGCTGTCGAAATGGTCGACTCACAAACAGACTCTTCTTGCAGCGCAAAGGCAAGTCTCAAGCATGTTTCCGATCTGTACAGATGCTTATTCAGTGTTCTTGACCCAAGGATCGAGCATAAAGTGAGCTATTTGTTACCTCGCCATTGTCGCGTATTCGAAGCATGGGTTCCGTCGAGTGTACTTTTTTGCGCAATACGGTTGACGCTGGCCGCTTCCGCTCCGTCTGCCATCCGCTGTGCCGGACCAAATTCGTGGCGCTCTACCGGATGGACAGCGTCTCGGCCGCCGGACGCCGGGCGCATCTGCAGCGGGTCAGGAAAGCGGTCGCAAGCCTTGGATGCCGTTGTCTCACCGGTGCCTGGCTGATAAGCCGGGTGGGCCGTCGCCGGCGCGGGGCAATCGCTTTGGACAGGCGATTGCGCCAGGTTTGCGTTGGAGACGGCCAATTATCGAAGTCGGCGCCGCCCTTTGGCCCTGCCGGGCGTTTCTCCCTGTAAACGGCAGGGCAATTGCATATGGATTCTTGCGAAGATGGACCCCCACCCTAACCCTTACCGTAACCCACCCCGCAAGGGGGAGGAACGCTGCAAAGCCTGAAGCAAAAAACCCGCCTCGGGAGGCGGGTCGTTGGAGCCAATTAGCGCCATACTCAACTTAGTAGCATGGCTGCCGGCACAAAGCAAGAACAAAATACGCCGTGGCGATAGAAAATCCGAATTCCTGCTCGTCCGAGGTCGCTGCTCAGAACGATTGCAAAACTCGCATTCCTTCGCCACCACTTGGGCATCTCCCCGCAGGGGCAGGGCAATCGCATATGATTCTTACGAAGAAGGATCCCCACCCTAACTCCCGTCACAAGGATGCCGGCAGGCAGGGGCAGCGCAATGCTCGCAGCGAGGGGCGGACTCAAATTCAAAGCGATTGCCCTGCGTTACCGGCACACGCGTTGACTCTCTTCGTCATTTCTGGAATCCTGGAAATGTGGATAAGACACTCGCCCTTTCGGCACTTGCCGCGCTAGGCCAGGAGACCCGGCTGGACGTTTTTCGCCTTTTGGTGCGGGCTGGAGCCGACGGCGTGCCGGCGGGCGAGATCGCCACGCGGCTCGCCGCATTTCCGAATACGGTATCGGCTCATCTCAAGATACTGTCGCATGCCGGCCTGGTGCGGACCGAACGGGACGGCCGCAGCGTGCGCTACTTCGCCGACATGACCAGGTTTCGCGATCTGCTGGCCTACCTCATGGAGGATTGCTGCAACGGCGCGCCGGAACTTTGCCAGCCTGTCATCCAGGCTGTGACCTGCAATTGCTAGGGGAGGCTCGTCTTGGCCAACCTTTCCCGTCGCCTCGTTGCCGAAGCCCTCGGCACGGCTCTGCTGGTCGCCACCGTTGTCGGTTCCGGCATCATGGCCGACCGGCTGACCGACGATGTCGCCGTCTCCCTGCTCGGCAACACCTTGCCGACAGGGGCGATCCTGGTCGTGCTGATCACCATATTCGGACCTGTCTCCGGAGCGCATTTCAACCCAGCGGTGACAATGGTATTCGCGCTTCGACGTGAATTCGAAACGACCGCAGCGCTGGCTTACATCGCCGCCCAGATTGCAGGCGGCATCGCCGGAACGTTCCTGGCGCATGCGATGTTCGAACTGCCGATCCTGCAGGTATCGGCGACGGTGCGCACCGGAAGCGGGCAATGGATTGCGGAACTGGTCGCCGCCTTCGGGCTGGTCTTCACCATTCTCGCCGGCCTGCGCTCCCGCCCGGATTCTATCCCCTGGCTGGTCGGGCTCTATATCACCGCTGCCTATTGGTTCACCGCGTCGACCTCCTTCGCCAATCCGGCCGTGGCCATCGCCCGTGCGTTTTCCAACACCTTCGCCGGCATCCGCCCCGCCGATCTGCCGGGCTTCATCGCCGCCGAGCTTTTGGGCGCGTTGCTCGCCATGGCCTTGGCAGGGTGGCTGCTCGCCCAACCGAAACCAGTCGGACAGATGAAAGCTGCGAAATGACCATCACCATCTATCACAACCCCGATTGCGGCACCTCGCGCAACACGCTGGCCATGATCAGGCAGTCCGGCGAGGAGCCTGAGGTGATCGAATATCTGAAAAATCCGCCGTCGCGCGAAAAGCTCGTCGAGCTGATCGCAGCGATGGGCATGACGCCGCGCCAATTGCTGCGCGAAAAGGGCACGCCCTATGCCGAACTTGGCCTGGGCGAGCCGAAGTGGAGCGACGACGAGATCCTCGATTTCATGCTGGCGCATCCGATCCTGATCAACCGGCCGATCGTGGTGACGCCGCTCGGCACCATGCTCGCCCGACCCTCCGAAGCCGTGCTCGATATCCTGCCCAATCCGGATATCGGCCCGTTCACCAAGGAGGACGGCGAGGTGGTCATCGACGCCAGCGGCAAGCGCCTCGGCTAGATATCGTCTTATTTCGATCTTTGTCGAAATTCTCTTGACGTGCAGCGATTCTGGAAATAGCTTATTTCCATGAAACTCGAAAAAGCAGCCTCGCAACTTGAAGCCCTCGGCAGCCCGACGCGGTTGCAGCTCTATCGGACGCTGGTGCGGGCGGGCGATGAGGGGCTGCCGGTCGGGCGTATCCAGGACAGATTGGGCATCGCTGCCTCGACGCTGTCGCATCACCTCAAGCGGCTGGTCGACACCGGCTTGGTGACACAGGAGCGCCAGACGACCACGCTGATCTGCCGGGCCAATTATCCCGCCATGAATGGGCTCATCGGATACCTCGCAGACGAATGCTGCGCCGACGCCACCTGTGCGCCGGCATCGGCGGAAGCGGCCGCCAAAACGGCGGCATGATTTTTTTGCCATTATAATTCGAAATTACCGGAAGGATGGAAGACATGGAGATGATTGAAAAACTCCCCGTTGCGGTGATCGGCGCCGGGCCGGTCGGCCTGGCGGCAGCGGTCCACCTGATCGCGCGGGGCATTCCTGTCAAAGTCTACGAAGCCGGCAATGCGGTTGCATCCAATCTCAGGGATTGGGGCCATGTCCGTGTGTTCACGCCTTGGCGCTATTGCGTCGATCAGGCGGCCAGAAACCTGCTCGAGGCGCATGGCTGGCGGATGCCTGAGCCCGAGGCATTCCCAACCGCGGACGACCTCGTCGCGGATTATCTCGAGCCGCTGGCAAAGCTTCCGCAATTGTCGCCGTCGATCGAAACCGGCGCCCGGGTCGTTGGCATTTCGCGCTGGGGCGCCGACAAGGTCTCGAGCAAGGAACGCGAAACCCGGCCGTTCATGCTGGTGGTCGAGACTGCCGATGGTACAAGACGCGACAGCGCACGTGCCGTCATCGATGCTTCGGGAACCTGGCAGATGCCGAACCCGCTCGGCGCCGGCGGAATTCCTGCAGAAGGCGAGGCCGAATTTGCCGACCGCATTGCCTACGGCATCCCCGATATTCTCGGCCGCGACCGCAGCCTTTATGCGGGGAAGACGACGCTGGTCGCCGGCTCCGGCCATTCGGCCGCCAATGCGGTGCTGGATCTCGCCAGCCTGGCAAATGTGGAGGCGGGCACCGCTTTCATCTGGACGACGCGCGGCACCGACCTGGTGCGCATCTACGGTGGCGGTGATGCCGACCAATTGCCGGCACGCGGCGAACTCGGCGCCGAAGTGCGCGAACTCGCCGAGAGCGGCGGCGTCAGGCTGGTGACGGGCTTTGCGGCTGTTTCGATCCGCGATGCCAACGGCCGGCTGGTCGTCGAAGGCCAGACCAGGGACGGTTTGCAGGCGCTTGGCCCGGTCGACCGCATCATCGCCGCGACCGGGCAACGCCCGGATCTGTCGCTGACCCGTGAGCTTCGGCTCGAGCTCGATCCATGGCTGGAAAGCGTCAAGGCACTGGGACCGTTGATCGATCCCAACGAGCACTCCTGCGGCGACGTGCCGCCGCACGGCCACCGTGAGCTCAGCCATCCAGAGCAAGGGTTCTACACAGTCGGCATCAAGAGCTATGGCCGCGCACCGACCTTCCTGCTGCTGACCGGGTATGAGCAGGTCCGCTCGGTCGCGGCGGCGATCGCCGGAGACATGGTGGCGGCCGACAATGTCCAGCTCGTGCTGCCCGAGACCGGCGTCTGCACCGTGCCGCGGATCGGCGTGGCCGACAAGGGGTGCTGCGGCGGTCCGGCGCCGGCGGCTTCGAGCGCCTGCTGTGTCGCCGATGCCGAAGCAAAGGCGATCGGCAAAGGCGGCTGTGGCTGCAGCGTCGCGGCATGAGTCTTTCGCCGCCTTCGCCGGCCATCGTGCGCAGCCGCGGCGCGATCATCACCGCGCTTGGCCTGACGCAGATCATGGCGTGGGGGTCTTCCTACTATCTTCCCGCGGTCATCGCACCGGCAGTCTCCTCCGATACCGGCTGGCCGCTGGCATGGGTTGTCGGCGGCCTGTCTCTCGGCTTGCTTGTGGCCGGATTGATCTCTCCGCGCGTCGGGTCGTCGATCGAGCGGCATGGCGGCCGCAATGTCCTGGCGTTCAGCGCCGGATGCATCGGGCTCGGCCAGATCGGGCTGGCTCTTGCCCCTAATCTTGCGGCCTATATCGCGGCCTGGCTGATCGTCGGTCTGGGCATGGGGGCGGGGCTTTACGATGCCGCTTTCGCAACGCTTGGCCGCCACTACGGCCACGGCGCGCGCTCCGCCATCACTATGCTGACGCTGTTCGGCGGCCTTGCCAGCACCATCTGCTGGCCGATCTCAGCCTTGCTGCTGGGGGAGGTCGGCTGGCGCGGCACCTGCCTGGTTTACGCCGCCTTTCAGCTGGCAATTGCGCTGCCGCTCTATCTCGTGATCCTGCCCCGGGAGCCGCCGCAACCGGCAGTCAAACCGGGAGTGAAGAAGGCGGCACCCATTCTCGACAACCAAGCCGATCCGTCGATCATGATCGTTCTGGCCGCGACCCTGACACTCGCAGCGGTGATCTCGTCGACACTATCGGTGCATCTGCTCACAATCCTGCAAGGCAGCGGCATGGCGCTTGCCGTAGCCGTAGGGCTCGGCGTGCTGGTTGGTCCATCACAGGTGGCGGCGCGCGCGATCGAGATGATGATCGCGCGCTACCACCATCCGATTTTCACCAAGTTTGCCTCGGTTACGTTTGTGGCGATCGGCGTTTCGACGCTCTGGGCCGGCATGCCAATCATCCCGCTGGCGCTGGGCTTCTACGGCGCAGGGATCGGCCTGGAATCCATCGCGCGGGGGACGTTGCCGCTCGCGCTGTTCGGCTCTAACGGCTACGCGAGACTGATGGGCCGCCTCGCCATGCCGAGCCTGATGGCCCAGGCGGCGGCACCCTCGGCCGGAGCATTGCTGCTGGAGCGCTTCGGCCCGCACGGGACGTTGGCCGCGCTTTCTGGTCTAGCGCTGGCCAACGTCATCCTCGCATGCGGCTTGGGCTGGCGGATGCTCCGCCGGCGGCAATCGCAGGTTCAAACCCGATAGGATTTCGACCTGCGTTCAGCGCCTTCAACTGGAGAGCGGGAGATCTTCCAAGGGATCGACAAGGAAAGACGCGGCGATCAGATCGTCCGCATCGAGGCGCAGTGAGCCTTTGGCGCCGCCCATAATGGCGGCAACCTTTTGAAACGTCTTGATCTCATGCTCGGTAATCTGGGCACTTTGCATTCTGGATTTGAGGTCAGCGACGCGCAGCCCCAAACTGTGGGACATTCCGATTTTACGGTTCGACATGGTAAGATGCTCCTCCCCGGCCCATGTTGTTTTGCCACCCGCCCTTATTCGTATTTCCTCCGCTTGCCTAAATATGAGGCATCGCGATACAGCGCCCGAACGCCCGATGCAAGGGAAGGTTCCGGCACGCAGAGGTCACGAAATAATAATACGTAGGAAGCACGGCCGATGGTCCGGCCGGAGGTAGGACTTAGGTATGACGCCCCGCCGGACAGAGGGCTCCGGTGGCTTAGCGGCTGGCGAGGACCATGCGGTTGCCTTCGCTGTCGCGAAACTCCGCCACCGTGCGGCCCGGCTGCCACGGCGCCTCATGCGGTTCGGTGACGATCTCGACGCCGTCCTTCTTCAGCGCCGCGATCATTGCCCCGACATTTTCGTCGACCAGCACCAATACGGGCTCCGCTCCGGGAGCGTCGTCGGCGCGCCTGACAAAATGCAGGTTCGTTACGGCATGCGGAAATGCCAGCTCGATCCAGCGCCAGCCGCCATCACCCATCTTCTGGTCGGCCATGACCTGGCAGGCGAGATGCCTGGTGTAGAACGCCTTGGCGCGGTCCTGCTCGAACACCGGAAGCTCGGCAAACTGGATATGCATGATCGTCTCTCCTGCTTGATGGCTGCCGCGCAGCCGCCCACGCGGGAAAGACGATGCGGGCAACCGAAAAGATTCGTCGGCAAGGAGAATCTTTTCAGCGCAGCCGGTCGTCCTTCGTTCATACCAACCAGTCAGGAGACGATGATGAACTACGCGCTCATTCGATACGGTGTGAAGCAAGCCGACCTGGAAGATAACCGCGTGCTGGTCGAAAAAGTGTTCGAAGCGTTGGGCGAGGCGGCACCGCCGACGGTGCGTTATCTCGTGCTCGAGCTGGACGACGGCTCGTTCGTCCACATCGTCGGCCAGGACGGCGATTCGTCGGCGCTGACCGGGCTTGCGGCCTTCAAGGCGTTTACGGAAAACCACGCCGAGCGCCGTTCGACCCCGGCATTGCGATCGCCTGTCAAAGTCATCGGCAATTACCGTATGCTGGCGGATCAGAAAGCCCGGTAGCGCCTGCCATGCCGCTCGCGCAGAAATGGGACGCTACGCCGAAAATGAACAGGGCGACTTTGGAGGTGATGCTCGTCGGGTTGCGGCCAAGGCTGCATCGCTACTGCGCGCGTATGGCCGGCTCGGTGATCGACGGCGAGGACATCGTCCAGGAGGTGCTGATCAAGGCGCTGCAGGCGATCGACGGGGGTGGGATCGTCGAACGTCCCGAGCAATGGCTGTTTCGCATCGCCCACAATGCCGCGCAGGATCATCTGCGGCGGCGCAATCGGGAAAGGTCGCGCATGACCGAGGCCGACATGAGCGTCATCGAGGATCCCTCCGGCAGCGCCGACAGCCGGCTCGCCGCCCAGACCGGCCTGCGCTCCTTCATGCAGCTTTCGGTGCCGCAGCGCAGCGCCGTGATCCTGGTCGACGTGCTCGGCCTCAGCCTGCATGAGACCTGCGAAGTGACCGGCGCGACGCTCGCCGCCACCAAGGCCGCGCTGCATCGCGGGCGGGCGCAGCTCAAGCTGCTGGCGCTGCAGCCCGAACAGGCGCTTGCGCCGAGGCTCGACGCCGATGACGAGCGCCGGCTGCGGCGCTATGTCGACCTGTTCAACGCGCGCGACTTCGACGCGGTCAGGGCACTGATCGCCGAGGACGTGCCGCTCGACGTCGTCAACCGCGTCCGCCTGCGCGGCAAGGCCGAGGTGTCGACCTATTTCGGCAATTATGCCCGTATCAGCGACTGGACATTGTCGCTCGGCTTCGTCGACGGCAGGCCGGCGATCCTCATCCGCGACCCGCAGGCGGCCGACGGCGCCGTGCGCGGCTTCATGCTGGTCGAGTGGCGGGACGATCAGGTCATCCAGATCCGCGACTTCCGCTACGCGCCTTGGTGCCTGGTCGACGCGGAGATCAGGGCCGTGGAGGGGTGAGGAGAGCGCTGGAAATGGTGCGAAATGGCGATCAGGCAGCCTCTTCCTGTTTGACCCAAACGCAATTGCCACATGGCAGCACGTTCTTGGAGCGGTTCCGGTTCTCTCAGAACCAGAACCGCTCTAACTATCTGTTTTGCCGCATTTATGCGGACGCCACATGACTCCATTTGGCGGCAGAATCCTCTAGCCGATACGCACGCGGCGCGTCACCTGGCCATTGCTTTCCCAGTATGTGTGTTTCTTGGCTATCAAGGGATCGTCCATCGCCGGTTGAACTTGTCCCGTGGTGCTGACCGCGCGCGAGGTCACCGTGTGTTCTCCAGGAGAGGGATTTGCCCAAGCCAGGGACCATATTTTCCAGGCGTGTTCGGCCTCCTCACTGTGGTCAATGGTCGCTGGTATCCAAGGCCCTTGATCGATTTGCACTTCGACCCGGTCGATCGGCGCCCCCCAGGCTGCCCCAACGATGCGGTAATCTGAATCTTTCCGGGTAACCTTCGCAGGCGCGGACTTTATCAGCGCTCGCCCGACTGACGTCTCGGCCCATACGGTCTCGCCGTTGTGGTCCTCCTCCCGGATGGTGACATAGTCACGGGCCATCAGAAGGCTCATGAACCGCGTATCGCGAACCTCGATGCGCTTTAGCCACTTGACGTTGGCGATCCCGTACCAGCCTGGCGCAATGAGCCGTACCGGGAAGCCATTGGGCGCCGGCAAGGCGGCCCCGTTCATTTCATAGCAGAGGAGATTGTCGGGGTTCATCGCGTCGGCGAGCGACATGCTGCGAGCGAAGTTCTGCTGCATCTTGACGTCGCGTATCGGGATCTCGCCTGTGTCGGTACCGAAAAAGACGACCTCGATGCCCTTCTCCAGAACGCCAGCTTCCTCAAGGATCGGGGCGAGCGGCGTCCCTGCCCAGCGAGCATTGCCGATGCCGCCGGTGAAAAAGGGAAACCCGTGATTGCCCGAGCATTCCACTGTGAAAACGACCTCCTGCCGCGGTCGCGCCCTGATGTCGGCGAGCGTTAGCTCCAGGGGCTTCTTGACCAGGCCTCCGATTTCCATCGACCATGTCTTCTCGTCGATCGTCGGTCGGTTGAAATGCGAGATGCTGAAGAACTTGTCGTTTGGCGTTATCCAGCTATCCAAATCCTCCCAGACAAGCTGCTTCTGGATACCCGCCGGATTGGGATTTTCGGTCGGCTGATCCAGCCATCGAATAACTTCCTCGTTCGGCCGTGTTGGAAAAGCGTAAGCCCGGCGCGAGGTATAGAGAGCAGCAATTGCGGCAAGAGCCGCGCTTCCTTGAACAAGAAGTTCTCTGCGCTGAAAATCAGGCATGTTGTTTACCTCCCAGTTGATCCGGAACGGGCTGCAACGTGCCTTAGGCCGTAGCCTGATCACGGATAGGCGACACAATGTGAGGTCTGCCCACCCGGAAGTATCCGGGTAGGTCAGATAATCACCGACGCAAGTCAAGCATGTGAAGCGTTGCACGAAACGCTAGCTCGCGTTTCACATGCTAAGAGTGCGCCTTTGAGAAGGAACTGTCCACAACTTGGACGGGACATGATGATGATTGCAGCATTCCATGCCGATTTCCGGTCCTGCCAAAATCGTTGCTGCTCTGATCGCTGCCGAACGCCCGCTTCTGGGTCGATAGTGTTGAAGAAGTCGGCGATGAAGCCGTGGATCCACTCGCACCGAAGCGTCTTGATTAAGGTCGACGCGACCTCCT
>NZ_JAMYOE010000040.1:0-44743 GCF_040319695.1 Mesorhizobium sp. M0898 | reverse complement strand
GCAGAAGAAATACCTGAAGCGGCTCAAGGTCGTCGAGAACTTCATGGAATCCGGCAACCGTCCGGAATGGATGATCATGAAGGTGGTTCCGGTGATCCCGCCGGACCTGCGTCCGCTTGTCCCGCTGGACGGCGGCCGTTTCGCCACGTCGGATCTGAACGACCTCTATCGCCGCGTCATCAACCGCAACAACCGCTTGAAGCGGCTGATCGAGCTGCGCGCGCCCGGCATCATCGTGCGCAATGAAAAGCGCATGCTGCAGGAAGCCGTCGATGCGCTGTTCGACAACGGCCGCCGCGGCCGCGTCATCACCGGCGCCAACAAGCGTCCGCTGAAGTCGCTGTCCGACATGCTGAAGGGCAAGCAGGGCCGCTTCCGCCAGAACCTGCTCGGCAAGCGCGTCGACTATTCCGGCCGCTCGGTCATCGTTACCGGTCCGGAGCTCAAGCTCCACCAGTGCGGCCTGCCGAAGAAGATGGCGCTCGAACTGTTCAAGCCCTTCATCTACGCCCGTCTCGACGCCAAGGGCTACTCCTCGACCGTCAAGCAGGCGAAGAAGCTGGTCGAGAAGGAGCGTCCGGAGGTCTGGGATATCCTCGACGAGGTCATCCGCGAGCATCCGGTGCTGCTGAACCGCGCACCGACGCTGCACCGCCTCGGTATCCAGGCGTTCGAGCCGATCCTGATCGAAGGCAAGGCGATCCAGCTTCACCCGCTGGTCTGCACGGCCTTCAACGCCGATTTCGACGGCGACCAGATGGCGGTCCACGTGCCGCTGTCGCTGGAAGCGCAGCTCGAAGCCCGCGTGCTGATGATGTCGACCAACAACATCCTGCACCCGGCTTCCGGTGCGCCGATCATCGTGCCGTCGCAGGACATGGTTCTCGGTCTCTACTATCTCTCGATCGTCAATCAGAACGAGCCGGGCGAGGGCATGGTGTTTGCCGACATGGGCGAACTCCAGCACGCGCTCGAGACCAAGGCAGTCACGCTGCATGCCAAGATCAAGGGGCGCTTCCGCACGGTCGACGCCGACGGCAAGGTCGTGTCGAAGATCTACGACACCACGCCTGGCCGCATGATCATCGGCGAGCTGCTGCCGAAGAACCACAACGTGCCCTACGAGACCGCCAACCAGGAGATGACCAAGAAGAACATCTCCAAGATGATCGACACCGTCTATCGCCATTGCGGTCAGAAGGAGACGGTCATTTTCTGCGATCGCATCATGGCCCTCGGCTTTAGCCATGCCTGCCGCGCCGGCATTTCGTTCGGCAAGGACGACATGCTGATCCCGGACGCCAAGATCAAGCTGGTGTCCGACACCGAGGCTTTGGCCAAGGAATACGAGCAGCAGTACAATGACGGCCTGATCACCCAGGGCGAGAAGTACAACAAGGTCGTCGACGCCTGGGCCAAGTGCTCGGAAAAGGTCGCCGACGAAATGATGGCCCGCATCAAGGCGGTCGAGTTCGAGGACAACGGCCGTCAGAAGCCGATGAACTCGATCTACATGATGTCGCACTCCGGTGCGCGCGGCTCGCCCACCCAGATGCGCCAGCTCGCCGGCATGCGCGGCCTGATGGCCAAGCCTAGCGGTGAAATCATCGAGACGCCGATCATCTCGAACTTCAAGGAAGGCCTCACCGTGCTCGAGTACTTCAACTCGACCCACGGCGCCCGCAAGGGTCTGGCCGACACCGCCTTGAAGACGGCGAACTCGGGTTACCTGACGCGTCGTCTCGTCGACGTGGCGCAGGACTGCATCGTCAACTCTCTCGACTGCGGCACCGACAAGGGCCTCACCATGCAGCCGATCGTCGATGCTGGTCAGGTCGTCGCTTCGGTTGGCCAGCGCGTTCTCGGCCGCACCTCGCTCGACGACATCACCCATCCGGTCACCGGCGAGGTTCTGGTCAAGGCCGGAACGCTGATGGACGAGCGTGACGTGGAACTGATCGAAAAGGCCGGCGTGCAGTCGGTTCGCATCCGTTCGGCGCTGACCTGCGAGGTCAGGGTCGGCGTCTGCGCGGTCTGCTACGGACGCGATCTGGCCCGCGGCACTCCCGTCAACCAGGGCGAGGCTGTCGGCGTCATCGCGGCGCAGTCGATCGGCGAGCCGGGCACCCAGCTCACCATGCGTACCTTCCACATGGGCGGCACGGCGCAGGTGGTGGATTCCTCGTTCCTTGAAGCCTCCTATGAGGGCAAGGTCGAGATCCGCAACCGCAACGTGGTGCGCAACTCCGACGGCCAGCTGATGGTCATGGGCCGCAACATGGCGGTGCTGATCCTCGACGAAGCCGGCAAGGAACGCGCCACGCACCGCGTCACCTACGGTTCGCGCATCTTCGTCGACGATGGCGACAAGGTGAAACGCGGCCAGCGTATCGCCGAGTGGGATCCTTATACCCGCCCGATCCTCACCGAAATCGAGGGCAGGGTGGCATTCGAGGATCTGGTCGATGGCATTTCCGTTCAGGAAACCGCCGACGAATCGACCGGCATCACCAAGCGCGAGGTCATCGACTGGCGTTCGACGCCACGCGGCAACGACCTCAAGCCGGCGATCGTCGTCCAGGATGCCAAGGGCAAGGTCGGCAAGCTGTCGAAGGGCGGCGACGCCCGCTTCCTGCTCTCGGTCGAGGCCATTCTTTCGGTCGAGCCGGGCGCACAGGTTCGCCCCGGCGACGTGCTGGCGCGTATCCCGATGGAAAGCGCCAAGACCAAGGACATCACCGGCGGTCTGCCGCGTGTTGCCGAACTGTTCGAGGCACGCCGTCCGAAGGATCACGCCATCATCGCCGAGATCGATGGCACGATCCGCTTCGGCCGCGACTACAAGAATAAGCGCCGTATCATCATCGAGCCGCATGACTCGACGCTTGAGCCGGTCGAATACCTGATCCCGAAGGGCAAGCCGTTCCATCTCCAGGACGGCGACGTCATCGAGAAGGGCGACTACATCCTCGACGGCAATCCGGCGCCGCACGACATCCTGGCGATCAAGGGCGTGGAGGCGCTTGCCTCCTACCTCGTCAACGAAATCCAGGAGGTCTACCGACTGCAGGGCGTGTCGATCAACGACAAGCACATCGAGGTGATCGTTCGCCAGATGCTGCAGAAGGTCGAGATCACCACGCAGGGCGATTCGACCTACATTCCGGGCGACCACGTCGACGTGATCGAGCTGGAAGAGGTCAATGAGCGCCTGGTCGAGGAAGGCAAGAAGCCGGCCGAAGGTCAGCCGGTGCTGCTCGGCATCACCAAGGCCTCGCTGCAGACGCCGTCCTTCATCTCCGCCGCTTCCTTCCAGGAGACGACGAGGGTGCTGACCGAAGCTGCGGTTGCCGGCAAGACCGACATGCTGCAGGGGCTGAAGGAAAACGTCATCGTCGGCCGGCTGATCCCGGCCGGTACCGGCGGTACGATGAGCCAGATCCGGCGCATCGCCACCTCGCGCGACGAGTTGATCATCGACGAGCGCCGCAAGGCGTCCGGCGTCGAGGTCGCCGAGCCGATGCTGACCGACATGGTTAACGCCGCGCAGTAAGCGCGCAAGCAAGAGAAGATAGAAAAGGGGCCTAAGTGGCCCCTTTTCGCATTTTGGTTCCTCATTCGGATCGGAGAAGAAACGATGAGCAGGAAGATTTGGGCTTCTGTCGACGACTACATTGTCGAAGCTCTTTTCGAGGCGGATCCCGCTCTTGATGCCGTTCTGGCGGCCAACCATGATCAGGGCCTGCCGCCTATCGACGTTTCCCCGGCACAAGGCAAGCTGCTCTCACTTCTTGCGCGAATGCAGGGAGCGAGGAAGGTACTCGAAATCGGCACATTGGGCGGTTATTCGACAATCTGGATGGCGCGAGCATTGCCGATGGACGGCAAGGTCGTGACGCTCGAGCTTGATCCGCACCACGCCAGTGTCGCGCGGTCGAACTTTGAACGGGCAGGGGTGTCTGACCGTGTGGAACTGCGGGTCGGACCGGCGCTTCAATCGCTTGCGGCCTTAGGCGCCGAGAATGCCGGGCCGTTCGACTTCATCTTCATCGACGCCGACAAGCCGAACAACCCGCACTATCTGTCCTGGGCCATGCGTCTTTCGAGGCCGGGGACCGTCATCGTCTGCGACAATGTCATCCGTGACGGCGCGGTGGTGAATGAAGATGGTCGCGATGCCAATGTCGAAGGGGCACGCGCGGCGTTCTCGTTCATCGGCAGCGACAAACGTCTGGAAGGCACCGCGATCCAGACTGTTGGCGCCAAGGGCTATGACGGCTTTGCAATAGCGATCGTTAATTGAAGCTGCCACCGGCGGCTGGCTTTTTTAAAGGAATCGGCAATTGAACGAGGCAACCATCTGGGAATTGATCAACGCTGGCCGAGATCGCATGAGCTTTGGGCAGCGAAGACTTTGGAACCTGATCACGATCGATCCGGAAGAATGGCTGCATCACTCTCCTGCTGGGAGTGATCATCGCGTCTGGGTCGTAGCGTTGATCGGCCGGAGCGTGATTTCGTACAATGACATTGAAGCTGGTTTCGACCGCTCAAATTTCGTTCGATATGGAGAAATCACGGAGCTTGGCTGGGGGCAGGCCGATCTCGAGGTGGCGGTTCAACATGTCATCAGCGAACTTGAACAAGGACACCGGACGGCTCCCGTTGCTTCTGCGCCTCGTCCGGGAGAATTCGCGGACGGCAAGCCAAGATGATCCGAAACATTCAAGGTCGCTCTACCGGGGTCAGTGTCAGTCGAAAAAAGCTTCCACCACATTGCGCTTGCCGAGCATGAAGGCGTCGGCGACGTGCTGCAGGGGCGCGAGATCGACGTCGGAGGTGCCGGCGCGCACGATCTCGGCGAAGCGCTTGTAGAGCATCGGATATTCGGCTTCCGGCTCCTCGTGAACGACGCGGCCATCGATGGCAAGCTTTGAGCCGCCGCCAGAAAGCACCATCGATCCTGCCTCGGTATCGGCCAGGATGTCCCAGCTTTGCGGGCCGGTCTGACGCCAATCGAGTTCCATCGTCACCGGCAGACCGTTCGACGTGCGGAAGGCGATATGGGCGGCGATGGGGGCCGCGCGGTTTTCGGGGAAATCGAGTTCTGCCGAGCTGATGAACATCGGCGGCAGGATGTGGGTAGCGATCGACAGGGCGTTGATGCCGGGATCGAACACGCCAAAGCCGCCGGGAGCCCAGATCCATTCCTGATTCGGATGCCAGCGGCGCACGTCTTCTTTCCAATTGATGGCGGCCGACCTGATCGTTGTCGATCCAAGGAATGCGCGCGCAGCTTCGACAGCCGGCGCATAGCGTGAATGCCAGCTGGCGAACAGGCAGACGCCGTTCGCTGTCGCCAGCGCCTTCAGGTCTTCGACCTCGCTGACCGTGGCGCCGGGCGGCTTTTCCAGGAAAACATGCTTTTTCGCCGCCAGCGCCAAGCGCGCGGCGTCGTAACGAAACTGCGGCGGCATGCACAGCGACACCGCCTCGAGCTCCGGCGTTGCGTCGAGCATCGCCTCGATCGTCGGGAAATTCGGGATGTCCTCGACTTTGCCATGGCGGCTCGCTGCGGCGACCAGGCGATAATCCTGGTCCTTCGCCAGCGCCGGCAGATGCTGGTCACGGACGATCTTCCCCACGCCGACGATGCCGAGCTTGATGGGATTAGAGGACATGGGAGCTCCGCAGGTTGAGTGTGCTTGGTTTTGCCAGAGGTCGCTTCTTAGCAGAGAACTTGTGCCGGGCAAGTCGCCGGGCTTTGTCGCCGGCCCGTGAGATCGACCGCGATTCAGATCTCTTCAGATCGGCACATCGAACGTCACGATCGACACTTCGCCTTCGAGCGCGCCCTGATAGGCGGACAGATGCGGCTCCTCGTCCGGCACGCCGTCCATGTCGCCGATCTGATCGAGCTCTGCCTCGGCATAACCTTCGGCGGCAAGCGATTCGAGAGCGCGGCGCACCGCCGAATCGTCGTCCGGCGCGACCAGCATCACATGCACGCCTTCCGGCTTGCCGCCTTTGCGCTTCCACACCCGGCCGGTAATAATGGTGACCGGGCGCTCCTCATTGTCATTCACGGGTTCGTACCTCCGGGCGAGGGGGTTTGGGCTGCTCATGCCGCCTTTTCGCACGAAGCACGGCCTGGAAACAGCGGCAAGCCGGTCACTTTCTGGCTTCCTCTTGAAAAACGGCGCAAGAAAATTACATGCGCTTTTCGCATGGCTGCCAAGCCTCGGGTTCAGCGCAATATTTGCCGCTCCGGGGTTGACGGACAGTGGCCATACGAGTAGAAGCCGCCCAGTCAGAACCGATGTGAGGCTCTTGCTTTCGAAGCGACACGCTTTGGAGTTTGCCTCAAACAGGGTTCGTTTTACGAGCGAAAAGACATTTCCGGCGTGCATGAAGCGGCTTCCGCTTCCTCTGCCATTTGTTCGGGCAAGACCGCGAGGCGCGGTTTGTGGCCCGAATTTGCGTATGGAAATGACGCTTTGAGCGGCCCTGACCGGGCGAGACACGGAATTGAGAGACAAGAGGGTTTAATGCCTACCGTCAACCAGCTGATCCGCAAGCCGCGCATTGCGCCGGTGAAGCGCAACAAGGTCCCGGCCATGCAGCAGAACCCGCAGAAGCGGGGCGTCTGCACGCGCGTCTACACCACGACGCCGAAGAAGCCGAACTCGGCGCTGCGCAAGGTGGCCAAGATCCGCCTGACCAATGGTTTTGAAGTGATCGGTTACATCCCCGGCGAAGGCCACAACCTTCAGGAGCACTCGGTGGTGATGATCCGCGGCGGTCGCGTCAAGGATCTTCCGGGCGTCCGTTACCACATCATCCGCGGCGTGCTCGACACGCAAGGCGTGAAGAACCGCAAGCAGCGCCGTTCGAAATACGGCGCCAAGCGTCCGAAGTGACCGAAGCGTAGCCGAGGTCGTTCCGGACGGCGTCAAGCGACGATCCGGGATCCAGGCCACCGCGTAGAATTGAGGCAGAGAAAAAATGTCCCGTCGTCACAGTGCAGAAAAGCGTGAGATCAATCCGGACCCCAAGTTCGGCGATCTGATCGTCACCAAGTTCATGAATGCCGTCATGTATGACGGCAAGAAGTCGGTTGCCGAGACCATCGTCTACGGCGCGCTCGATCAGGTCCAGTCCAAGACCAAGCAGGAGCCGGTCACCGTCTTCCATCAGGCGCTCGACAATGTCGCGCCGCATGTGGAAGTGCGTTCGCGCCGCGTCGGCGGCGCCACCTACCAGGTTCCAGTCGACGTGCGCCCCGAGCGCCGTCAGGCATTGGCCATCCGCTGGTTGATCGCCGCCGCCCGCAACCGCAACGAGACCACTATGGTCGACCGCCTCTCCGGCGAGCTGATGGACGCGGCCAACAACCGCGGCACCGCCGTCAAGAAGCGTGAAGACACCCACAAGATGGCAGAAGCCAACCGCGCTTTCGCGCACTACCGCTGGTAAAGCGCGAACGAGACTGAAGAGGCACCTCCCATGGCCCGCGAATATAAAATCGAAGACTACCGCAATTTCGGTATCATGGCGCACATCGACGCCGGCAAGACGACGACCACCGAGCGCGTCCTCTATTACACGGGCAAGTCGCACAAGATCGGCGAAGTCCACGACGGCGCTGCCACCATGGATTGGATGGAGCAGGAGCAGGAGCGCGGCATCACCATCACGTCGGCCGCGACCACGACCTTCTGGAAGGGTCGCGACGGCAAGATGCACCGCTTCAACATCATCGACACCCCCGGCCACGTCGACTTCACCATTGAAGTCGAGCGTTCGCTGCGCGTGCTCGACGGCGCCATTGCGCTGCTCGATGCCAATGCCGGTGTCGAGCCGCAGACGGAGACCGTCTGGCGCCAGGCCGACAAGTATCGCGTGCCGCGCATGATCTTCTGCAACAAGATGGACAAGATCGGCGCCGACTTCTACCGCTCGGTCGAGATGATCGGATCGCGCCTCGGTGCGCATGCCGTCGTCATGCAGCTGCCGATCGGCGCCGAGACCGAGTTCAAGGGTGTCGTCGACCTCGTCGAGATGAACGCGCTGGTCTGGCGCGACGAGACGCTGGGCGCTGCCTGGGACATCGTCGAGATCCCTGCCGACCTCAAGGCTCGTGCCGAAGAATACCGCGAGAAGATGATCGAGGCCGCCGTCGAAATGGACGAGACGGCGCTCGAGAATTACCTCGAAGGCAAGATGCCGAGCAACGACGAGATCCGTGCGCTCATCCGCAAGGGCACGATCGCGGTGAAGTTCTATCCGATGTTCTGCGGCTCGGCCTTCAAGAACAAGGGCGTGCAGCCGCTGCTCGACGCCGTCGTCGAATATCTGCCGTCGCCGGCCGATGTCCCGGCCATCAAGGGCGTCGACGCCAAGACCGACGCCGAGATCGAGCGTCATGCCGACGACAACGAGCCGCTGTCGATGCTTGCCTTCAAGATCATGAACGACCCGTTCGTCGGTTCGCTCACCTTTGCCCGCATCTATTCGGGCAAGCTCACCAAGGGCATCTCGGTCGACAACACCGTGAAGGGCAAGAAAGAGCGCATCGGCCGCATGCTGCAGATGCATGCGAATTCGCGCGCCGACGTCGAAGAGGCGTTTGCCGGCGACATCGTCGCCCTCGCTGGCCTCAAGGACACCACCACCGGCGACACGCTCAGTGATCCGCTGCATCCGGTCATCCTCGAGCGCATGGAATTCCCCGATCCGGTCATCCAGATCGCCATCGAGCCGAAGACCAAGAACGACCAGGAAAAGATGGGTCTCGCCCTTCACCGCCTGGCCGCCGAGGATCCGTCCTTCCGCGTCAAGACTGACGAGGAATCGGGCCAGACGATCATTTCCGGCATGGGCGAGCTTCACCTCGACATCATCGTCGACCGCATGCGCCGCGAGTTCAAGGTCGAGGCCAATGTCGGCGCGCCGCAGGTGGCCTACCGCGAGACGATCACCCGCAAGCACGAGCAGGACTACACGCACAAGAAGCAGACCGGCGGTACCGGCCAGTTCGCCCGCGTCAAGATCCTGTTCGAGCCGAATCCGGAAAGCAGCGAATTCGAGTTCGAAACCAAGATCGTCGGCGGCGCTGTGCCGAAGGAATACATCCCCGGTGTCGAAAAGGGCATCAACAGCGTCATGACCTCGGGCCCGTTCGCCGGCTTCCCGATGATCGGCGTCAAGGCGACGCTGATCGATGGCGCCTACCACGACGTGGACTCGTCGGTTCTGGCCTTCGAAATCGCCGGCCGCGCCTGCTTCCGTGAAGCAGCCCCCAAGCTTGGCGTGCAGTTGCTCGAGCCGATCATGAAGGTCGAAGTGGTGACGCCGGAAGATTACGTCGGCAGCGTTATCGGCGACCTGAACGGCCGTCGCGGCCAGATCCAGGGCCAGGAAGCCCGTGGCGTGGCTGTGGTCATCAACGCGATGGTGCCGCTCGCCAACATGTTCAAATACGTGGACAACCTTCGCTCGATGAGCCAGGGCCGCGCGGCCTACACGATGCAGTTCGACCACTACGAGCCGGTCCCGACCGCGGTCGCCCAGGAAGTCCAGAAGAAATACGCGTAACTCGAAACGAGTTGCATCAGTAACTTAATTCAAGGCCCGCACGGGCTGGCAGGAATGGAGAGATCACATGGCAAAAGGTAAATTCGAGCGCACTAAGCCTCATGTGAACATTGGCACGATTGGTCACGTCGACCATGGCAAGACGTCGCTGACGGCGGCGATCACCAAGTATTTTGGCGAGTACAAGCGCTACGACCAGATCGATGCGGCGCCGGAAGAGAAGGCGCGCGGCATCACCATTTCGACGGCCCACGTCGAATACGAGACCGCCAACCGCCACTATGCCCATGTCGACTGCCCCGGCCACGCCGACTACGTCAAGAACATGATCACCGGTGCCGCGCAGATGGACGGCGCGATCCTGGTGGTGTCGGCCGCCGACGGCCCGATGCCGCAGACGCGCGAGCACATCCTGCTCGCCCGCCAGGTCGGCGTGCCCTCGATCGTGGTGTTCTTGAACAAGGTCGACCAGGTCGACGACGCCGAGCTGCTCGAGCTGGTCGAGCTCGAGGTGCGCGAGCTTTTGACCAAGAACGAGTTCCCCGGCGATGACATTCCGATCGTCAAGGGTTCGGCGCTTGCCGCCCTTGAAGACAGCGACAAGAAGATCGGCGAGGACGCCATCCGCGAACTGATGGCTGCGGTCGATGCCTACATCCCGACGCCGGTTCGTCCGCTCGACAAGCCGTTCCTGATGCCGATCGAGGACGTGTTCTCGATCTCGGGCCGTGGCACGGTGGTGACCGGCCGCGTCGAGCGCGGCGTCGTCAAGGTCGGCGAGGAGCTGGAGATCGTCGGCATCCGTCCGACCACCAAGACGACCTGCACGGGCGTCGAGATGTTCCGCAAGCTGCTCGACCAGGGCCAGGCCGGCGACAACATCGGCGCGCTGCTGCGCGGTGTCGACCGCGAGGGCGTCGAGCGCGGCCAGGTCCTGGCCAAGCCCGGCACCGTCAAGCCGCACAAGAAGTTCGTTGCCGAAGCCTACATCCTGACCAAGGACGAGGGCGGCCGCCACACGCCGTTCTTCACCAACTACCGTCCGCAGTTCTATTTCCGCACGACGGACGTGACCGGCATCGTGTCGCTGCCGGAAGGCACCGAGATGGTGATGCCGGGCGACAACATCACCGTCGATATCGAGCTGATCGTGCCGATCGCCATGGAAGAGAAGCTGCGCTTCGCCATCCGTGAAGGCGGCCGCACCGTCGGTGCCGGCATCGTCGTCACCATCACAGAGTAATTTGGACTTAAACCGATCTGTCGCGGGCGCTGCCCGCGCCGCGCCAGAACAAGGAAGTGACGCATGAACGGACAGAATATCCGCATCCGCCTGAAGGCGTTTGATCACCGGGTGCTCGACGCCTCGACACGGGAAATCGTGTCGACCGCCAAGCGCACCGGCGCCAACGTCCGCGGCCCCATTCCGCTGCCGACGCGGATCGAAAAGTTCACGGTCAACCGGTCGCCTCACGTCGACAAGAAGAGCCGCGAGCAGTTCGAAATGCGCACGCACAAGCGTCTGCTCGACATTGTCGACCCGACCCCGCAGACGGTCGATGCTTTGATGAAGCTCGACCTGGCCGCCGGTGTCGACGTCGAGATCAAGCTGTAAGGAACCAGAGGTCAGCGGGGCGACCCGGAACTCTGAAGGAACAAGAGGCGTGGAGGGGCGACAGCCCCGACAGGGAACTCTAAAGGAATTGAACCGATGCGTTCAGGTGTGATTGCAAAGAAGGTGGGAATGACCCGCATCTACAACGATGCCGGGGAACATGTTCCCGTCACTGTTCTCCAGATGGAGAACTGCCAGGTCGTGGCGCAGCGCACGCAGGAGAAGAACGGCTATACCGCCGTCCAGCTCGGCGTTGGCCTTGCCAAGGTGAAGAACACGTCGAAGGCGATGCGCGGCCATTTCGCGACCGCTTCCGTCGAGCCCAAGGCCAAGGTTGCCGAGTTTCGCGTCTCTGCCGACAACATGATCGATGTTGGCGCCGAGATCACCGTCGAGCACTTCGTCGTCGGCCAGAAGGTCGATGTGACGGGCACCACGATCGGCAAGGGCTTCCAGGGCGTCATCAAGCGGCACCACATGGGTGGCGGCCGCGCAACGCACGGCAACTCGGTGTCGCACCGTACACACGGCTCGACCGGCCAGCGCCAGGATCCGGGCAAGGTGTTCAAGGGCAAGCATATGGCCGGCCACATGGGCGACACCCGCGTCACCACGCAGAATGTCGAGGTCGTCTCGACCGACGCCGATCGCGGCCTGATCCTGATCCGCGGTGCGGTCCCGGGTTCGAAGGGTGCATGGATCCTGGTCCGCGACGCGGCCAAGGTGGCGCTTCCGGCCAATGCGCCGAAGCCCGCCGCGATCCGCGCCCTTGCGACTGACGGTGCCGCCACGAACGAGGCCCCGGCCACAGAGGGAGCGGAATAATGGACCTCAAGATTACAACGCTTGGCGGCAAGGACGCCGGCAAGGTGAAGCTCTCCGAAGAGATTTTCGGCCTCGATCCGCGTGAGGACATCCTGCAGCGCGTCGTGCGCTGGCAGCTTGCCAAGAAGCAGCAGGGCACGCACAAGGCCAAGGGTCGCGCGGAAATCGCCCGCACCGGCGCCAAGATGTACAAGCAGAAGGGTACGGGCCGCGCCCGTCACCATTCGGCTCGCGCTCCGCAGTTCCGCGGCGGCGGCAAGGCCCACGGCCCGGTCGTGCGCAGCCACGAGCACGATCTGCCTAAGAAGGTGCGTGCGCTCGGCCTGAAGCATGCCCTCTCGGCCAAGGCCAAGAGCGCGTCGATCATCATCATCGACGAGCTGAAGCTGACCGAGGCCAAGACCAAGGCGCTGATCGCGAATTTCGCGACGCTGGGCCTGAGCAACGCCCTGGTGATCGGCGGCGCCGAGCTTGACAAGAACTTCAAGCTGGCAGCGACCAACATCCCGAACATCGACGTGCTGCCCATCCAGGGCATCAACGTCTACGACATTCTGCGCCGCGGCACGCTGGTCCTTTCCAAGGCCGCCGTCGAGGCTCTCGAGGAGCGCTTCAAATGACCGACCTTCGTCATTACGACGTGATCGTCTCGCCGGCGATCACCGAAAAGTCGACCATGGCTTCCGAGCAGAACCAGGTCGTCTTCAACGTCGCCAAGAAGGCGTCGAAGCCGGAAATCAAGGCCGCCGTCGAAGCGCTGTTCGGCGTCAAGGTGATGGCCGTGAACACGCTTGTCCGCAAGGGCAAGATCAAGCGCTTCCGCGGCACGATCGGCCGCCAGAGCGACGTCAAGAAGGCGGTTGTGACGCTGGCCGAAGGCCAGTCGATCGACGTCGCGACGGGTCTCTGAGCAAGGTCGCGAGGACAGAACAATGGCACTGAAAAAATTCAACCCGGTAACGCCGAGCACCCGTCAGCTGGTCATCGTCGATCGGTCGGGCCTCTACAAGGGCAAGCCCGTCAAGGGCCTGACCGAAGGCCTGACCAAGTCGGGCGGCCGCAACAATTACGGCCGCATCACAGCCCGCTTCATCGGCGGCGGTCACAAGCGCACCTACCGCATCATCGACTTCAAGCGCCGCAAGTTCGACGTCGTCGGCACGGTCGAGCGCATCGAGTACGATCCGAACCGCACCGCCTTCATCGCGCTGATCAAGTATGACGATGGCGAGCTGTCCTACATCATCGCCCCGCAGCGTCTGGCTCCCGGCGACAAGATCGTGGCCGGTGAATCGGTCGACGTGAAGCCGGGCAACGCGATGCCGCTGGCCTCGATGCCGGTCGGCACGATCGTCCACAATATCGAGCTGAAGCCCGGCAAGGGCGCTCAGGTCGCCCGTTCGGCCGGCGGTTATGGCCAGCTCGTCGGCCGCGACCAGGGCATGGCGATCCTGCGCCTCAATTCGGGCGAGCAGCGTGTCGTCCACGGCTCCTGCATGGCCACTGTCGGCGCCGTGTCTAACCCGGACCACGGCAACATCAATGACGGCAAGGCAGGCCGCACCGTGTGGCGCGGCAAACGTCCGCACAATCGCGGCGTGACCATGAACCCGGTCGACCATCCACATGGCGGCGGCGAAGGCCGCACCTCGGGTGGCCGCCATCCGGTTTCGCCCTGGGGCAAGCCGACCAAGGGCAAGAAGACGCGGTCCAACAAGGCGACCGACAAGTTCATCCTGCGCTCGCGCCATCAGCGCAAGAGCTAAGAAGAGGTAACGCCAAGTGACTCGTTCGATTTGGAAAGGCCCCTTCATCGACGGCTACCTTCTGAAGAAGGTGGACAAGGTTCGTGAAGGTGGTCGCAATGAGGTGATCAAGATGTGGAGCCGCCGCTCCACCATCCTGCCGCAGTTCGTCGGCTTCACCTTCGGTGTCTACAACGGCCAGAAACACGTTCCCGTCTCGGTGAACGAGGACATGGTCGGTCACAAGTTCGGTGAATTCGCTCCGACCCGGACCTATTACGGTCACGGCGCGGATAAGAAGGCGAAGAGGAAATAATCATGGGCAAGGCCAAAGCTCCGCGCAGGCTTGCTGACAACGAAGCGCGCGCCGTGTTGCGCACGATCCGTATCAGCCCGCAGAAGCTGAACCTGGTTGCCGCGCTGATCCGCGGCAAGAAGGTCGCGACAGCGCTTTCCGACCTCGAATTCTCGGCCAAGCGGATTTCCGGCACGGTCAAGAAGACGCTGGAATCGGCGATCGCCAACGCGGAAAACAACCACGACCTCGACGTCGATGCGCTGATCGTGGCGGAAGCCTATGTCGGCAAGTCGATCGTCATGAAGCGGTTCCATGCCCGTGGCCGTGGGCGCGCCAGTCGTATCGAGAAGCCGTTCTCGCACCTCACGATCGTCGTTCGTGAAGTCGAAGAAAAAGGGGAGGCCGCATAATGGGCCAGAAAGTCAATCCGATCGGTCTGCGTCTCGGCATCAACCGCACCTGGGATTCGCGCTGGTTCGCGAACACCGGCGAGTACGGCAAGCTGCTGCACGAGGACATCAAGATCCGCAAATATCTTGAGAAGGAACTCAAGCAGGCTGCGATCTCGAAGGTCGTGATCGAGCGTCCGCACAAGAAGTGCCGCGTCACCATCCATGCGGCGCGTCCGGGCCTGATCATCGGCAAGAAGGGCGCCGACATCGAGAAGCTTCGCAAGAAGCTGATGGAGATGACCAAGTCCGAGACGCATCTGAACATCGTCGAAGTGCGCAAGCCGGAGATCGACGCGACCTTGGTCGCCCAGTCGATCGCCCAGCAGCTCGAGCGCCGCATCGCGTTCCGCCGCGCCATGAAGCGTGCCGTGCAGTCGGCGATGCGCCTCGGTGCCGAAGGCATCCGCATCAACTGCGCCGGCCGTCTCGGCGGCGCCGAGATCGCGCGCATGGAATGGTATCGTGAAGGCCGCGTGCCGCTGCATACGCTGCGTGCCGACGTCGACTACGGCACGGCCGAGGCGAATACGGCCTACGGCATCTGCGGCGTCAAGGTCTGGGTGTTCAAGGGCGAAATCCTCGAGCACGACCCGATGGCTTCGGAGCGCCGCGCCACCGAGGGCGATCATGCGCATGGCGGTGGTGGTGAGCGCGAACGCGGTCGCCGTCGCGAAAACGCGTAAGACATTTAGGAATTTGGAGTTAGAACGATGCTGCAGCCAAAGCGCACAAAGTTCCGCAAGCAGTTCAAGGGCCGCATCCACGGTACCGCCAAGGGCGGCACCAACCTGGATTTCGGCGGTTTCGGGCTGAAGGCGCTTGAGCCGAACCGCGTCACCGCGCGTGAGATCGAGGCGGCCCGCCGCGCGATCACCCGCGAGATGAAGCGTGCCGGCCGCGTGTGGATCCGTATCTTCCCGGACGTGCCGGTGACGTCGAAGCCGACCGAAGTCCGTATGGGTAAGGGCAAGGGCGCGGTCGACTACTGGGCGGCACGCGTCAAGCCGGGCCGCATCATGTTCGAGATCGACGGCGTCAACGAGGAAACCGCCCGTGAGGCGCTGCGTCTCGGCGCGGCCAAGCTCTCGGTCAGGACGCGCTTCGTACAGCGCATCGCAGAATAAGGACGGGCTGATCATGAAAGCCGAAGACATCCGGACCAAGACCCAGGACCAGCTGACCGACGACCTGGCCAGCCTGAAGAAGGAGCAGTTCAACCTGCGCTTCCATAAGGCCACCGGCCAGCTTGAGAAGACCGCGCGCGTGAGGCAGGTCCGCAAGGACATTGCGCGTATCAAGACCATCGCTGCGGAAAAGTCCGCGGCCAAGAAGGCTTAAGGACGAAAACCATGCCAAAGCGCATTCTGCAGGGCACCGTCGTCAGCGACAAGAACGAGAAGACGGTTGTCGTCAAGGTCGAACGGCGCTTCACGCATCCCGTGATGAAGAAGACCGTGCGCATGACCAAGAAGTACAAGGCGCACGACGAGAACAACGCCCACAAGGTCGGCGATCAGGTGTTCATCCAGGAATCGAAGCCGATTTCCAAGGACAAGCGCTGGGTCGTGGTGTCTTCGGACCAGGCCTGATCAGGGCCAACGAAACGAATTTTGGACAGACCGGGGAGGGGTGAGAAACCCGTCCCGTTAGAAAAGAAGAAGGCGGCCAGTCATGATTCAGATGCAAACAAACCTCGACGTCGCGGATAATTCCGGCGCCCGTCGTGTCATGTGCATCAAGGTGCTGGGCGGCTCGAAGCGGAAATACGCTTCCGTGGGCGACATCATCGTGGTGTCGATCAAGGAAGCCATCCCGCGCGGCCGCGTCAAGAAGGGCGATGTGATGAAGGCGGTCGTGGTTCGCACGGCCAAGGACATCCGCCGCCCGGACGGCAGCGTGATCCGTTTCGACAAGAACGCAGCCGTTCTCGTCGACAACAAGAAAGAGCCGATCGGCACGCGTATCTTCGGACCGGTTCCGCGCGAACTCCGCGCCAAGAACCACATGAAGATCATCTCGCTCGCGCCTGAAGTGCTGTAAGGAGCCGGACCAATGCAGAAGATTAGAAAAGGCGACAAGGTCGTCGTGCTGGCCGGCAAGGACAAGGGCCGTTCGGGCGAAGTCCTCTCGGTACAGCCGAAGGACGACACCGTGCTGGTGCGCGGCGTCAACCTGATCCGTCGTCACCAGAAGCAGTCCCAGTCCCAAGAGGGCGGGATCATCACCAAGGAAGCGCCGATCCAGCTGTCGAACATCGCGCTGGCCGACCCCAAGGATGGCAAGCCGACCCGCGTCGGCTTCATCTTCCAGAAGGACGGCAAGAAGGTGCGCGTCGCCAAGCGCTCGGGAGAAGTCATCAATGGCTAAGGCTCAAACCAAGCAGGCAACTGCCCAGAACACGCCGCGCCTCAAGCAGGTCTACAACGAGACCATCCGCAAGGCGCTGCAGGAGCAGTTCGGCTACGAGAACGAGATGCAGGTTCCGCGCATCGACAAGATCGTGCTGAACATGGGCGTCGGCGAGGCGACCGGCGATTCGAAGAAGCCTTCGATCGCGGCGGAAGACCTTGCGATGATCGCCGGCCAGAAGGCCGTCGTCACCCGCGCCCGCAACTCGATCGCCGGCTTCAAGGTCCGCGAGAAGATGCCGATCGGCGCCAAGGTCACGCTGCGCAAGGAACGCATGTACGAATTCCTCGACCGCCTCGTGAACATCGCACTGCCGCGCGTCCGCGACTTCCGCGGACTTAATCCGAAGAGCTTCGATGGCCGTGGCAACTATGCCATGGGCATCAAGGAACACATCGTGTTTCCGGAGATCAACTACGACAAGGTTGATCAGATCTGGGGCATGGACGTCATCGTTTGTACGACTGCGAAGACGGACGACGAAGCCAGGGCATTGCTCAAGGCCTTCAACTTCCCCTTCCGCCAGTAACGGCAGCGAGAAAAGGAAAAATCTGAAATGGCAAAGACCAGCTCAGTCGAGAAGAACAACAGGCGCCGCAAGCTTGCGGACCAGTTCGCTGCCAAGCGCGAGGTGCTCAAGGCGATCATCATGGATCAGTCCAAGCCGATGGAAGAGCGCTTCCGCGCCCAGCTGAAGCTTTCGGCGCTGCCGCGCAACTCGGCCAAGACCCGCATCCGCAACCGCTGCGAAGTCACCGGACGTCCGCGTGCCTATTATCGCAAGCTCAAAGTATCGCGTATCGCGCTTCGTGATCTCGGCAATAACGGCCAGATCCCGGGCCTGGTCAAGTCGAGCTGGTAAGGAGGACATAACATGTCATTGAGCGATCCTCTCGGCGATATGCTGACCCGCATCCGCAACGCATATGGCCGCAAGAAGTCGAGCGTTTCGACGCCGGCCTCGCGCCTGCGTACCCGCGTCCTCGACGTGCTGAAGGCGGAAGGCTATATCCGCGACTACAGCCAGACCGACTTCGACAACGGCAAGTCCGAAATCGAGATCGAGCTGAAGTATTTCGATGGTGCGCCGGTGGTGCGCGAAATCGCTCGGGTCTCGAAGCCCGGCCGCCGCGTCTACGTTTCGGCCAAGTCGATACCGCACGTCGCCAACGGCCTCGGCATCGCCATCCTTTCGACGCCGAAGGGCGTGATGGCCGACCACGAAGCGCGTGAACAGAATGTCGGCGGGGAAATCCTCTGCCAGATCTTCTGATCTGGTATGTGACCCGGTTGGAAACAGGTTTTCGGGATCTAGTCCCGAAAGCCGAGACCTGAAACAAGAGAAGTGACGAGGACAACAAAATGTCTCGTATTGGAAAGAAACCCGTTTCGCTGCCGCAGGGCGTGACCGCGACCGTCAACGGCCAGACCGTGACGGCGAAGGGTCCGAAGGGCGAGCTGAAGTTCGTGGTGAACGACGAAGTGCTGGTCAAGATGGAAGGCAGCGAGATCGCTGTCCAGCCGCGCGACCAGACCAAGACTGCCCGTTCCAAGTGGGGCATGTCACGCACGCAGATCGTCAACATCCTGCAGGGCGTCAAGGACGGCTTCGAAAAGAAGCTCGAGATCACCGGCGTCGGCTATCGTGCCGCCATGCAGGGCAAGAACCTGCAGCTGGCGCTCGGCTTCAGCCATGACGTCGTCTACGAGACGCCGCAGGGCGTGACGATTTCGGTGCCGAAGCCGACGGAAATCACGGTGACCGGCATCGATAAGCAGCAGGTCGGCCAGGTTGCCGCCGAGATCCGCGAGTATCGCAGCCCCGAGCCCTACAAGGGCAAGGGTGTCCGCTATGCCGGCGAGAAGATCGTCCGCAAGGAAGGCAAGAAGAAGTAATTTTAACGCCGCGGGGAGCGGTCGCGGGAGGCTCGTCCTACCGCATATGGTTGCCCCCGTTTTTTTGAAGGCAAGGAACTGATATCATGGGCTCGAAAGAATCCACCCAACGCCGCGCCCAGCGCGTCCGCCGCCAGATCAAGAAGGTTGCCGGCGAACGTCCGCGCTTGTCGGTCCATCGCACGTCGAAGAACATCTATGTCCAGGTGATCGACGACGCCAAGGGCCACACCATCGCGGCTGCTTCGACGCTCGAGAAGGAGCTCAAGGGCTCGCTCAAGACCGGCGCCGACACGGCGGCCGCCGCTGCCATCGGCAAGCTGATCGCCGAGCGTGCCTCGAAGGCCGGCGTCAAGGAAGTCGTCTTCGACCGCGGCGCCTACATCTACCACGGCCGTGTCAAGGCGCTTGCCGAGGCTGCCCGTGAAGGTGGTCTGAGCTTCTAAAAACGAAATTCGCCCCCGGCGACCCACAGAGGCGCCGGATATCATCATCAACCGTGCTTCCGGAAAAAAACAAGGAACAGGATATGGCACAGGAACGTAGGGATGGCGGCCGCGGCCGTGATCGCGAAGAGCGCGACGACGGCATGGTCGACAAGCTCGTCCACATCAACCGTGTCGCCAAAGTCGTCAAGGGCGGCCGGCGCTTCGGCTTTGCGGCACTTGTTGTCGTCGGCGACCAGAAGGGCCGCGTCGGCTTCGGCCACGGCAAGGCGCGCGAAGTGCCGGAGGCGATCCGCAAGGCGACCGAATCGGCCAAGCGCGACATGATCTTCGTGCCGCTGCGCTCAGGCCGCACGCTGCACCACGACGTCGAGGGACGCTGGGGTGCGGGACGCGTTCTGCTGCGCGCCGCCAAGCAAGGTACCGGCATCATCGCCGGCGGCCCGATGCGCGCCGTTTTCGAAACGCTCGGCATGCATGACGTGGTCGCCAAGTCGATGGGTTCTTCGAACCCCTACAACATGGTTCGTGCCACGTTCGACGCGCTGAAGAGCCAGATGCATCCGAAGGATGTGGCTGCCGCGCGCGGCATCAAGTATTCGACCCTTCAGGCCCGCCGCGGCACCGCCGTTGCGGCTGAAGAATAGTCGACGCTGACCAGGGATTTGACCATGGCCAAGAAAGCAACCAAGACCATCACCGTCGAGCAGATCGGTTCGCCGATCCGCCGGCCGAAGGAGCAGCGCGCAACGCTGGTCGGCCTCGGCCTCAACAAGATGCACAAGCAGCGCACGCTGGAGGATACGCCCTCGGTGCGCGGCATGATCGCTGCCGTCCAGCATCTCGTCCGCGTCGTGGACGAGGGCTGAACCAGAGCGCAGGAGAACCCAGATGAAACTCAATGATCTGCGTGACAAGGACGGCGCGACGCACTCCAAGAAGCGTCTCGGCCGTGGCATCGGCTCCGGTTCGGGCAAGACCGCCGGTCGCGGCGTCAAGGGCCAGAAGGCGCGCTCCGGCGTCGCCGTCAACGGCTTCGAGGGTGGCCAGATGCCGCTCTACCGCCGCCTGCCGAAGCGCGGCTTCAACAATATCTTCGCCAAGAGCTTCACCGTCGTGTCGCTGGCCCGCATCCAGGCGGCGCTCGATGCCAAGAAGCTCGACGCCAAGACAGTTGTAACGGCCGAGGCGCTGGTTGCGGCTGGCGTCATCCGTCGCGTCAAGGACGGCGTGCGCATCCTTTCAGACGGCGACATCAAGGCCAAGCTTGCCTTCGACGTGGCCGGAGCCTCCAAGGCCGCGATCGAGAAGATCGAAAAGGCCGGCGGCTCGGTGAAGCTGCCTGAGAAGGCAGCCGCCGAGTAACGGCAATTTGAAGCACGGCCGGCAAAGGTGGAATTCGGTTTTGCCTGCGGTTGTGCTTTGATCCGACAGATGTGACGGCCGCATCAACGCGGCCGCTTGCATGTTTGCAGTCCGGAGCTTATCTCGTGAGTTTCGGTGACACGCGCCGCCTGAGCTGCGGGCATCGAGCGTGACCAAGCGGAGAATCAGGCATGGCTTCGGCTGCTGAACAACTAGCCTCGAATCTGAATTTCTCGGCCTTCGCCAAGGCCGAGGATCTGAAGAAGCGCATCTGGTTCACCATCGGCGCGCTGCTCGTCTACCGTCTTGGCACCTATATCCCGCTGCCCGGCATCAATCCGGACGCCTTTGCCCACGCCTTCTCGTCGCAGAGCAAGGGCGTGCTTGGCATGTTCAATATGTTTGCAGGCGGTGCCGTGCAGCGCATGGCGATCTTTGCCCTCGGCATCATGCCCTATATCTCCGCCTCCATCATCATGCAGCTGATGACCTCGGTCATTCCGTCGCTGGAAGCGCTGAAGAAGGAAGGCGAGCAGGGCCGCAAGATTATCAACCAGTATACGCGCTACGGGACCGTGCTTCTGGCGCTGGTCCAGGCCTACGGCATTTCGGTCGGGCTCGAGGGCGGAAACGGCATCGTCAACGATCCCGGCATCTTTTTCCGCATCTCGACCGTCGTCACGCTGGTCGGCGGCACCATGTTCCTGATGTGGCTCGGCGAGCAGATCACCGCCCGCGGCATCGGCAACGGCATTTCGCTGATCATCTTCTCCGGCATTGTCGCCGGCCTGCCGCGCGCCATCTCCGGTACCTTGGAGCTAGGCCGCACCGGAGCGCTGTCGACCGGCCTGATCCTGGCGATCATCGTGCTCGCCATTATCGTTATCGGCCTGATCGTCTTTTTCGAGCGCGCCCAGCGCCGCCTGCTGATTCAGTACCCCAAGCGCCAGGTCGGCAATCGCATGTTCCAGGGCGATACCTCGCATCTGCCGCTGAAGCTCAACACATCCGGCGTCATTCCGCCGATCTTCGCTTCGTCGCTATTGCTGCTGCCGGCGACCGTCGCCGGTTTCTCGCAGACGACGAACATGCCCGCTTGGGCCAGCACCATCCTGGCGTCGCTCGGTCATGGCCAGCCGCTCTACATGGCCTTCTACGCGGCGATGATCGTGTTCTTCGCCTTCTTCTACACGGCGATCGTCTTCAACCCGAAGGACACCGCCGACCAATTGAAGAAGCATTCGGGCTTCATCCCGGGCTATCGCCCGGGCGAGCGCACCGCGGACTATATTGACTATGTGCTCACCCGCATCACCGTCGTCGGCGCCATCTATCTGGTGCTGGTGTGTCTGCTGCCCGAGTTCCTGATTTCAGCGACTGGCGTACCGTTCTACCTTGGTGGCACTTCGCTCCTGATCGTGGTCAGTGTAACGCTCGATACGGTGGCGCAGATTCAGGGTCACCTGATCGCGCACCAGTATGAGGGCCTGATCAAGAAGTCGAAGCTGCGCGGGGGGAAAAAGGCCAGATGAGGTTGATATTGCTTGGACCGCCGGGGGCGGGCAAGGGGACACAAGCACTGAGACTGGTAGAACGACACGGCATCCCACAGCTTTCCACGGGGGACATGCTGCGTGCTGCTGTTCAGGCCGGCACGGAAGTCGGCAAGCGCGCCAAAGCGGTGATGGACGCTGGCGAACTGGTGTCCGACGCTATCGTCAACGCCATTGTGGCCGAGCGCATCGATCAAGCTGATTGCGCAAACGGCTTCATCCTTGACGGGTATCCCCGAACTCTGGTGCAAGCGGACGCCGTTGAGGAAATGCTGTCGGATCGCGGACTGGAGCTAGACGCGGTCATCGAATTTGTCGTCGACGACAAGGCGCTGGTTGGCCGAATCGTCAAGCGAGCCGAAGAAGCCAAGGCCGCAGGCCTGCCGGTGCGCAAGGACGACAGTCCAGCGGTGTTCGAAGAACGCTTGAGGGAATATTACAAGAAAACCTCGCCGCTGATCGGCTACTACTACGCCAAGGGTAAACTCAGGGGCGTCGATGGCATGGCCGACATCGATGCGGTGACGCAGCAGATCGAGGCAGTGCTCAGGGCGACGACCCGGCGGGTTGGCCAGGCGGCCGGCTAGAGAATCGAACGATTGCGCTTGACTGGAGCGGTCCGCTGGGGTATGGCGGCCCGTCTTCCTATCAGGCATGAGGCTTGCTTGTCCGCAAGGGCAAGGCAGGCCGCTTTGAACTGGAAACTCCCGCAAGGGCCGGCCTCCACCGGACGCGGGGCAACTTGAAGCGCCGGCTCGCCCGGCCTATATGGAGAAGAGAAGAACATGGCTCGTATAGCCGGCGTCAACATTCCGACCAACAAGCGCGTTGTCATTGCGCTTCAATACATTCATGGCATTGGCAAGAAGTTCGCCCAGGAGATCGTCGACAAGGTCGGCATCCCGGCCGAGCGCCGCGTCAACCAACTGACCGACGCGGAAGTGCTGCAGATCCGCGAGACCATCGACCGCGACTACCAGGTCGAGGGCGACCTGCGCCGCGAAGTGTCGATGAACATCAAGCGGCTCATGGACCTCGGCTGCTACCGCGGCCTGCGTCACCGTCGCTCGCTGCCGGTTCGTGGCCAGCGCACGCACACCAATGCGCGCACCCGTAAGGGCCCGGCCAAGTCGATTGCCGGAAAGAAGAAGTAATTTAGGGCAGTAAGGGGGTAGGGCAGTAAGGCAATAGGGACGGCAGACATACTGCCCTACTGCCATATTCCCCCACTGCCTTCTCCCTGGTGGAGCCGCTGGCATTACGGCGGTGTAGAGATCAACTGAAAGGACTATCATGGCCAAGGAAGCCGCTCGTGTTCGCCGTCGCGAACGCAAGAATATCTCGTCGGGCGTTGCCCACGTCAATTCGACCTTCAACAACACGATGATCACCATCACCGACGCACAGGGCAATTCGATTGCCTGGTCGTCGGCCGGAGCCCAGGGCTTCAAGGGATCGCGCAAGTCGACCCCTTTCGCTGCCCAGATGGCTGCCGAAGATGTTGCCAAGAAGGCTCAGGAACACGGCATGCGCATGCTCGAGGTCGAGGTCTGTGGACCCGGCTCCGGTCGTGAATCGGCGTTGCGCGCACTGCAGGCAGCAGGGTTCACCATCACCTCGATCCGTGATGTGACGCCGATCCCGCACAACGGCTGCCGTCCGCGCAAGAAGCGCCGCGTCTAAAGAATTTACCGAACGCCGCGCGAGCGCCTCAAGGGCGCTCCTCCACGGCATTCCAGGTCGCCCGCCACGATTGGATGGTGGCGGGACAACGGAAGGAAAGCACTATGATCCAGAAAAATTGGCAAGAACTGATCAAGCCGAACAAGATCGAGTTCTCGTCGAAGAAGAAGACGCTGACCACGCTGGTCGCCGAGCCGCTCGAGCGCGGCTTCGGCCTCACCCTAGGCAACGCGCTGCGCCGCGTGCTTCTGTCTTCGCTGCGTGGCGCGGCTGTAACCGCCGTGCAGATCGATGGCGTTCTGCATGAATTCTCGTCCATCGCCGGCGTCCGCGAGGACGTGACCGACATCGTTTTGAACATCAAGGAAATCGCCATCCGCATGGAAGGCGACGGCCCCAAGCGCATGGTCGTCCGCAAGCAGGGACCGGGCGCGGTTCTCGCCGGCGATATCCAGACGGTCGGCGACGTCGAGATCCTCAATCCCGACCACGTCATCTGCACGTTGGACGAAGGCGCTGAAATCCGCATGGAATTCACCGTCGATACCGGCAAGGGCTATGTGCCGGCCGACCGTAACCGCGCCGAGGACGCGCCGATCGGGCTGATCCCCGTCGACAGCCTGTATTCGCCGGTCAAGAAGGTCTCGTACAAGGTCGAGAACACCCGCGAGGGCCAGGTTCTCGACTATGACAAGCTGACCATGACCATCGAGACCGACGGTTCGATTTCGGGCGAGGACGCGGTGGCCTTCGCCGCTCGCATCCTGCAGGACCAGCTCGGCCTGTTCGTCAATTTCGACGAGCCGCAGAAGGAAGTCGCCGCCGAACAGGTTACCGAGCTTGCCTTCAACCCGGCGCTGCTCAAGAAGGTCGACGAACTCGAGCTTTCGGTGCGTTCGGCCAACTGCCTGAAGAACGACAACATCGTCTATATCGGCGATCTGATCCAGAAGACCGAAGCCGAGATGCTGCGCACCCCGAACTTCGGCCGCAAATCGCTGAACGAGATCAAGGAAGTCCTGGCGGCGATGGGCCTTCATCTCGGCATGGAAGTGCCGGACTGGCCGCCGGAAAACATCGAAGACCTCGCCAAGCGTTACGAAGATCAATATTAAGCATGATCCCGAACCGAAGGTCAGCGCAGCAAAAAGTTGCAGACTTTTCGGACAAGATCATGCGGCTAACCAACTGAGGCTCAGGCCTCTTGAAACCGCAATGAAGGAGAAGAGCCATGCGCCACGGATTTAAAGGCCGCCGGTTCGCCCGCAGCATAAGCCATCGCAAGTCGATGTTTGCCAACCTTGCCGTGTCGCTTATCGAGCACGAGCAGATCCTCACCACGCTGCCGAAGGCGAAGGATTTGCGTCCGATCGTCGAAAAGCTGGTGACGCTCGGCAAGCGCGGCGACCTGCACGCCCGCCGCCAGGTTATTGCCCAGATCGGCAATGAAGGCGTCGTCAAGCGCCTGTTCGATACCATCGCGCCGCGCTACGCCACCCGCAATGGCGGCTATCTGCGCATCATGAAGGCGGGCTTCCGCCACGGTGACAATGCCGCAATGGCCGTCATCGAATTCGTCGACCGCGACACCTCTGCCAAGGGCGCCGGCGATCGCGCCCGCATCGAGGCCGAAGGCACCGAAGAGGAAGCCGCAGCCGCATAAGGCTTGGCTTTTCTGAGTGAGTTTAAGGGGCCCGAGGGCCCCTTTTTCGTTGCAGAAGCTGCCGGGCAGGTCTGTAGGGTTTTGTCACCGGTTTTTGGGGCGACTACTCAAAATATCGGATTTCAGCGGCTTAGCCTTTCATTTTGCACAATCGTCAGGACAATGGCGCCCGACTTGGAGGATTCGGAATGCGCGTTAAACGGCTGTCCCTTGTTCTGATCTGCGCCTTGATGGCGCTGGCCATCGTGCCGGCGGCCAGGCACGCGCTGGCGGAGGAGGCCAAGCCAGATCCCGGGTTGTCCGACGTGCTGACGGATCTATTGCATGGCGTCGAAGGCGAAAACGCCACTTCCGGCCCCGACAAGCGCGTGCCGTTCGGCCGCGAGGAGGTGCAACTGTCCTTCGCGCCGCTGGTCAAGCAGACAGCGCCGGCCGTGGTCAATGTCTACGCCTCGCAAACCGCCAAGATGACGTCGCCCTTCGACGGCGATCCGTTCTTCGAGGAGTTCTTCGGCCGCTCGCAGCCGCGCGCGCAGTCTTCGCTCGGTTCGGGGGTGCTGGTCGATCCGACCGGCGTCGTGGTCACCAATTTCCACGTCGTCAAGGACGCCGACAAGGTCAAGGTAGCGACCGCCGACGGGCGCGAATTCGACAGCAAGGTGCTGCTCAAGGATGAGACGCTCGACCTCGCCGTGCTCAAGATTTCTTCTGACAAGCCGTTCCCGGTGATCGCTATCGGCGATTCCGACGCGCTCGAGGTCGGCGATCTGGTGCTGGCGATCGGCAATCCGTTCGGTGTCGGCCAGACCACCACCAGCGGCATCATTTCGGCGGTGGCGCGCAGCCATATCGGCGTCTCCGATTCCAGCTTCTTCATCCAGACCGACGCCGCCATCAACCCCGGCAATTCCGGTGGCGCGCTGGTCAACATGGGAGGGCAGCTGATCGGCATCAACACGGCGATCTATAGCCGTAGCGGCGGCTCGATCGGCATCGGCTTTGCCATCCCTTCGAACATGGTTCGCGCCTTCGCCGACGCGGCCAAGGCCGGGCTCGACTTCTTCGAGCGGCCGTATGCCGGTGCCGAGTTCGAGGCGGTGACGCCGCAGATTGCCGAATCGCTCGGCATGGACAAACCGACCGGTGCGCTGGTTTCTTCGGTCGAAGAGGCGGGACCCGCCGCCAAGGCAGGGCTCAAGCCGGGCGACGTAGTGCTGTCGCTCAACGGTAAGCCGGTCGAGAGCGTCGGGGCGCTGGACTACCGGATGGCGACGCTGTCGATTGGTACGAATGCCAGCTTCGGCGTTCTGAGCAAGGGTCAGCAGGCGACGATGGACATCGCGCTGGAACGGCCGCCTGAGGGCGCCAAAGCTGCGGAACTCACATTGCGCGGCCGCAGCCCGTTCTCCGGTGCCAAGGTTGCTGAACTGTCGCCACGGCTTGCCCAACGGCTCGGTCTGCGCACCGATGTCAAAGGCGTCACCGTGGTCGACATCAACCGCGATTCGCCTGCTGCCGATTTTGGCTTCCAGCCAGGCGACATCGTGCGTGAGGTCAATGGCCTGACGATCGACAAGGCGGCGACCCTGGAACAGGTAGCCCAGCAGGATACGCGCTGGTGGCGCTTTACCGTCGAGCGCGGCGGGCAGATACTGCGCCAGGTGTTGCGTTACTGAGCCCGACCGTCAGCATGATCGGACTCCAGGCAGAAGAAGTTGCATGGCCGATCTGTTCAGTGTCGACGAACCGGAAAAGACGCCGCCCGGCAGGCCGCTGGCGGACCGTCTGCGCCCGAAGAACCTTGGCGAGGTCGTCGGCCAGGAGCATCTGACCGGACCCGACGGCGCGCTGACGCGGCTGATCGGTTCCGGCTCGCTCGGCTCGATGATTTTCTGGGGCCCGCCCGGCACTGGCAAGACCACGGTCGCACGGCTGCTTGCCGGCGAGACAAGCCTCGCCTTCGAACAGATATCGGCGGTGTTTTCCGGCGTTGCCGACCTGAAGAAAGTGTTCGAGGCAGCGAAGCTGCGCCGCTCGAACGGCCGCCAGACGCTGCTGTTCGTCGACGAGATCCATCGATTCAACCGCGCCCAGCAGGACAGTTTTCTGCCCGTGATGGAAGACGGCACCGTCGTGCTGGTCGGCGCCACCACGGAGAATCCGTCCTTCGAGCTTAACGCCGCGCTTTTGTCGCGCGCGCGTGTGCTGGTCTTTCACTCACTCGGCGAGGACAGTATTGCCAAGCTGCTGGCGCGGGCCGAACAGGCAGAGGGCAGGCCGCTGCCGCTCGATGAAGACGCGCAGGCGATGCTCATCCGCATGAGCGACGGCGACGGCCGCGCGGCATTGACGCTCGCCGAAGAGGTCTGGCGCGCAGCGAAATCAAAGGAGGTGTTCGGCGCCGAAGCCCTGCAGCGCATCGTCCAGCGCCGCGCGCCGATCTACGACAAGGGACAGGACGGCCACTACAATTTGATCTCCGCCTTGCACAAATCGGTGCGCGGCTCCGACCCCGACGCGGCACTCTACTATCTGGCCCGCATGTTCGACGCCGGCGAAGATCCGCTTTATCTCGGGCGCCGGTTGGTGCGCATGGCGATGGAGGATATCGGGCTGGCCGACCCGCAGGCGCTCGTCGTCGCTAACGCCGCCAAGGACGCCTATGACTATCTGGGCTCGCCCGAGGGCGAACTGGCCTTCGCCGAGGCGACCGTCTATCTCGCCACCGCGCCGAAATCCAATGCAGTCTATACCGCGTTCAAGGCCGCCACACAGGCGGCGAAGGAATTCGGTTCGCTGCTGCCGCCCAAGCACATTCTCAATGCTCCGACCAAGCTGATGAAACAGGAAGATTACGGCGCCGGCTATCGCTACGACCACGACGAGCCCGACGCTTTTTCCGGCCAGGACTATTTTCCGGAGAAGATGGGAAGGCAGACATTCTACGACCCGCCCGAGCGCGGCTTCGAGCGCGATATCAGGAAGCGGCTGGATTATTGGGCGAAGCTGCGCAGCGAGCGGGAAAAGTAGCTGCCAGTCGCACACTGGTGTGATCGCCGTTGTCTGGCGGGATAAAAAACCCTATCAAGGTGCGCCTTCGGCCGGCGGACAGGCCAGAAACGTACCGACGATCTTCAGAACGGAATCGCGCCTGGCGCGTGGAAAAATGACAAAAAGAACTCGCAAGACCCTCCGGAAGTTCGCCATAGCGATCCCGCTGCTGGCGCTCGGCTTCTATTTCATTCCCATCCTGACGACAATTTTCATTGTCCTCGGCCTGATCGACGTGTTGCGCAACGACAACAAGAACTGGGCCCTGTTCAGTGGTTATTTCCTCGGCAACGGCATCTTCACCTGGCTGCTTTCGCCCTTCAATCTGCTGGTCGATCTGCTGTGCTACAGAAACCGCGGTGTCTGGAAACTGGACCAGTTTCCTCCGGACTATCAGCGTGAGGTCAACGAGGTTCTCGACGTCTTCAAAGCGCGCAAGGACGAGATCATCGCCGATATCGACGCCAATTTCGGCAGCGGCCGGCGCGGCATGTATGTCTACCAGTGGTATGGCAAGCACAAAATCGACAACGTTGCCGAATTCAACAAGGATTTCAAATACATCAAGACCATCGCCGTGTCGGTGTTCAGGGGCAGGGAATCGACCTCCTGGCATTTCGGACCGCTGCGGCTCAGCCTGCGCATTCTCTACAATCTTCTCCCGGTGAAGGCCGAGGTTTTCGTCGAGTGCAACAACGCCAGGAACTACTGGCACGACAATCCGCTCTATATTTTCGACGACACGCTGCTGCACCGATCGGTCAACGAATATGATGGGCGCCGCTACTGCGTGTTCATGGACATCATCCGGCCATCGCCATTTCCCGGCCTGATCGCCGCTCTTCTCGCCATCGTTTCGGTCAGCGTCGAGCGCATCAATGCCATGTTCTACAAGAACTGGAAGATGATCGGCTCCAGCAAGCCGAAGAAGGCCGGAGCCGCCTGACACCGTGGTGTGACCGGCGCGAGGGAGCACGATGTATTATCTGTTGCTTGTCTGCCTTGGTGGCGCGATCGGTGCAATGGCGCGCTTCTTCCTGTCCGGCTTCGTCGCCCGCCGGGTCGGCGAGACCTTTCCCTGGGGCACTATGGCCGTCAATGTCTCGGGAGCGTTTGCAATCGGTGTCGTTGCGCATGCGGTGGCGCGCGACGGCATGCCCGCCATCTGGGCCTTTACCGTTACCGGCGGCCTCGGCTGCTATACCACGGTTTCTTCCTTCAGCCTGCAGACGCTGGCGCTGGCGCGCGAGGGCGAATGGCGGCGCGCCGGCGGAAATGTGCTGCTTTCGGTTTTTCTGAGCCTCGGCGGCGTGACGCTGGGCTTTGCCGCCGGAAGTCTTCTGATTGGCAGCGGGGCGCGGTGAGCGGCCCGCGGAAGCTCCGCCACGACGGGACGGACACTACCGCGGCAGGGCATGCGGCGCGCCTCATTGGCCGTCGCAGAACCAACGAAACGGTTCGGCTCTATGCGACCGTGGCCGCAGGCAGCATGATCGGCGGTGTGTTGCGGGCGCTTGCCTCATCGACGAGCACTGCCCTGTGGGGCGCTGGATTTCCCTTCGGCACGCTCCTCGTCAATATTGTTGGCTCGTTCCTCATCGGCTTCTACGCGACATTGACGGGACCGGATGGTCGCGTCTTCGCCGGTCCGCTGCAACGTCAATTCTTCATGGCCGGCTTCTGCGGCGGCCTGACGACCTTCTCCGCTTTCAGCCTTGAAACACTCATCCTCGCGCAAGGCGGGAGGTTTGTGGCGGCGGGACTCAATATCGCGATCTCCGTGGTGGCCTGGCTTGCCGCCGTCTGGCTTGGCCACATCTTTGCAGTTCGGCTCAACCGGCTGAGAGGGTCCAGGCAATGAAGATACCAACACAGGCACAATTGCTGCGCATCTTTATCGGCGAAAACGACAGGGCAGATGGCCGTCCGCTGTATGAGGCTATTGTGCTGAGGGCCCGCGAAATGCAGATAGCCGGCGCGACCGTCCTGCGCGGCGCGATGGGGTTCGGCCATTCCAGCCGGCTTCACACCACGAAGATCCTCCGCCTATCGGAGGATCTGCCACTCGTCATTGAGATCGTCGATGACGAGGAAAAATTGGCCGCTTTCCTGCCCGTGCTTGAAACAATCATGACAAGTGGTTTGATTACGCTGGAGAAAGTTCAGGTTCTGCAATATGGAACCGACAACGAATAAGCGAGTGAGATTGCGGGTACCGGCGAATGCCGTTGCATGCCTGCAAAACGGCGATTGGAATCATGGCAGGCGTTGAACAGATCACAGTGGACGCCGGCGAGGCGGGCATGCGGCTCGATCGCTGGTTCAAGAGCCATTTCCCCGGTCTCGGTTTCGGTCATCTGCAGAAGCTGCTGCGTTCCGGCCAGATCCGCGTCGACGGCGGCAGGGTGAAGGCCGATACCCGCGTCGAAGCCGGCCAGACGGTGCGTGTGCCGCCGCTCGAAGTCGACAAGAAAGGTGAAAGCCCGCTCACCGGTCATTCGATCCGCAACCAGGGCGACGCCGACGTTTTGGCAAAGATGCTGATCCATGAGGACCCGAAGGTCTTCGTCTTCAACAAGCCGGCCGGCCTGGCAGTGCAGGGCGGCTCGGGCGTCACCCGCAATGTCGACGACATGCTGGAAGCCTGGCGCAACCAGAAGGGCGAGAAGCCGCGCCTGGTGCACCGGCTCGACCGCGACACGTCGGGTGTGCTGGTTGTCGCCCGTACAAGGCTCGCCGCCATGAAGCTCGCCGAAGCGTTCCGGGCGCGTGAGACGAAGAAAACCTACTGGGCGCTGGTCAAGGGCGTGCCGCCGAAGCGCGAGGACAAGATCTCGACCTGGCTGATCAAGGAACCGACGCCCGACGGCGATCGTGTGCGTATCGCCAAGCATGGCGAAAAGGGCGCCGATCACGCCGTCTCCTATTACCGCATAGTCGAGCAGGCGGCGCAGACCCTGTCCTGGCTGGAAATGGAACCCTATACCGGGCGCACCCACCAGCTTCGCGTCCATGCCGCCCATATCGGTTGCCCGATCATCGGCGACCCCAAATATTTCGAGGCCGACACCAATTGGGATTTTCCAGGCGGCATGCAGAACCGGCTGCATCTGCACGCGCGCCGCATCGTTATCCCGCATCCCGACAAGGGCTTTGTCGACGTCACCGCACCGATGCCGCCGCATATGCGCCAGAGCTGGAACCTGCTCGGTTTCGACGAGCAGAGTGCCGAGGATTAGCGCTGGTGGGCGTCGCCACAGAAACCCTCGACCGCCGTGACGCGGTCGATCTGGCGGCAGCCGCCATCATGGTTGGGCTGACTTTTTCCTGGGGGCTGAACTACGTCGCCGCCAAGATCTCCTATGCCGGCTACGATCCCGTTTTCCTGTCGATCGCCCGCTCGGTGATCGGCGGCTTGTGTGTTTTCGGCTGGTGCCGCTGGCGCGGCATTGCGCTGTTCACGCCCGACAAGACCCTCGTCGCCGGCATTCTGGCCGGCGCGCTTTTCGGTTTCGAGTTCCTGTTTCTCTATGTCGGGCTCGAGCACACCACTGTCGTGCGCAACACTTTGCTGGTCAACACCATGCCGTTCTGGATGCTGGTCGGCGGTCATTTCCTGCTGGGCGAAAGCATCACGGTACGCAAGCTCGTTGGTCTTCTGCTCGCTTTCGCCGGACTGATCGCGGTGTTTTCAGATAAACTGAGCGCCAATGGCGGCGCAACATTGGGCGGCGATTTGCTCAGTCTCGGTGCCGGCATTCTGTGGGCCGTGACCAATATCGTCATCAAGCGGTCGAAGCTGGTGACGGCCAGCGCCGAAAAGCTGCTGCTCTATCAGCTGGCCGGGGCCGCCGTCATCGGCATTTTGGTGATGCCTTTTGCCGGGCCGCCGGTCCGCAGCTTTGCCGTTCTGCCGACCTTGGCGCTGTTGTTCCAGGCCGTCTACGTCGTCGCCTTCACCTATGTGCTGTGGTTCTGGCTGCTGCGGCGCTACCCTGCATCTGGACTGTCGAGCTTCACTTTCCTGTCGCCGGTGTTTGGTGTGCTGTGCGGCGCCGTGTTCTTGAATGAGCCGCTGACCGTTCGTATCTTCCTGGCACTCGCCCTGATCGCGGCTGGTCTCATCATCGTCAACCGGCCGGTCCGAAAACAAAGTCCCGGATGAGCATGCGCGATATATTGAACGACCTCGAAGCTGGAAAGCAGCTCTCCGATCCGGACCCGGTGCGTCGCGCCCAGATCCAGATGAAGACGCCGCTGCCGAAGCGCTTCTACAAGACCGTCGCGGTAGCACCGGTCGAAGACGGTTTTGCCGTCCATCTCGATGGCAAGCCCGTCCGCACGCCGGCCAAGGCGCTGCTGGCGCTGCCGACCGAAAAGGCGGCTGCTCTGGTCGCCGAGGAATTCGCCGCACAGGAGGAGATCATCAACCCGGTGACGATGCCGGTGATGCGTCTGGTCAATACGGCAATCGATGGCGTCGCCAGTGATCCCCAGGCCGTGCTGGAGGACATCCTGCGCTTTGCCTCGTCCGATCTGCTCTGCTACCGCGCCGATGCGCCCCAAGGACTCGTCGACCGGCAGAACGAGCTTTGGGATCCGGTCATCGACTGGGTGCGCAGCGCTCTCGGCGCCCGGTTCCATCTTGCCGAAGGCGTGATCCATGTCGAACAGCCGCGCGAGAGTATCGCGCTGCTTGGCCAGCATCTTGCCCAACGTGCCGATCCGCTGCGCCTTGCCGCCATCCACGTCATGACGTCGCTGACCGGATCGGCGCTGCTGGCGCTGGCCGTCGACTTCGGCGAGCTCGACGGCGAGGCGGCCTGGGCTGCCGGTCATGTCGACGAGGACTGGCAGGCCGAGCAATGGGGCCATGATGCCGAGGCCGTCGCGCACCGCGCGGCCCGCAAGCGCGACATGATGGCGGCAGTCACGCTGCTCGAAGCTCTCAAAGGCTGACCGCACCGTCGTTTCTATTTCGCACTGCACATTAGACCAAAGTCATAATCCCAAAGACGGTCTGCCTCTGGACGGCGCTTTCTGTCATTTTTTGTACTGGTGGCTGCACTGAGTCTGCGTTCCGAGGAAACGCGGACGATGACGCGCAGCATCGAGGACTGATGGAATCACACGGGAGGATACGCTCATGGCAATGGCATCGACCGCCGGCAAAACAAGCCGCGGCATGACGCGCGAGGAGAAGAAGGTCATCTTCGCTTCCTCGCTCGGCACCGTTTTCGAATGGTACGATTTTTATCTCTACGGCTCGCTGGCAGTGTTCATTGGCTCGACTTTTTTCAGTCCAACCATTCCGGAAGCGACGCGCAATATTTTCGCGCTGCTGGCGTTTGCCGCTGGCTTCCTCGTGCGCCCGTTCGGCGCACTGCTGTTCGGCCGCATCGGCGACCTTGTCGGCCGTAAATACACTTTCCTTGTCACCATGACGATCATGGGCCTGTCGACCTTCCTGGTCGGCTTGCTGCCTGGCTATGCGACTTTGGGCATCGCCGCTCCCGTGATCCTGATCATCTTGCGCATGTTGCAAGGCCTGGCGCTCGGTGGCGAGTATGGCGGTGCCGCCACCTATGTCGCCGAGCATGCACCCGACGATCGCCGCGGCTACTACACGTCGTGGATACAGACGACGGCAACGCTCGGCCTGTTCCTGTCGCTGATCGTCATCCTGATCGTCCAGGGGTCGATGACCAAGGAAACCTACGCCGCCTGGGGCTGGCGCATTCCGTTCATCGTTTCCTTCCTCCTCCTCGGCATTTCGATCTGGATCCGGCTGTCGCTTTCTGAATCGCCGACCTTCCAGCGCATGAAGGACGAAGGCAAAGGCTCCAAGGCGCCGCTGTCAGAAGCCTTCGGTCAGTGGAAGAACGCCAAGATCGCGCTGCTGGCGCTGCTCGGCCTCACGGCCGGTCAGGCCGTAGTTTGGTACAATGGCCAGTTCTACGCGCTGTTCTTCTTGCAGAACGTGCTCAAGGTCGATCCGCAATCGGTCAACATCATGATCGCGATTGCTCTGGCTGTTGGCTCGATCTTCTTCGTCGTGTTCGGCTGGCTCTCCGACAAGATCGGCCGCAAGCCGATTATCATGGCCGGCCTTGCACTGGCGATCGTCTGCACCTTCCCGTTGTTCAAGGCGCTGACCTGGGCAGCCAACCCGGCGCTCGCCACAGCGCAGCAGAACACCCGTGCGACGGTGACCGCGGCACCGGGAGACTGCAAGTTCCAGTTCAACCCGGTGGGCACGGCGAAGTTCACCACGTCCTGCGATATCGCCACCTCGTTTCTGACCAAGAACTCGGTGCCTTATGACGTAGTGGCCACGGCAGCGCCCGGCACTGCTGCGTCGGTCAAAATCGGCAACGAGACGGTTGAGTCGTATGACGCCACCGCAGCCGGCGATCAAGCCAAGGCCAAGGACGCTGTTTTCGCCAAGGCGGTAAACACGGCGCTTCAGGACGGCGGCTATCCGCTGAAACGGGCAGCGGCGAAGGTGCCGGATCAGAAGCTCGAAGCCTTCATCGCGGCCAATCCCGAACTGAAGCTCGATGCGGCCGCGATCCGCGCCGGCGAGAAGGCGATGGTTCCGACCGACCAGGCGATCAAGGACAAGCTGCTGACTGCCGATGAGGCTGCGGGAGCTCCCGAGGTCACCGTCTACACCGTACCGGGCGGCGGTCCCTTCGCCATGTTCGCCGACCCGGCGGCGGTCAACTGGCCGATGACGATCGGTATCCTGCTCATCCTCGTGATCTTCGTCACGATGGTCTACGGGCCGATCGCCGCGATCCTGGTCGAGATGTTCCCGACCCGCATCCGCTACACCGGCATGTCGCTGCCCTACCATATCGGCAATGGCTGGTTCGGCGGGCTGCTGCCGGCGACGGTGTTCGCGCTCAGCGCCTACAAGGGCGATATCTACTACGGACTCTGGTACCCGGTGGTGATCGCGGCGATGTCGCTGATCATCGGCATGGTCTTTGTCAGGGATACGCTCGGAACGGACCTGCACACCAAACAGTAGCCGGCCTGTCCGGTTCAAAGCAAAGCCCGGCGCGAGCGCTCGCGCCGGGCTTTTTCAATTTATCGAGCGCAGGGCTTAGCTCTTCCGATCCTGGTTCGCTTCCTCGATCGCTGCCTCATGATACCAGGCACTTCCGAAATCCGTGCGGTTGCGCAACGAAGCAAGTTCTGCCGCGAACTTAGCCTTTCCGCTTAAATTTGAGGCAGAAGCGCGCGCTGCCACGGGGAACATCAGGATTTTGGCCGACTGACGAGTGGAAGTGATTTCCATTGTCGGTTTCCTTTCTTCGACAGAACCTTGCCGATTCAACCTTTCCCCAACATAGGTTCAGCAATCGAAATAGGCAATATGATTACGAAAAGATCAGTACTTGCATATTATTTGTGCAAAATGTGCTTGTGGATGATCGGAACGCAGCATGACGGCGGACCAGCGATTTTGGGCGGATACAACCTCACTTTTGCCGCATCCATCGCCGGCGAGAATGGCACACGAATTGCATTTTAGTAATCCGGCAGGTCGGCTGCTGGATACGCCGGCTCGCCCCGGCGCCATCCAGGGTTCGGTGATCAAGCAACGAGAGGCTAGAATGACGAAATACAAGCTCGAGTACATTTGGCTCGATGGATACACCCCGGTTCCCAATCTTCGCGGAAAGACGCAGGTCAAGGACTACGCCGAGTTTCCGACGCTCGACCAGCTTCCGCTGTGGGGCTTCGACGGTTCTTCGACCATGCAGGCCGAGGGCCACAGCTCCGACTGCGTTTTGAAGCCGGTCGCCGTGTATCCCGATCCCGCCCGCACCAATGGCGCTCTCGTCATGTGCGAGGTCATGATGCCGGACGGCGTGACGCCGCATGCGTCCAACAAGCGCGCCACCATCCTCGACGACGAGGGCGCCTGGTTCGGCTTCGAGCAGGAATATTTCTTCTACAAGGACGGCCGCCCGCTCGGCTTCCCCGAGAGCGGCTATCCGGCGCCGCAAGGCCCGTACTATACCGGCGTCGGCTACAGCAATGTCGGCTCCGTCGCCAGGCAGATCGTCGAGGAGCATCTCGATCTTTGCCTTGCCGCCGGCATCAACCATGAAGGCATCAACGCCGAAGTGGCCAAGGGCCAGTGGGAATTCCAGATCTTCGGCAAGGGCTCCAAGAAGGCCGCCGACCAGATGTGGATGGCACGCTATTTGATGCAGCGCCTGACCGAGAAATACGGCATCGACATCGAATACCACTGCAAGCCGCTCGGCGACACCGACTGGAACGGGTCCGGCATGCATGCCAACTTCTCGACAGCCTATATGCGCGAAGTCGGCGGCAAGGCCTATTTCGAAGCGCTGATGGCGGCCTTCGACAAGAACCTGATGGATCACATCGCCGTCTACGGGCCGGACAACGACAAGCGTTTGACCGGCAAGCACGAGACTGCGCCGTGGAACAGGTTCAGCTACGGCATCGCCGATCGCGGCGCCTCGATCCGCGTGCCGCACTCCTTCATCAACAACGGCTACAAGGGCTATCTCGAGGATCGCCGGCCGAACTCGCAGGGCGACCCCTACCAGATCGCCTCGCAGATATTGAAGACGATCGCCTCCGTCCCGACCAGCGTCGAGGTTTCGGCCGCGGCTTGAGCATTCGTCACGGCGTGGACCTCAGGTCTGCGCTGTGACTTTCTCTCCAATCGCATCACAATAAAAAAACCCCGGCGTCTCTGCCGGGGGTTTTTCTATTGGCTGCAACAATCCGGATCACACCGAATAATACATATCGTATTCGACCGGATGCGGGGTCATTTCGAAGCGCATCACCTCGGCCATCTTGAGCTCGATGTAGCTGTCGATCTGGTCGTCGTCGAAGACGCCGCCGGCCTTCAGGAAGCCGCGGTCCTTGTCGAGGCTCTGCAGGGCTTCGCGCAGCGAGCCGCAGACGGTCGGGATTTTCTTCAATTCCTTCGGCGGCAGATCGTAGAGATCCTTGTCCATCGGCTGTCCCGGGTGGATCTTGTTCTTGATGCCGTCGAGGCCGGCCATCAGCATGGCGGCGAAGGCGAGATAGGGGTTCGCGCCCGGATCGGGAAAGCGGACCTCGACGCGCTTGGATTTTGGCGATGAGCCGAACGGAATGCGGCAGGAGGCCGAGCGGTTGCGTGCCGAATAGGCGAGCAGCACCGGCGCCTCATAGCCCGGCACCAGGCGCTTGTAGGAGTTGGTCAGCGGGTTGGTAAAGGCGTTGATCGCCTTGGCATGCTTGATGATACCACCGATGTAGAACAGGCAGCTCTCGGACAGGCCGGCATATTCGTTGCCGGCGAAGGTCGGCTTGCCTTCCTTCCAGATCGACTGGTGGACATGCATGCCCGAGCCATTGTCGCCGAACACCGGCTTCGGCATGAAGGTGGCCGTCTTGCCATAGGCGTTGGCAACCTGGTGCACGACATATTTGTAGATCAGCATCTTGTCGGCGTTGCGGACCAGCGTGTCGAACTTGATGCCGAGCTCGTGCTGTGCGGCGGCCACTTCGTGGTGGTGCTTTTCGACGCGCACGCCCATCTCGGCGAGCACGGTGAGCATTTCCGAGCGCATGTCCTGCGCCGAATCGACCGGCGGCACCGGGAAATAGCCGCCCTTGATGCGCGGCCGATGACCGAGGTTGCCGGTCTCGTAGTCGGTGTCGTCATTGGACGGCAGTTCGGTCGAATCCAGCCTGAAGCCGGTGTTGTAGGGATCGGCCTTGTACTTGACGTCGTCGAACACGAAGAACTCGGCTTCAGGACCGACGAAGATCTGGTCGCCGATGCCTTCGGCCTTCATGTAGGCCTCGGCTTTTTTAGCGGTGCCGCGCGGGTCGCGATTGTAGGACTCCCCGGAGATCGGATCGAGGATGTCGCACAGGATGACCATGGTCGACTGCGCGAAGAACGGGTCCATATGCACCGTATCGGAATCCGGCATCAGCACCATGTCGGACTCGTTGATCGCCTTCCAGCCGGCGATCGAGGAACCGTCGAACATGACGCCATCGGCAAACATGTCTTCCTCGACCTCGACGACATCCATCGTAACGTGCTGCAGTTTGCCCTTCGGATCGGTGAAGCGCAGATCGACGAACTTAACGTCGTTGTCCTTGATCTGCTTCATGATGTCTTTGGCTGTCGTCATGTCCCTGCTTCCCTATGTGATGACGTTTTGAACATGGCCTTTTAACGGGAAAATTCAGACGGCGTCCATGCCGGTTTCGCCGGTGCGGATGCGCACCACTTCCTCGATGTTTGAGACGAAGATCTTGCCGTCGCCGATACGGCCAGTCTGGGCCGCCTTGCGGATGGCTTCGATCGCTGCTTCGACCGCATCGTCGCCGAGCACGACTTCGATTTTCACCTTCGGCAGGAAGTCGACGACATATTCGGCGCCGCGATAAAGCTCGGTATGGCCCTTCTGGCGGCCAAACCCTTTGGCCTCGGTAACGGTGATACCTTGCAGGCCGGCCTCCTGAAGCGCTTCCTTCACTTCGTCTAGCTTGAACGGCTTGATGATCGCTTCGATCTTTTTCATGTAAAAAGTGGCCTCCACTGCCAAAAAAGACGGGTTGTGAGCCCCGCTTGCGCCTCAATCAAGCACGAACTGTGCCAATTGATGGGGTGCCGGGTGGGCTCACATGATTTGGATACCACGCTACGCGGGAATGTACATTCGCGTCATTCCCTGCGTCGGATGCGCCATGAGCGCCACGAGCCTAAACAACGCCGCTCCCGTCGTCCGCACAAAAAATGGGCAGATCGGATATTTCATGGGCAGCTGTGGACCTCCGACTCGTCGCTCCGGGCATTGCCGGTGTGTTTCATAACCTTCGTAGTTTGCGTCGGATCAAAAACTGGACAATGCTTCGGCAGATGATGTGCATGTCGCCCGCATGAGCCACGAACTTCTTTCTCCGTCCGAAATGGCCGAGGCCGACCGGCTGGCGATTGCCGCTGGTCCATTCGACGGCATTGGCCTGATGCGCAATGCCGGTGCTGCGGTTGCTGCCGTAGTACTCAAGCGCTACCCGAACGCAACGCGCGTCCATGTGCTTTGCGGCCCCGGCAACAATGGCGGCGACGGCTATGTCGTGGCGCGCATCCTTCGGGAGAGCGCCGTCGACGTCTCGGTATGGGCGTCCGGATCGCCTAAAGGCGGCAGCGATGCGGCAGTCGCTGCCTCGGAGTGCCCGGTTGAAGCTCGGCCGCTGTCGGATTTCGTTGCCGAGACGGGCTCGATCGTGGTCGATGCGCTTTACGGGGCGGGGCTGTCCAAGCCGCTATCCGGCGACCCCGCCAAGGCGATCGATAATGTGGCGGAGTTGAATTCGCCGGTCGTCGCGGTCGACCTGCCGTCGGGCGTCTCCGGTGAGAGCGGCAATGTCCTCGGTCAGGCTTTCCACGCCCGAATCACCGTGACCTTTGCGCGAAAAAAGCCAGGCCATCTTTTGTTACCGGGGCGCGAGCTGTGCGGCGAAATCGTGCTCGCTGATATCGGCATCAGCGACAGTGTTGTTGCGCAGCTTGAACCACGAACATTCGAGAACATTCCGGCGCTCTGGCTTGGCCGCTTTCCGGTTCCGGCCGTCGACGCCCATAAGTATAAACGCGGCCATGTCGGCGTCTTTTCCGGCGGGCCGTCGGCGACGGGTGCTGCGCGGCTGTCGGCGCTTGCCGCGGCCAGGAGCGGGGCAGGGGCCGTCACCTTGCTGTCGCCGGCGAACGCCATCCATGTGAACGCGGCGCATCTGACCTCGATCATGCTGCGCAAGCTAGACACTGTCGCGGATGTGGACGAATTCGTCGGCAGCCGCCGGCCATCGGCCTTCGTGCTCGGCCCGGGATTTGGCATTGGTGAGAAGACGCGCGAATTCGCCCTGGCCGTGCTGAATGGCGCCCATGGGCAGGGCGGCGGGATTGAGGCCTTGGTGCTCGACGCCGACGGCGTCACCTCGTTTCGCGACGCGCCGGATGCCCTGTTCGAAGCCGCCAGCCGGCCGAGCGCGCCGGCTCTGGTGATGACGCCGCATGACGGCGAATTCGCCAGGCTTTTTTCAGATATCGCCGAGGACAAGGACCTGTCCAAACTCGCCAAGGCACGCGCCGCAGCCGAACGGGCCAACGCCACTCTCGTCTACAAGGGTGCCGACACTGTGATTGCGGCCCCCGATGGCCGGGCAGCGATCAACGGCAATGGCGCGCCTTGGTTGGCCACCGCCGGTTCGGGCGACGTGCTGTCGGGTATCATCGCCGCGCTGCTGGCGCAGGGCATGCCGGCCTTTGAAGCGGCCTGTGCGGCAGTCTGGATCCATGCCGAGGCCGGCAGCCGTTTCGGACCGGGGCTGATCGCCGAGGACCTGCCGCTGGCGCTGGTGCCGGTCCTGCGCGAGCTTATCGAAAGTCGCGGGATAGCTGCCGAATGAACCGCATGTTCGCGCTGCTCGTTGCGATCGTCGGCGCCGTATTCATGGCGCAGGCTGCGAACGCCGAAACTCCGCTGACGATCGTCGACGACCCGGCCGTTCTCGCCGCTCTCGACAGCAACGGTTACGGGTTCGCCGGCATTTTCGGCGTCGATGGCAAGGGCGATTTGAAGACGCTTTACGACAAGGCGCCGGCCTATCACGCGATCGTCGAAACGATTGCAAGCGACGTCGCGGCATTGCGGGCCGAGATGAAGGCCGGTGGTCGGCCGCTCTACGAGGTGACCGACGGCAATGTTGGCCGTGTCATGGACATGCGCTGGCTGAGGACCGATGCCGCGCGCTTCCGCCTCGTCGGCATCGTCAACCGGCTCGACCGGCGCGACTTCGCCGCGCTGCAAGGCGATACGAGTTGCGGCGAAGTGCGCTTCGTCTATCGCTTATCCTATAGTTTCAAGAAAAACGGCAAGGTTCTGGCCTCGCGCCTGCCGTTCAATTTCAGTGCCGTCTACGATGCCGCGCCGGATGCCGACGGCGGTTGTGTCGGCGTCGCCGGACGCTGGGCACCACAACTCGACGAGAGCGTCGATGCCGGCTGGCTGACCGGTGGGCCGCTGGAAAGGACGGCGCTCACCTTCAAGCAGCTCGAGCTCAATGCGCAAGTGGTGCGCTTCCCCTCCGGCCAAGAGACCGAATTCGGCGGGCAGGCTGCCTATCTCATGCGAATTTTCGGCATCGACGGAGCGGCTGTCAGCGAAAAGCCGCTGGAAAACACGCCCGACACGGCACGTCTCGCCGAAGATGCTGCGCTGAAAGCAAGACTTGCCGACTATGTCCGCACCAATGTCGCGGCGGTCGATCTCGGCGTCTACCAAATCCCCGATGAATTCTTGGCAAGGAAGGTCATTTCGTGGTCGACCTTCGGCAGTGCAAGGCAGGCCAACCACCCGTTCACGCCACTGTTCCAGCCCGCGGATTTCGCTGGTGTCGATTTCTCCGCGCTGAAGCTGGTGCGCACGCCGGAGGCATTGGTCGAGCGGCTGGACAACGGCGCCTGCCAGGGCTGCCATCAGGCGGGCTCGACCGCCGGCTTCCATTTCATCGGACTTGACGACAAGACGACCTCGCCGCTCAACCGCATTGAGGTCGGCATTTCCCCGCATCTCCACGCCGACATCCCGCGCCGCGTCGCCTGGCTGCGCGCGACTGCCGACGGCAAGGAACCGAACCGCTTTCGCCCGTTATCGTTCGCGCCGCCGGCGACCTGGAACGATGCCGGCGAAATCGCCTATTCGCCGGCCGAAATGGCGATGCCGTGCCTGATGCCGGCGGATGCGGCCCGCTTCGGCGCAACATGGCAATGCGGCGCCGGCACCGTCTGCACGCCGCTGGCAACCGCGTCCGGCGTGCACACCAAGCTGGCGCAATGCCTGTTGCCCAAGGACAGCGAAGACATGTTTTCCGGCCACCCCTGTTTAACGGGATACATCGCCAGCAACGCGGCACAGCCTTTCAATGACCACTATACCATCACCAGTCAGTTCGCCGCGTTCGCACCAAGCATTTCGCGCGCCGCCTACACCTGCCGACCGCCGAAGATCGGTGTGCCGGCGGGTATCGCCTATCGCGGCTGCGACGACCGGGATCGCAGCTTTGCCGCCTTCAAGACGGGCAAGCCGATGCCGAACGAGATTTGCGGGCTGGTCGGCGGCAAAAAATTCGACACCTGCGTGGCGACCAATAATTTCGACCAGTGCCTGGGCGGCGCCGTCAATCGCGGCAATCGTCCTGCCTGCTCGGCCGACCATTTCTGCCGCGAGGATTACATGTGTCAGTCGCTGCCGCCCGATACACCCGGTATCGGCAAAGTGAAGGGCATCGGCTTCTGCTCGCCGACCTATTTCATCTTCCAGATGCGCATCGACAATCACGCCACGCCGTGGTCGGGCGCCGTCCGCGCGACGATGGGAGCCGGGTTCGGAGCAGCGGAAGCGGAATAGCCTGCGCCGACTGGGCATTAGCCGCTATAGTTTCAGGTGGATAGCTATCGATCGAGATAGTCGGCGATCTTCGATGTCCATTCGCCGTCGAAATGGCGGACATGTTCGGCGACGATCTCATCGCTCAGCAGGCTCGACAAGGCGGAAACCAGAACTGGTTTTATCTCTGGAGCCGAGCTAAATCCAAGAGCAGTCAAACGTTCGGACCAGGGCGGATGATCCGCGCTTTCGTTATCTGGCGCGTCCCAGGCCTTTTGCGCATATTCTTGCAGGATGGGAAGCCTCGACAGGTGACTGGCGGCCGCCAGAACTCTTTCAAGTGGTGGACGAGGCGGTACCATGGTGCCAAGCAGTTCACGTTTAAGCGGAATATACACTTGGTCATCGAAGAGCGCACTGGCAGCACCGATCAGCAGCATGGCGCGCGCCGTTTCATATGCATCGCCGGACATCGCTGCATGACGATCTGCGTCAATTTCCGCCCGCCGCGACAACCGTATTTCTTCGCGCTCCAGCGTGCGCGACAGCGGGCCAAGCATCCAGTAGAACAGGCTGCCCGAAACGGTTTTTCCCGGTGGGGCGAAGTCGAAGATTAGATCGAAGCTCATTTCGAGTTCGGCCAGGTTGAGCCCGCCATTTGTATCTTTATTTTTCAGATGGGCGTCCTCATGGGCCAAGATCGCCGCAAACCCCTTTTGGTCGGTCGCTGCGAGCAGCGGCAGGCCCACGGTGAGAATTGCCCTGCGACCAAGCAGGCCCAGAAACGGCCGCTCTTCACCGATGCTAGCGTTGAGATCGTCGCTCAGGATGATGTTCGTGCGGCTGGCGCGGTGTTTGCCGGCAATACTCTCCCAGACAGCCCACAATTTCGGGGCTGATTCCCGAGTAATCCCGTCCACCTTGCTGGGTCGAAAACCGGCGAACAATGTCCCGATCAACAGAACGATGGCCAGCATCGCGGCCGGGATCGCAACAACGCCAGTCGCGATGACAGCGAGCGGATAGCAATCGAGGAACCAGAACCACAGGAGTATTGGGCAAAACAGCGGCAGGGCGAAGAGCAGGATGGCAAACCTGCCGAAACGCGCTCCTACATAGAGGACCAGGCGCGACATCAACCCTCACAGCGGAATGTTGTCGTGCTTCTTCCAGGGGTTTTGCATATCCTTGTTGCGCAGCATCCTGAGCGCGCGGGCGATGCGGCGGCGGGTCGAATGCGGCATGATCACCTCGTCGACATAGCCACGCTCGGCGGCAACGAAGGGGGACAGGAAGCGATCCTCGTAAGCTTTTGTGTGCGCTGCAATTTTCTCCGCGTCGCCGATATCCTTGCGATAGATGATCTCGACTGCGCCCCTGGCGCCCATCACCGCAATCTGCGCCGTTGGCCAGGCATAGTTCATGTCACCGCGCAAATGCTTTGACGCCATGACGTCATAGGCGCCGCCATAGGCCTTTCTGGTGATGACGGTGATCTTTGGCACGGTCGCTTCGGCATAGGCGAACAGAAGCTTGGCGCCGTGCTTGATCAACCCACCATATTCCTGCGCGGTGGCCCGGAAGCAAAACAGCCCAGGCCACGAGGGTATGAAAAGGGGGGATAAAGAATGGGTATGAAAAAATACGCAGCCCACCACAATGGATGTTTTTATGGTTTCGGGGGGGGGATGT
>NZ_JAMYOE010000039.1:0-52301 GCF_040319695.1 Mesorhizobium sp. M0898 | reverse complement strand
TTGCAGACCATCGACAACCCGTTCGGCACGAGGTTGTCACCCATGTCTTAAGTACAATCTGTTACCCATGTCTCCGGGTTGGACACGAAGCAGGATGGCGGAGAGGATGGGATTCGAACCCACGAGAAGCTTTTGACCTCTACTCCCTTAGCAGGGGAGCGCCTTCGACCACTCGGCCACCTCTCCGTTGCGCCGGTGGATAAAGAAAAGCGCCGGCACAATCAACAAGCCTGCGCTATTATCCTTGAAAAATCGACCCTTCGCCAAAGCGCCGCCCAGCGATGTGGCGATTCTGCGGCAATTCCCTGGTTCGCGACTCGGGCCATCGTCACATTTCGGGCCGACCATCGCCGGAATCCGCCGTTTGCAACGGCTTGCGAAGGGCCGATGGTTAACGGGAGCTTTCGGAGTGAGGCCAAATCGTGTCATTTGTGCAACAACGCCAGGCGATAGCGCCACCACAAACCTTTTGCCGGTACGATCGTGGTTGAACGCCGCCGTCTCATGGGTAATGTCGGGTTTGAAGGAGCGGCGCGGTGCGCATCTTTTTCGGTAGTGGGGATGGGGCAGGGAACGCTGTCCTTCAGCAAAGAATACCCAGACCCGTTTTTTAACTTTTGACTGGAGGTCAGAAAATGAACATCAAGAGCCTGCTTCTCGGCTCCGCTGCGGCACTGATCGCAGTTTCCGGTGCGCGCGCCGCCGACGCCGTTGTCGTCGCCGAGCCGGAACCCGCTGAATACGTCAAGATCTGCGACGTCTACGGCGCTGGCTACTTCTACATCCCCGGCACCGAAACCTGCCTGCGCATCGGCGGCTACGTCCGCTATGACATCGGCATCGGTGACGTCGGCTCATTTGACGGTGCAAAGACTACCGATCAGCAGGATGGCGACTCGCAGGATACCTACTACAAGCACGCCCGCTTCACGCTGAAGACCTGGACCGGCCAGGAAACCGAGCTCGGCACCTTGAAGACCTACACCGAAACCCGCTTCAACTGGGGTAACCACAACGATTACCTCGACGACAACTATAATGGCGGCACAAGTGTTTCGCTGAACTTCGCCTGGGTCCAGCTCGGTGGTTTGCGCGTCGGTAAGGACGAATCGGCCTTCAACACGTTCATCGGCTACGCCGGCAACGTCATCCAGGATACGCTGGTTCCCTATGGCGGCTTCGACACCAATGTCGTCCAGTACTACTTCGACGCCGGCAACGGCTTCTCGGCCGTGGCTTCATTGGAAACCGGTTCGGGCAGTGCCGATGCGGATCCTGGCGTTTTCCAAGACAGCAACAGCGGCAATGATTCCATCGACAGCTATGTCCCGTATGTCGTCGGCGGTATCAAATACACGCAGGGCTGGGGCTCGATCACCGGTGTCGCCGCCTATGACAGCACCTGGGAAGAGTGGGCCGGCAAGGTTCGCGTCGACGTTACGCCGATACAGAACCTGACGCTGTTCCTCATGGCCGGTTACGGTTCGGACGACAACATCGACCGCAACTTCTACAAGCAGTGGGGCGGCAACTGGGCCGTCTGGGGTGGTGGCACCTACACCATCAACGAGAAGACCTCCTTCAATCTCCAGGCCTCGGTTGACGACGACAAGAACTACGGCGTCGCGGCGAACGTCGCTTACGACTTCGTGCCCGGCTTCACGATCACGGCTGAAGTCGATTGGGCCCACGACGGTCAGTTTGATAAGGCCTATGATCGCAACTGGACCAATGCCGACGACAAGGACAGCATTGGCGGCATGCTCCGCTTCCAGCGCTCGTTCTAACAGGGAAGTCCGACTGAAATCGAACCCGGCGGGCAACCGCCGGGTTTTTCGTACCGGGTGATGCCGCTCGCAATTGCGCAAATCCGGCTGCTGAACAGCGATCGGCCCGCAACTGGGCAGGTCAATTGCAATTCCTGCGCCGGGCGCGCAAAAGAAAAGGAGATCCTTGGCTCGATCTGAAGCGCTGGCCCGCAGGATCAACCAGTCTCGACAGCAACGATCGATATCGGCCTATCGAGCGCGCCGGACTCATTCAAAGTTCGGCCAAGTCGCCCAAGGCATCAATCAGCGGCTGGATTTTGTTTTCATAATTTTTCCACCGCTTGATGGAGGAACTGTAGATCGGCTGCCGGACCTGCCAGCGGCTGGGCGTATTGACCGACCTGTCCTTCTCGAAAAAGCGCAAGCAGGCATCGTCCCAAGGCAACCCTAGATGATCGATGAGACGGCGCGACTGCGCCTCTTGATCCGCAACCAGCATCTCATAGCTGCTTTCGAGAATACGTCCTGGAAAAATCTTGTCCCAGTGTCGCATCAAGCGGTCATATTCACGGTAGTACAGCCCCAATGTCTTCAACTCGGCGTTATAACTGTGTGCCTCGGTGAAGTTCAGAGCAAAGCAGGAGAGGCAATTGTCGATGGCATCGCGACGGCAATGAATGATGCGGGCATTGGGAAACAGAATGCCAATGAGGCCGATAAGCTCGAAATTATGAGGTCTCTTGTCGATTACGCGAAGCGCGGCCGGAGCTCGCTCCCGCAGGTAAGCCAAATGTTCTTCCGCCAGCATCTTGGCCAGGTCAGCGGTCAGCGTCGTGAGTGATTCCTGTAACGCTCCTGCGGAACGACTTGTGAAACCGAGTCCATTCGCGGCTCGCCGCAGCTTGTTAAGTTCGCCAGCACCGTGAACATCCGGATGGCTAGCGCATATCTGCTCAGTCAGAGTCGTCCCTGAACGCGGCATGCCGACTATGAACACAGGCACGTCCGACGGGTTTCCATAACCGGCCCTGGCTGCCAGCATCTCCGGGGTGAAGAAGTCGATTATCGAATCGACCCAGTGACGATAGGATTCAAGGTCGAAATGGTAGCCAGCCGCCTTTTTCGCTCTTTGGAAGTGATCCATCGCCTCTTCATAGCGCCGAATGTCGTTCAGCACTTTGCCGGCGGCGTGATGGAGCAGCTGCGCGACTTCTGAGGGAAGCTTCGGGTTGGCAAGTTCCGATAAAATAGATCCAAGTTCGGCAGGTTCGTCAACGAATTTGCGGGTGTGCACCAGATCGTTGTAGGCCTCGCCCACGTCGAGCCGGCGCTCGATCGCCTCCTTCAAATAGGTCGTGGCCTCATCCATGCGGCCGAGGCTGGTAAGCACCCTGGCCAGACCGGTTCTGACCAGCGCATTATTGCTGTCGATCTTGAGCGCCTGCTCGTAAAGCGGCAAAGCTATGTCGGCCTCGTCAAGCTCGACATAGGCACGCCCCAACAGGCAAAGCGCTTGCACCAGGTCTGGCTTCAATTCGCAGGCGTGCTGCAAGTGTCTGATGGCGGGCATTTGTTCGCCGACCTTCAGATAGGCCTCGCCCAGACTGAGATGGAAATATGGATTTGTGGGCGCCTCGCCGACCGCCCGCGCGAAATATTCCAAGGCCAACTCGTCATCGACACCGAGCCCCAACGTGCCGAGGATGTAGAGCGAAAGCGGGTGGTTGCGGGTGCGGGCGAGAACGCGATGGCATAACTCCTCGGCCTCCGGGAACCGCTCGGCTCGCTGAAGTTCGAGCGCCTGCCTCAGGAGCATATCGTCGGCTTGCGCACGCGACAGCGGGTTCACCCTCGGCGGCTCCGCTTTCGGCGCAGGTCGGCCCTTAAGATGCTTGGAGAAGGCGGGCGGCAGTCGGCTGCTCATCGTGCCTCGCTAGCAAAAAGAGCTGAAGGAATCCAGGGCCTGTAGAGAGTCAACGTGAGTGATGACGGCGGCGCCGCGTAGATCATTGCCGGGAATTTTTGATCCGTTTTCTCGCTGCGCATTGCGGGCCTTCGGAACCTTTGAGCCTGGCGAACAAGTTTTCGATGAGATGACACCATTGTAGATTTCGGCGTCGATCTGGAGCGGGAGCCTTCGCCCTGGTTGTTCACAGGCAATTTTCGCAGTCGACAGCCGGCGTTGCCGGCATTCCGTACAATGTGCCCTTTGTGTGGCTTTTTTGTTACATCCGCCATAATGACCCGATGCTAAGAGGATTTTGGGTTTATTAAAGGTGGGGCAAATGATCAGCAGAAAATCCGCTAAATCTCTTCTTCTTGGCGCAGTTTCCATTCTGGCGCTTGGGTCGGTGGCCCACGCCGCCGACGTGGTCGAACCGGTGGTCGAGACGGCAGGCTTCAACTGGAGTGGGCTCTACGTCGGCTTTGGTGTTGGCGCCGGGGCCAATGTCCACAAGTTGAGCAGCGATTTTCTTCCCGGCGTCTCTTTCAACGGCATTGGCGGCGAAGGCGTGTACGGTGAGCTCACCGTTGGGTACGACTATATGGTGGCGCCGCGCTTCCTGATCGGCGGACTTCTGGATGCTCATGTCGGCAACATCGAAACTTCCCTCGACGTTGCTGGATTCGACGCGTCGGTCAAAGAGACCTATGGTTTCGACGCTGGCTTGCGGGCGGGCTACCTCTTCACGCCAAACACTTTGGGCTATGTGCTTGGCGGCTATTCCTGGCAGAAGTACAAATTCGACACGAACGCAGGTTTTGACCTTGACTGGGACCAGAGCGGCTATTTCGTCGGAGCCGGCGTTGAGACGGCCATCAACAGCAACTGGACTATCAAAACCGAATATCGTTATACCCAATTTAGCACCAACGATGATCTCCTCTCTGAGTTCGGTGCACCGGATGGCGCGCTCAATCTCGACACATCGCGTCATACGTTCCAGGTGGCAGCCAATTATCGCTTTGGCGCCCAGAATGGCGGTGTCGCTTCCTTTGAGGCACCTACCTACAACTGGACTGGCTTCTATATTGGCGGTGCGGGCGGCGCGGGCGCGTCGGTGCATCAGATCAATGTTCCGCCGCTTGGCGACCTGGAATTCAACGGTATCGGCGGCGAAGGCGTGTTTGGCGAATTAAACGCCGGCTACGACCATGATTTCGGCAGCTGGGTTGCGGGTGTCATGGTTGATGCTCGCTACTCCGGCATGACTACGGAGCTGGAAGTGCCCGGCGGATCCGTCAATCTGGACACAGATTATGGCTTCGATGTGCTGGGCCGGGTCGGTTTGAAAGTCAACGAATCGACCCTCGCCTACGTGCTTGGCGGCTACAGCTGGCAGCATTTCGATCTGAACGCATCTTCACCCATCGGTGACATCATCGATTGGGGCTCGAGCGGCTTCTCGGTCGGTGGTGGTTTGGAAGCGGCCGTGACCAACAACGTAACCGTCGGTCTCGAATATCGCTATTCGCAGTTTGCCGAGAAGGATATTCTGGAGGAGTTTGGGGGGCCGAGCGATGTCCTCACCACCACTCCTTCTTTCCACACCGTCCGCATCGGTGCGAAGTATAAGTTCAACTAAGGCCCTCCAGCAAATCGTTCAAGCCCGCCGGCTAATCCCGGCGGGTTTTTTCTTGTGCGAACAATGCGGGCACAAAAAGCGGAGCCAAAGCCCCGCTTCCTCGGTTGTCGAGATTTCCGCCGGTTCATCCGCAGCCGGCAAATCGATCGACCATCCCTCTCTATCGCAAGAATGCGACGGGAGTACGACAGCCCAACCCGGCACAACTTGCGCTGATCCCCGCGGTCGATCCAGCGCTGAGGGCGATTGTAGGTGCGGAGCGATATGTATGTATATGCGGCGGCGCAGAGGGTTCAACTCGGCCGTCTTTCATGTCCTGTTCTCAAGATTGCGCTCCAACAGTCGCAATCCTTCAAAACAGAAGCCTCATCCGCAAACCCGCGCGCCGCGCCAGCGGCTTCCTTCAATCCCAATTCTTATCAGGCCCTAATGCGACAGTTCCCGCCTGCCCTGGAACTTGCGCAGGCCAAGCCGGCAGGCTAGCAAGAAGGCCCCTTTTCGAACGAGCCTTTTGCCATGCGCCCTCCCCTTACGCCGCTCATCGACGCGCTTCCCTCCACGGTACCGTTTGTCGGCCCGGAGGCGCAGGAGCGTGATCGCGGCCGCGCCTTTCGCGCCCGCATCGGCGCCAATGAGAGCAGCTTTGGCCCTTCCCCGCGCGTCATTGCCCGCATGGCTGAGATTGCCGGCGACATGTGGATGTATTGCGACCCTGACAATCACGATCTGAGGGTGGCCGCCGCCTGGCATCTCGGCCTCGGTGGCGAAAACGTCGTCATTGGCGAAGGCATAGACGGGCTGCTCAGCCTGGTGGCGCGCATGTATGTGGCGCCCGGCGACGCGGTGGTGACCTCGCGGGGCGCCTATCCGACCTTCAACTTTCATGTTGCCGGCGTCGGCGGCCGGCTGGTCGCAGTGCCCTACGAGAACGATCGGGAAAACCTCGACGGCCTGCTGGCGGCAGTGGCCAAGGAAAAGGCGCCACTGGTCTACCTGTCCAATCCGGACAATCCGATGGGCAGTTGGTGGGAAGCCGCCGAGCTCAGCCGCTTCATCGAAGCCTTGCCGGAGACCACGATGCTGGTACTCGACGAAGCCTATGGCGAATTAGGGCCAGCCTCAGCGCTGCCGCCGATCGATATGGCGCGGCCGAACGTCATCCGCATGCGCACCTTCTCCAAGGCCTATGGGCTGGCCGGCATACGCTGCGGCTATGCGGTGGCCGAGGCCCAGGTGATTCGGGACTTCGAGAAGATCCGCAACCACTATGGCGTCAGCCGCATGGCGCAGATCGCCGGTGTCGAGGCGCTTGCCGATCAGGCCTGGCTGGAGAGCGTGGTGGCGCGGGTCGCCGCCGGCCGTCGACGCATTGCCGCAACAGCCGAAGCGAACGGGCTGAAGCCGCTGGCTTCGGCGACCAATTTCGTCACCATCGACTGCGGCCGCGACGGCGCTTTCGCACTGAAAGTGCTGCAGGCGCTGTTGTCACGCGACGTCTTCATCCGCAAGCCGATGGTGCCGGTTCTCGACCGCTGCATCCGGGTCAGTGTCGGCCTCGACCACGAGCTCGACATCTTTGCCGAGGAACTGCCTGGCGCGCTGGCGGCAGCGCGAGGGAATTGAAGAGCCTTCGCCCTATGTGGCTGACCGGCGGCAACGCGGTTGAATTTGCACGGCGATGCGCCAGACTCGACTCAAACGATGGAGAGCGCGATGACCGATCGTACGGTGCAGGTACGCATATACGGCAAGGTGCAAGGCGTCAGCTACCGGGGTTGGGCGCGGCGCGAGGCGTCGGCGCTTGGCCTTGCCGGGTGGGTGCGCAACGAAGTTGACGGCTCGGTGACAGCCTTGATTGCGGGGACCGGTGCGGCGGTCTCGACAATGATCGAACGGCTTTGGCAAGGGCCGCCAGGGGCAGCGGTTTCGAAGGTCGATGTCGAAGAGATCGAGGCTCGCGACACGTCGGCCGATTTCAGGATTGTTGCCTAGCAAGGCATGGTCCTGCTCATTCGCCGCCATCGCACATGATTCTCCAGGGTGCAGATAGAGCAAATCTGAAGCCATTGCCCTGCCCGGGCATGGCTCGGCCCTTGAATTAATTGAACGTTTGTTTTATTGCTTTGTGAAAGGTGACTTGTCATGGCGCGCACGACCGGTTCCGACGGCGAAAAGACCGAAGCTGCGGTCCGCGAGGCAGCGGTCAGCCTGATTGCGCGTCTCGGCTACGAGGCGATGTCGATGCGCCAGCTGGCGGCCGAGGTCGGTGTCCAGGCTGCGGCGCTGTACCGCTACTTCCCGACCAAGCAAGACCTTCTGTTCATGCTGATGCGTGAGCATATGGAAGGCTTGATCGAGGCGTGGCGCGCAACGCGCCCTGTCGGCGCTGATCCGGCAGCGCGGCTTGCCGCTTATGTCGAAAACCACATCGCTTTCCATATCGAACGCCGCCACTCCACCCATGTCTCGAACATGGAGCTGCGCAGCCTGTCGCATGAAAAACTCACGCAGATCCTGCGCATGCGCACGGCCTACGAGAAGGAGCTGCGCGCCATCCTGCGCGACGGCGTCGAAGCGGGGTTATTCAGCATCGAAGACACCGGGCTCACCGCCATGGCGCTGATCCAGATGATGACCGGCGTCATCGTCTGGTTCCGGCCGGGCGAACGGCTGTCGATCGCCGAAGTCACCGCTACATATCTTGCAATGACAATGCGCCTTGTTGGAGCAAAGAGCGATGGCGCGTCAACGAGCTACGACGGCGCGCCTCTATTCGGGCGCGCAAAGGACGCTCTAGCAACTTGATTTCGCGCATGATCCCGATTTCGGGATCGTGCGCCGGGAGGAACGGCATGTACACGCATACGCTCAACTTCGGGCTTGACGAAGACATCGAGGCGCTGCGCGACCTGGTGCGGCGCTTCGCCCAGGAAAAGATCGCACCGATCGCCGCCGAGATCGACCGCTCGAACGAATTCCCGGCACATCTGTGGGCGGAGCTCGGCGGGCTCGGCCTGCTCGGCATCACCGCCGATCCCGATTTCGGCGGCACCGGCATGGGCTACCTCGCCCATGTCGTGGCGATGGAGGAGATTTCGCGCGCCTCGGCCTCGGTCGGCCTCTCCTACGGCGCCCATTCCAACCTCTGCGTCAACCAGATCAACCGCTGGGCGACGCAGGCGCAGAAGGAAAGGTATCTGCCTTCGCTCTGCAGCGGCGAAAAAGTCGGCGCACTGGCGATGTCGGAATCGGGTGCCGGCTCTGATGTGGTGTCGCTTCGCCTGCGCGCCGAAAAGCGCAACGACCGCTATGTGCTCAACGGCACCAAGATGTGGATCACCAACGGGCCGGATGCCGAGACGCTGGTCGTCTACGCCAAGACCGATGCGGAACTCAATTCGCGCGGCATCACCGCCTTCATCGTCGAAAAAGCCTTTGCCGGTTTTTCCGTGGCGCAAAAGCTCGACAAGCTCGGCATGCGCGGCTCGAACACCGGCGAGCTGGTGTTCGAGGATGTCGAAGTGCCGTTCGACAATGTGCTGCACGAGGAAGGGCGCGGCGTCGAGGTGCTGATGTCGGGCCTCGACTACGAACGCGCCGTGCTGGCCGGCGGGCCGGTCGGGCTGATGGCAGCGTGCCTCGACGTGGCGATCCCTTACGTGCATGAACGCAGGCAGTTCGGTCAGCCGATCGGCGAATTCCAGCTGGTGCAAGGCAAGCTCGCCGACATGTATGCGACGATGAACGCGGCGCGCGCCTACGTCTATGCCGTGGCCGCCGCTTGCGATCGCGGTGAGACGGCCCGCAAGGATGCTGCCGGCTGTATTCTCTTCGCCGCCGAAAAGGCAACGCTGATGGCGCTCGACGCCATCCAGCTTTTGGGCGGCAACGGCTACATCAACGACTACCCGACCGGCCGGCTTTTGCGCGACGCCAAACTCTACGAGATCGGTGCCGGCACCAGCGAAATCCGTCGCTGGCTGATCGGGCGGGAAATCATGGTGGAGGGCGCCTGATGGCGTCTTTTTGAGATTTTGCCAGAAGCCGCACGATGTGGCACACTTCGGAATATGTGCCACAACACAGGCGAGACGGACCATGGCTGGCAGAACGGGAAAGTCCGGATTTGACGAAGACCCGCAAGCACGGTTCGATGCCGGCGCTCACAAAACGCCGTTTCGGCTTCCGGCGAAACGCGAGCGTGTCAAGCTTGGCGAGGGCGGGCGCTTCGTCATCCCTGCCGCGATGCGCGAGCAGATGGGCGTGAAGCCTGGCGAGGATATGATCCTGCATGTCGAGAACGGCGAGCTGCGGGTAAGATCGTGGCTGCAGAATCTGCGACGCGTCCAGGCCGAATTGTCAGCGTTGAAACAGCCCGGTGAAAGCGTCGTCGACGAATTTCTGAAAGAGCGACGGGAAGAGCAGCGTCGAAGCGACAAGCGTCTCGACCGTCTTCACGCCGAAGGGACGACGGGAAAGCGGACGAAATGAAGCCCTATGTCATGGACAGTTCGGCGGCGCTCGCAATCCTGCTCAACGAGCAAGGCACCGATAATGCTTTGGGGTTCGCGCCGGATGCACAATGCAGTTCGGTCAATGCGGCCGAAATCATCGCCAAACTGATCGACAAGGGACGCAGCATGGAACAGGCTGCGGACGACCTCGCCAGTCTCGGCATGCCGATCGCCGTTTTCGACGACGCGATGGGCATCGCCGCCGGGCAGCTTCGCCAATTGACGCGGCATCGCGGCTTGTCGCTGGGCGATCGGGCTTGCCTGGCGCTGGCAATTCGCGAGAATGCCATTGCCGTCACCGCTGATCGCGATTGGGGCGACCTCGATGTCGGCTGCAAGATCGAGTTGATCCGGTAGCGCCATGGCCCCCCTCACCTCGCAGATGTCGCCCGCCTCCGATATTTTCCGCGCCAATGCCGAGCGCATGCGGGCGCTGGTCGCCGATATTGCTGAAAAAGCCGCCGCCATCGAGGGCGGTGGCGCGGAAGAGGCGCGTGAGCGGCACGTCTCCCGCGGCAAGCTCCTGCCGCGGCAACGCCTTGCCCAATTGCTCGATACAGGCTCGCCCTTCCTCGAAATCGGCCAGTTCGCGGCATGGTCGATGTATGGCGAGGACATCCCTTCGGCCGGCCTCATCGCCGGCATCGGCCGCGTCGAAGGCACCGAAGTGATGGTCGTCGTCAATGACGCCACGGTGAAGGGCGGTACCTATTATCCACTGACGGTGAAGAAGCATCTGCGTGCACAGGAGATCGCATTGCAGAACAATCTGCCTTGCGTCTATCTGGTCGACAGCGGCGGCGCCAATCTGCCCAACCAGGACGAGGTGTTTCCCGACCGCGATCATTTCGGCCGCATCTTCTACAACCAGGCCAACATGTCGGCCGCCGGCATTCCGCAAATCGCCTGCGTCATGGGTTCGTGCACGGCCGGCGGCGCTTATGTGCCTGCGATGTCGGACGAGACAATCATGGTGCGCAACCAGGCAACCATCTTTCTCGGCGGGCCGCCGCTGGTGAAGGCGGCCACCGGCGAGGACGTCACCGCCGAGGACCTCGGTGGCGCCGACGTGCACACAAGGCTTTCCGGCGTTGCCGACCACTATGCGCTCGACGACGAGCATGCGCTGGCCATATGCCGGCGTATCGTCAAAAACCTGAATCGGAACAAAAATGTAAGCCTGGCCTTGCAGAAATCGATTCCGCCGCTTCACGATCCACATGAACTCTACGGCATCGTGCCGACGGATCTGCGCCAGCCCTATGACGTGCGCGAGGTAATCGCCCGCACCGTCGACGGCTCCGAGTTCGATGAGTTCAAGCAGAATTATGGCACCACGCTGGTCACCGGTTTCGCCCATCTCAGCGGCATGCCGGTCGGCATCGTCGCCAACAATGGCGTGCTGTTTTCGGAAAGCGCGCTGAAGGGCGCGCACTTCATCGAGCTGTGCTGCCAGCGCAAGATCCCGCTGATTTTCCTGCAGAACATCACCGGCTTCATGGTCGGGCGAAAATACGAGGCCGGCGGCATCGCCAAGGACGGCGCCAAGCTGGTCATGGCGGTCGCAACGGCCAAGGTGCCGAAGGTGACCGTGATCATCGGCGGCTCGTTCGGTGCCGGCAATTACGGCATGTGCGGACGCGCCTATTCGCCACGCTTCCTGTGGATGTGGCCGAATGCCCGCATTTCGGTGATGGGCGGCGAGCAGGCGGCAACGGTGCTGGCCGTGGTCAAGCGCGAAGGCATCGAGCGCAAGGGCGGGGAATGGAGCGCTGAGGAGGAAGCGAAATTCAAGAAGCCGATCCTGATGAAGTACGAGCACGAGGGACACCCGCTCTATTCGTCGGCAAGGCTCTGGGACGACGGCATCATCGACCCGGCCAAGACCCGCGAGGTGCTGGCGCTCAGCCTTTCGGCCGCGCTCAACGCCGAGATCGAGGAGACAAAATTCGGCGTGTTCAGGATGTGAGATGAGCGAAATCGGCCAGAGGATTCGCATTCAAACCGGCGACATCACGAAGCTGGCGGTCGATGCCATCGTCAACGCCGCCAATACCTCTCTTCTCGGAGGCGGCGGCGTCGACGGCGCTATCCACCGCGCGGCCGGCCCCGAGCTTGTGGCAGAATGCCGGACCTTGCATGGCTGCAAGGTCGGAGACGCAAAAATCACCAAGGGCTACAGGCTGCCCGCGCGCTACGTCATTCATACGGTCGGGCCGGTCTGGCAAGGTGGCAGCAAAGGAGAAGCCGAACTGCTCGCCTCCTGCTATCGCCGGTCGCTCGAAATCGCCGCCGCAAAGGACTGCCGGACGGTGGCGTTTCCTGCGATCTCGACCGGGGCCTACCGCTATCCGAAGGATCAGGCGACGCAAATTGCTGTCGGGACCGTGAGCGCCTTCATCGGCCAGAACATCGCTCCGGCAACCGTCATTTTCTGCTGCTTCGACGAGCCGACGGCCGAATTGTATCAGCGGGTCGTCGCTGCACTCGGCAGGGTGTGACCCTGCGCGGGAGACAACCCACATCTCCAGACTATTTTTTGCTTCTCGATCTGGCCAGACGAAAGAATCACGGCTATTGATCATCGCAAATACCAATGGGGATTGGGCGAAGATGAGGCGGCGAGTTTTTCAGAGAACAACTGTGAATTTACTTGCAGGGTTGCTTATATTAGTGACCCCTGGCATCGGCGCAGCGCAGTCGCTGGCGGGAAGCAAGGGCGAGACCCGTTTCTATCCCTATTTGCCACAGAGCCCGAAGGATCCGTGTACCAGGGCCTATAAGGCCTATGTAGCGGCCGGCGGCCATTCAGCCTATGCAACCACTCCGTATTCCCGGGTGCGTTTTCTGTACATCATCTGCGGCTCGCGCTTGAATGCACCGTCACAGCAAGCTGCCGAAGAATTGGCGTTGAAATCCTGTCAGGCTGCCCGCAACAGTTACAGAGTTACAACAGGCGGCGGCTGCGAAATCGCTGCCTCCAAGTAGGCGAATATATTTCAGTGTTTGGGGTTCAAATGGGTTTGGCAATGAAATCTTTATCAATCAAGCGAGCAACCATGTCGGTACTTGCACTGCTTGTGGCCTCTGCACCGAATGTCGGCGCCGCCGAATCGCTGGCGGGAAGCAAGGGCGACAGCCGTTTTCCGGTCTATTTTGCACCGGGTACAATCGGAGGCTGCGGCAAGAATTACAAGGACTATGTGGCGGCTGGCGGTCACTCGGCCTATGCGATGACGCCATTCAACTGGGCAACCGAATTCACTATTTGCGGTGCTTATCTGAATGCAACATCCCAGAAGGCTGCGGAGGCGCTGGCGTTGAAATCCTGCCAGTCCGCGCGCAGCAAGTACAAGGTCACGACTGCAGGGGCCTGCGCCATAGCTGCCTCCAAATGGACCGACACTCGTCGGCCTTCGACATATTCAATGGGTGGGAAAAATGAAATCTATAAGCGTCAAACAAGCAGTCTTCTCGCTAATAACCGGGTTGCTTCTAATCTCGAGCCCCAATGTCGGCGCGGCGGAATCGCTGGCTGGAAGCAAGGGCGACGTCCGCTTCTACCCGTATTTTCCGGCGACCGCGGATCGGCCATGCACCAAGGCATATAAGGCCTATGTCGCGGCCAGCGGCCATTCAGCTTATGCGACCACTCCGTATTCCCGGGTGCGTTCGTTGTACATCCTGTGCGGCTCGCGCTTGAATGCGCCCTCGCAAAAGGCTGCCGAGGATATGGCGATGAAATCCTGCCAGGTCACCCGCGACCGTTACAGGGTCACGACCGGGGGAGCTTGCGAAATCGCGGCCTCAAAGTAGGCAGGCCTCGCTTGCCTACCCTTTGACCGCCAGACTACAAAGCAGGGCATTGCCGCAGTTCGCGTGACGAGAATTCGCGCCGTTGGCGGCAGCTCTGCCTGTGGAGGCCCGATGTTCGCCAAGATCCTGATCGCCAACCGTGGCGAGATCGCCTGCCGGGTGATCCGCTCGGCACGCAGGATGGGTGTGCGCAGCATCGCCGTGTATTCCGACGCCGACGCTCACGCCCTGCATGTCGAAATGGCCGACGAAGCGGTGCATATCGGCGCCTCTCCCGCCAACGAAAGCTATCTGCGCGGCGACAAGATCATCGCGGCGGCTTTGGCCACAGGTGCCGCGGCCATCCATCCGGGCTACGGCTTTCTTTCGGAAAACCCCGATTTCGTCGACCAGGTGGTCGCGGCGGGGCTGATCTTCATTGGCCCGTCGGCGGCCTCGATCCGTGCCATGGGACTGAAGGACGCGGCCAAGCGGCTGATGGAAAAGGCCGGCGTGCCTGTCGTTCCGGGCTATCACGGCGAAGCGCAGGAGATCGTGTTGCTCGCCTCCAAGGCGCGCGAGATAGGCTACCCCGTACTGATCAAGGCGCGCGCCGGCGGCGGCGGCAAAGGCATGCGGCGCGTCGAGCATCCCGATGATTTTTCGGAAGCACTGTCGGGCGCGCGGCGCGAGGCGAAAGCCGCGTTCGGTGACGACCGCGTCTTGGTGGAAAAATATGTCGACAAGCCGCGACACATCGAAGTGCAGGTGTTTGGTGACAATTTCGGCAACGCCGTGCATCTTCACGAACGCGACTGCTCGGCGCAGCGCCGCCACCAGAAGGTGATCGAGGAGGCGCCTGCCCCCGGCATGACGCCGGCACTGCGCAAGGCGATGACGGAGGCGGCGGTGAAAGCCGCCAAGGCAATCCACTATTCCGGCGCCGGTACCATCGAGTTCATCGTCGATGCCTCGCAAGGTCTGAAGGCCGACCGTTTCTGGTTCATGGAAATGAACACCCGTCTGCAGGTCGAGCACCCCGTCACCGAAATGGTTACCGGCATCGACCTGGTCGAGTGGCAGTTGCGGGTAGCCGCCGGCGAAAAACTGCCGAAGACGCAGAGCGAGATCGCGCTCTCCGGCCACGCCTTCGAGGCGCGCATCTATGCCGAGGACGCGGCAAGAGGGTTTTTGCCGGCGACCGGCACCTTGCACCATTTGAAATTTCCGCAGCCGGCACCGGAGGGTGCGACCATGCGCGTCGAAACCGGTGTACGCGCTGGCGATGCGATTTCGCCGTTCTACGATCCGATGATCGCCAAGCTGATCGTTCATGGCAAGGACAGACGGACGGCGCTCATCGCGCTTGGCACGGCACTGTCGCAGACCGAAATCGCCGGCTCGACGGTCAACACTGGCTTTCTTGCCGCGCTGGCCGCTGATGCGGATTTTGCGGCGGGCGATGTCGATACCGGCCTGATCGCCAGGCACCAGGAGGCGTTGACGGCGGTTCCGCCGCCGAGCGGTGAGACGATTGCCGCCGCGGCACTTGCCGCGTCCGGTGCGCGCGACTTGCCGTCCTCGGACGATCCCTGGTCGTCACTGGCCGGCTATGCGCATTTCCACGCTGTAGCGCGGAGCACCCTGCTGAAGTTTGGCGAGCAGGAGATCGGCGCGCGCGTGTCGGTGCGGCCGGACGGGCGGTTCGAGGTGGCGCTGGATGCGCCCTATGACAGCGTCAATTCGCGGGATCTCCGCGCGGCGCCTCGCCTCGCCCGCTGGCCGGGCCACGTCACGGTCTTCGATGGCGCCATCGGCTACGGTTTTGCCGTGCCGGATCCGCTGGCCCGAGCCGACGAAGCCGCCGCCGCTTCCGTCAGCCTGCGCGCTCCAATGCCCGGCCTGGTCAAATTGGTGCGTGCAGGCAAAGGCGAGTCCGTGATCAAGGGCCAGCCGCTGCTGATCCTGGAGGCGATGAAGATGGAGCACACCATTGCCGCGCCCCATGACGGGGTTATCGCCGAGATTGCTGCCGAAGGCGCGCAGGTAACCGACGGCACCGTGCTGGTTCGCTTTGTCGAGGAACCTCAGTTGACTGCTGTTTCCCTATCCACGAAGTGATCTCGAACGCGTGACAAAGGCGTCGCCAAAAAAAATGTGGCCGGGTTTGACCCCCGGCCATGTTCGATTACAGCAGCGCGTCTTGCGGCGCCGCGGCCATCACGGTTGGATCGGCGCGTATTTGCCATCATGCCACTGGTTGATGTCGTAGCTCGCGTTCTTGAGGTCGCCCTTCTCGTCGAAGGTGACCGAGCCGACAACCGTGCTGATCGGCTGGCCGTTCTTTAACGCTTCGGCGACTTTTGCCGGATCGTCGCTGCCGGCGCGTTTGATGCCTTCGGCGAAGGCCTGGATCACCGCATAGGAAAACAGCGTGAAGCCCTCAGGCACGAAGCCGCCGGCCTTGATCTTGGCGATGGCCTCCTTGGCTTCGGGCTTCGCCTGCGGATTCGATGGGAAGACGAACATGGTGCCTTCGCCGGCCGGACCGGCAACCTGCCAGAATTCCGGCGAAGCGATCGAGTCCGGCATGATCAACTGGAACTTGAGGTTCTGCTCCGCCGACTGGCGCAGGATCAGGCCGGCTTCGGGGTGATAGCCGCCGAAATAGACGACGTCGGCTTTCAGCTCCTTGAGCTTGGTAACAAGAGCGGAATAGTCCTTCTCGCCAGCGTTGATGCCCTCGTAGAGGATTTCATTGAGACCGTTCTGGTTCATCGTTGCCTTCACGGCATCGGCCACGCCCTGCCCATAGGCGCTCTTGTCGTGCAGGATGACGACTTTCTTGCCGGCATATTTCTTGGCGATCCAGGGACCGATGAAAGCGCCCTGCGCATCGTCGCGCGTGTAGAGGCGCATGATCGTCGGCCAGCCGGCTTTCGCCGCTGCATCGGTCAACACCGGGTTCGAGGAAGCCGGACTCATCATCAGCGCACCGGCTTCGGCGTAGACAGCGGAGGCCGGGATGCTGGAGCCCGAGCAGGCGTGGCCATCGATGAACTTGACACCGTTGGCGATGATGCGGTTGGCGACCGAAACCGCCTGCTTCGGATCGCACTGGTCATCCTCGATGTCGAGCTTGATCTGGCGGCCGTCGACGCCGCCCGCCGCGTTGATCGCGTCGGCGGCGGCTTGCGCGCCTTGCTTAAACTGATCGCCGATGTTGGCAAGCTGACCGGTCATCGGTCCGACCACCGAAAAGGTGATGTCATCGGCGAAGGCGACCGGCGCGGTCATCATCAGGCCAAATATGGCTGCGCTGAAAATACTGAATTTCTTCATGGTGACACAACTCCTCCACTCTCGCGCGACCATCCCGGCCGCGCCTCTTCCAGAATGGCGGGAGAATTTCATCCTTCACCGGAGCTGTCTAGACGCATCGTCGGCGCTCGATTGGGCCTGTAATGCGCTGTTCCAAAGACAAAGCCGCGCCAGCCTTGTTCCGGCCGGTCGCAGCTTTTCTCATCGAGTTCCCGAGGTATCCCCACCAGGATCCGCTCGCCTTCCCTGTTTGTACGGTTTATGGCGCGGCTCGTCCGCCGTGTTCTTGATCTTGTTGGCCCGGCCGTCTTGCGCGGCCTTGATTTTTCGGGCCCGGCCCTCTGCGCGGCCTTGACCCGAAGCGTCCCTGTCGTGAGGTCAGTACCCCTTGTGAGGTCGATGCCGGCGAATTCAGTGCATCGTCATCCATTCGCGAGCTTCGCGCAGCGCCTTGGCGATCTCGACCTTCGACATGGCGGCAGACAATTCGGAGCGCAGTTCCGCGGCGCGGGCCGAACCCTTGATCGCGGCGATGTTGAACCATTTGTGGGCGGCGACGACGTCGGTCTCGCAATCGCGGCCAGTCGCATACATCATGCCCAACTCGAAAAGAATATCGGCCTGGGCGGTTGCCCCCATGGCGCCGAAGCCGGCTTCAAGCATTTCAAAACGTGCCATTTCAAATCCCCTGTTCTGGCTCCCGAGAGCTGTCTCCGTATGTCCCTCGGTGTCCTTGATTACCGTCGGGGGCGGCCGCTCTTTCGATGCTTTCGAGAATGCCCCGGAGGCTTGAATCCGTCGTTAAATGGCGTGCTTAATTTGAGGAAAACAAAGCTAAAACAAGAGGTAAACACGAAAATTCGTTAAGGATACAAAGCCAGCAATCGCGCCGGTTTGCACAAGATTTGAAGAAAACTTGCGAGGCGCGGATCAAGACTCCGCTAACCACAGAAGACAAAGACGTGTGCGGCCCGTTTCATTTTTCGCCGGCGCGGCCGTTCGGGAGCGGGCAAAAACCCGCAACCCTTCCGTGGCGGCACCGCTTTTGTTTTTCCGGGAGCTGGACTAGCTTACGTTTGCGTAAGGGGCAGACACCCGGGACGGAGCCCGATTGGACTTACCTGAGGGAGGAAAGACATGTTTCGACAAGTGAGCCTGGCCCTCGCGGCCGCAATAATGATGACCGGCGCGGCATGGGCCGATCCGATCGAAGGCAATTGGAAAACGCAAGCCGGATCGACTGCCGCCATTTCGGGTGGCGGCGGGGCATTTTCGATTACGCTCAAATCCGGCAAATTTGCCGGCAAGAACATCGGTTCACTGAAGGTTGCCGGCGACAACAAATATGCCGGCACGATAACCGACCCGGAAACCGACAAGACCTATTCGGGCAAGGCTTCGCTTTCCGGCAGTTCTCTCAAGATGAGCGGCTGCGTGCTCGGCGGGCTGATCTGCAAGAGCCAGACCTGGCACAAGCTCTGATCGTGCCCTTCCTGCCGGGGTGAGCGGGGCCAGTCGGCCCGTTTTCATGTTATCGGTCTCGCAGCCATGGTGTCGCCATGGGTCGCTGCACTCACAGCGGACCCTCTCAGAGATCATCAACCATTTTTGAACCGCAGATGAACGCCGGGATCAGAGCCGGTTCAGCCGGGGCAAGGCATTGTCATGCGTGTTGAAGGAGACACCGCGCAATGCTTGCCCGCCGCTTCACCATCGTCTGCCTGCTGATGAGTCTGTTCGGCATGTTGTTCGCCGTCCTTGTCGCCGAAGCCGGCCGGCCGTCCCGCTCCTGGGACGTCGCCAGTTCCTGCCGACTCGGTTGCTTGAACCATCTTCACCACTGAAACGACAAAGAGCTGAACCTTTAGAGAAAAGCAAAACGCCAATGAACCGCCTCGCCGCCAACACCCTCAAGACGCTTCGGCTGCTGCCGCGCGCGGCGCTCATCCTGACTGTTCTTTCGGTACCGGTACTGGCCGTGCCGACGATGCGCACCAATGCCGGCTCGACGATCGAGGCGCCTGCGTTGAGGAAGTCAGGCCTCGGCTTTGTGCTGCTGGTTAGCCTGCAGCGCGGCTAGCAGACCGAAAAACGCCGACAGCGCGTATTGAGGCCGCCTTACCCCCTCCCAACCGCGCGTCCAACTCTCTATATTGGGTCATGGAAAAGCGAATCTATCCCCAAGCCATTGAATCGGTGGTCACGCCGGAGCCGTTTGGCCGGCAGAGCTTCAACGACGCCAAGAAGGCGGTCGCCGCCCTACAGGTGCTTTACGACCGCAACACCAAGTTCCTGCGCGACTCATTTACCGCGCTCGCCGCGGGCGGCGACAACAACAAACGCTACCGGGCTTTCTATCCGGAGATCGGCGTCACCACGAGTTCCTTCACGCAAATCGACTCGCGGCAGGCCTATGGCCACATGCCGACGCCGGGGCATTTCTCAACCACCGTCACCCAGCCTGCTCTTTTCGAAAGCTACCTCACCGAACAGCTTCGGCTGATCATGCGCAACCACGGCGTTCCCGTCACGGTTTCGGAATCGACCACTCCCATCCCGCTGCATTTCGCCTTCCTCGAAGGCACGCATGTCGACGGGACTGCTGCCGAGCGCATCAAACGGCCGATCCGTGACCTGTTCGACGTGCCGGATCTCGACGGCACCGACGACCAGATCGCCAACGGCACGTTCGAAGTGGCATTGGGCGAGGCACGGCCGCTGGCGCCGTTCACCGCGCAACGCATCGACTATTCGCTGCACCGGATGTCGCATTATACGGCGACCAGTCCCCAGCATTTCCAGAACTTCGTGCTGTTCACCAACTACCAATTCTACATCGACGAATTCGTCGCCCGTGCACGCGAATTGATGGCCAATGGCGGTGATGGATATGTCGAGTTCGTCGAGCCGGGCAACATCGTGACCAAAGCAGGGGACGGCGCGCCCGGTGAGGGTGCTGCGCCGCCTCGCCTGCCGCAGATGCCGGCCTATCATCTGAAGAAGCCGAATCATGGCGGCATCACCATGGTCAATATCGGCGTTGGGCCTTCCAACGCCAAGACGATCACCGACCATATTGCGGTGCTCCGGCCGCATGCCTGGGTGATGCTCGGCCATTGCGCCGGCCTGCGCAACACGCAGGCGCTCGGGGATTATGTGCTGGCCCATGCCTATGTACGAGAAGACCATGTCCTCGACGACGATCTTCCGGTCTGGGTGCCGATCCCGCCGCTAGCCGAAATCCAGGTGGCTCTGCAGGAAGCGGTCGCCGAGGTCACCGGGCTTTCCGGATATGATCTCAAGCGCATCATGCGCACTGGCACCGTCGCCACTATCGACAACCGCAATTGGGAGCTGCGCGACCAGCGCGGGCCGGTCCAGCGGCTGTCGCAGTCGCGGGCGATCGCGCTCGACATGGAATCGGCGACGATCGCCGCCAACGGCTTCCGCTTCCGGGTGCCCTATGGCACGCTGCTTTGCGTATCCGACAAGCCGCTGCATGGCGAATTGAAGTTGCCGGGCATGGCGACCGAGTTCTACAAGCGGCAAGTAGCGCAGCACCTGACCATCGGCATCAGGGCGATGGAGAAGCTGGCTGAAATGCCGATGGACCGACTGCATTCGCGCAAACTCAGGAGCTTTTCGGAAACTGCCTTCCAGTAAATGCCGAATCGCATGTGTCGGTCCAGATCAGGACATTTCGTCATCTTGATTGAGCTGCACTTCTGCCGATAGACAAGGCGATGGCACGTGTTCGGGACATGACGGTTGCGCTGGCATTCGTCGCAATGCTTGCACTCTCGGCCGCGCTGGTGGCCGGGTTCTTCGGATCGCTGCATCCGGCCCTCGATTCCTTTGCTCATTTCCGCGTCCATTTTTCGGTGCTGATGGCGCTTTGCGCGCTGCCGCTGCTCGCCACCTCGTTTCGCCTGCAGGCCGCGGTCGCATTGCTGTTTGCGATAGCCTCCTTTGCCACCACGCAGAATGCCTTGCCGCTTTCGCGGCTATGGCAGGTGCAGGCCGCCTACGAAGCCAAACTCGGTGACGAGCCAGTCTACCGCCTGCTGCAGATGAACCTCAGGTTCAACAATCCAACGCCTGAGAAGGTGCTGTCGCTGATCGGCCGGACCCAGCCTGATGTTATCACCCTCGACGAGGTGTCCGAAACGTGGAAGGCAAAGCTTGGGCTGCTATCCGGCGGCTATCCCTACCGGATCCTCTGCCCATATCCCAATGGCGTGTTCGGCGTTGCGCTGCTGTCCAGACGACCGTTTGGCATAGGCACGGAGCCGCACTGCGACAGCCGCGGCGCGATGGCGATCGCCACCGTCGATTTCGGCGGAACCGACGTCGATGTCGCCGCCATCCACCTCACCTGGCCATGGCCGCACAACCAATCACGGCAGATTGGAGGGTTGTCTGACGAAATCGCCTCGCTTGGCCAGACGTCGATCCTGGCAGGCGACTGCAACGCAGCGCCATGGAGCGCCGCCGTCCGGCGCGTCGCATCGCTTGGCAAGCTGACTGTAATGCCGTCGGTCGGGCCGACCTGGCTCTACAGAAGGCTGCCGGATTTCCTGCGCTTCGCCGGACTGCCGATCGACCAGGTCTTCAGCAAGGGCGCCATTGTTATCCATTCGGCGTCGACCCTTGAGGACACCGGCTCAGACCATCTGCCGGTGCTGGTGGAGTTTTCGCTTCGGTCGGATGAACAAAAGCCGCTCGACGAGCACCAGACGGCGACCGCGCTTGCGGCGCTGCCTGGCGGGACGCGAAGCTGAAAATCCGCAGTCCAATCTCGACCTGGCTTATTACTGGCCCACAAAAGCGCGGATGAGGTGCTCGACAGGGCCGCCGTCGCGATGCTCGTGCGCATCGAAGGCGATCTGCTTTGCCTCGTATTCGGCATAGATGGCATTGATCCGGCGCTTTGCCTCGCGACGTGCCTCGAAACAGTGCGGGTCATCACCGACTGTCAGCCCTCGAACCGACTTTTCGGTGGCCCGCATCATCTGTCTGGCGATGCGGCCATGGGTCTCTTCATGGGCGCGAACGCCAGCGAAGAACCGCTTCCAGCGCTTCTGCAGCGCAGGCGACGTGGCTGAGACTAGTTTGGGATAGGTATAGAAGAGATTGAGCGTCCCGTTGGCCTGGCGCAGGCGGCAGACGCCGTTTTCCCGTTGGGCGTCGAAGGTCCAATCATCGACGCTGTAGCCGGTCTGCGCGATGGCGTGGGTCATGAAGCCGTGCTTCGGCCCACTGCGATCCATGGCCTCGATCAGGGCCGCGCCGGTGGTTCCGGCAATGTTGTAAGTTCGTGTCTTGACCAGCACCTTAGTGCCGGCCAAGGCTGCAGGGGCGCACAATGCCCCGATCGCCACAACGCTCGTCAGAACTTCCAGGCGCATTTTTCCTTCCTCCCTGTCGCCGCAGAAAGGAAACACAGGCAGGCGGTTTATTCAACAATCCTACGGTTGCGCTGCTCCTCATCTTGTTTAGTCCGGAGCAAACCTTGTGACTTACATGTTCTGGTAGACCGGGCCCTCGCCGCCCTGTGGCGGCACCCAATTTATGTTCTGGTTCGGGTCCTTGATATCGCAAGTCTTGCAGTGCACGCAGTTCTGCGCGTTGATGACGAAGCGCACATCCTTGGCCGCAGGATCGGCGGCGGCATTGCCATCCTTGTCGACCCATTCGTAGACGCTGGCCGGGCAGTAACGCGTCGAGGGTCCCGCATAGACGTCATGCTCAGAGCGCTTCTGCAGGTCCATGTCGGCGACGAGCAGATGCACCGGCTCGTTCTCCTCGTGGTTGGTGTTGGACAGGAACACCGACGACAGCCGGTCGAAGGTCAGCACCCCGTCCGGCTTCGGGTAGGCGATCTTCTGGTGCGCGGCGGCCGGTTCCAGCGTCGCATAGTCGGCCCTGCCGTGCTTCATCGTGCCGAAGGGCGAGAAGCCGAACAGCGTGTTCAGCCACATGTCGAGGCCGCCAAGGCCGACGCCGACAATGGTGCCGAAGCGCGACCATAGCGGCTTGACGTTGCGCACTTTCTTCAGGTCCTTGCCGATATCGGTGGCGCGCCAGGCGGCCTCGTAGGAGGCCAGCTCGTCATTGGTGCGGCCGGCGGCTATCGCATCACAGACATGCTCGGCCGCCAGCATTCCGGAGAGCACGGCATTGTGCGAGCCCTTGATGCGCGGCACGTTGACGAAGCCGGCTGCGCAGCCGATCAGCGCACCGCCAGGGAAGGACAGTTTCGGCACCGATTGCCAGCCGCCTTCGGTGATGGCGCGGGCACCATAGCCCAGCCGCTTGGCACCCTCGAAGGTGCCGCGGATCGCCGGATGGGTCTTGAAGCGCTGAAACTCGTCAAAGGGCGACAGATAGGGATTCTTGTAGTTCAGGTGAACGACGAAGCCGACTGCCACCTGGTTGTCCTCGAGATGGTAGAGGAAGGAGCCGCCGCCGGTCTTCAAATCGAGCGGCCAGCCGAAGGAATGCTGGACAAGGCCCGGCCGGTGGTTTTCCGGTTTGATCTGCCAGAGTTCCTTGAGGCCGATGCCGTATTTTCCGGGCTCACGACCGTCGGAAAGGTGGTATTTGGCGATCAGTTGCTTGGCCAGCGAGCCGCGCGCGCCCTCGCCGATCAAGACATATTTGCCCATCAGCGCCATGCCCGGCGCAAAGCCCGGACCGTGCGTGCCGTCCTTCTCGACGCCCATGTCGCCGGTGACGACGCCAGTGACCGCACCGGCCTCGTTGTAGAGCAGGCCGACCGCGGCAAAGCCCGGATAGATCTCGACGCCCAGCGCCTCGGCCTTGGTCGCCAGCCAGCGGCAGACATTGCCGAGCGAGACGATATAGTTGCCGTGATTGTTCATCAGCGGCGGCATCAGGATATTGGGCAGACGGAACGAACCGGCGGGGCCGAGAACCAGGAAATGGTCGTCGGTGACCGGTGTCCTGAAGGGATGACCCTCCTCTTCGCGCCAGCCGGGCAGCAGCCGGTCGATGCCGATCGGATCGACGACGGCGCCGGACAGGATGTGCGCGCCGACTTCGCCGCCCTTTTCCAGCACGACGACGGAAAGCTCGGGATTGACCTGCTTGAGACGGATCGCGGCGGCGAGGCCGGCCGGGCCGGCGCCGACGATGACCACGTCGAATTCCATGCTTTCGCGTTCGATATCGCTCATCGATCCCTCACTGGCTCGCTATTCCCGGCATCTTGCTGGCTCACGCGCTGCATAGCGCATCAAATAGCGACGGGAAACCGGCGCGGACGTGACAATACCGATTTCGTCAAAAAGTCGCGTCCTGCCGCACAGATTCGCGGTGACGAGCATCAATCTTCAATCCTATTCCGTTTGCACAGATATGTCGCACTGATGTTTTTAATTGTTCGACGGCTTGCTTATCGGCCATACTTCCCGCCATGCGCATATTCGGGCCGGCTGGCTTTTCATCGACGCGCTTTTTTTTCACGCCCGGCCGGTTTTGCCGTGCGGCGCTCTTGGCGCTTCTGCCACTGACGGCCCTCGATGCCCGTGCCGAGCAGCAACTGGTCTGGGCGACCGGCGCCTATTCCTTTTCCGACGAGCGCGGCGGTTTCCGCATCACCGGGGCTTCCGGCATCGGCACGAAAGAGGATCCGCTGGTCATCACCGAAGAGCTGAATTCAGCGACGCCGGTAACGCTGGCCATTCGCACGACAAGGCCGATCCAGCCGTTCGGCAAGGCGGGAGACTTCGCCAATGGTCTGATGTATATGCGCATCGACGTGCTCAACAATAGCGGCCAAGCCTGGGTCGAGTTCCAGTTCGAACTCCAGGAGATCCTCGACCAGCCGAGCGTGTTCGGCGACGGCCTGTCGTTCGACCAGCGCAACAAAACGCCCGAAAATATCTGGTCGAGCAGCTACGCCGATTTCGACCGCAATTTCGAACCGTATGACCGCCTGCTGTTCAAGAACGGCAAGATCGACCCGCTGAAGACCGCCAGCTTCTATTTCCTGATCACCGACTACACGCCGCGCTGGACGTTCTATCTGGTGCAGGATCCGCGCATACCGTCGAGCTGAACTTGCAAATTCAAGCTCCGCGGCCGAATGTGAAACCATGACTGCCGCCCCCCACACTAGCCGAGCCGATCTCGCCGAGCTGCTGGCCTTCTACGCCAGCGCCGGCGTCGACGAGGCACTTGAAGAACAGCCGGTAAACAGGTTTGCAGAAGCCAGGCCGCCGGAGCGGGTGCCTGCGGCGGCCGCTCTGCCGGCCGGTGAAAATGCATCGCCTCATCGCTCGACGAGCGTGTCGCGCGGCGAAATGGGCGAGAGACCGAATACGGCACCGGCAGTGCGAACGTCCCTGGCCATGTCAACGGTGCCCGACGAGGCGCAGGCGGCATTGGCGCGGCAACTGGCGAGATCGGCGGCAAACCTCGACGAGCTTCGCCAGCACATGGCGGCATTCAACGGCTGCAATCTTAAATTCACCGCCAAGAACCTGGTGTTCGCCGACGGCAATCCGACTGCCGCGGTGATGCTGGTCGGCGAAGCACCGGGCCGCGACGAGGACATAGAGGGCTTGCCGTTCGTCGGCCGCTCGGGCCGGCTGCTCGACCGCATGCTGGCCGCGATCGGCCTTGACCGGACATCTGCCTACATCGCCAACGTGATTCCCTGGCGGCCGCCGGGCAACCGCACGCCGACACCGCACGAGACCGAGATCTGCCGGCCGTTCATCGAGCGGCAGATCGAACTGGTCAATCCGAAGGTGCTGGTCAATCTCGGCGGCCCGTCGGCAAAGACCCTGCTCAACACCTCCGAAGGCATATTGCGGCTGCGCGGCAACTGGCGCGTCCACACGACCCCGTCTGGCGTCGCCATTCCCGCCATGCCGACCCTGCATCCGGCCTACTTGTTGAGAACGCCGGCGCACAAGAAGCTGGCGTGGCGGGATTTCCTCGAAGTGAAGGCGAAGTTGCGGGCACTTGGGTAACGGTGCAGAACGCGTCTTCCGTCCTCCCCTCGCGAGGAAGGAAGGGCGGCATCATGATCTCGCAGGTAATTGAAATGCGCCCACTGCCGGCCTAGTCATCTCGTTATGACAGCAGCCCAGATTTCCGCCGGCAGTCTCATTCGCGAATGGCGTACACGCCGGCGCATGAGCCAGCTCGACCTCGCCATGGAGGCCGAGATCTCGCAGCGGCATCTGAGTTTCGTTGAAAGCGGCCGCGCCGCACCCTCGCGTGACATGGTGCTGCATCTGGCGGAGCAGCTTTCGATCCCGCTCAGGCAGCGCAACCAGCTGCTGCTGGCCGCCGGCTTTGCCCCGAGCTTCAGCGAACGACCACTTGACGATGCCTCGATGGCACCGGCGATGGCGGCGGTCGAGACCGTGCTCAAGGCGCACGAGCCGTTCCCGGCGCTTGCCGTCGACCGGCATTGGAACCTGGTGTCGGCGAACGCCGCCATCGGCCCGTTCCTCGCCAATGTCGCCGACGCCTCCCTGCTGAAGCCGCCGGTCAACGTTTTGCGCCTCAGCCTGCATCCCGGCGGCATCGCGCCGCGCATCGTCAACCTTGCGGAATGGCGGACGCATCTTCTGGAGCGGCTGAAGCGGCAGAACGACGCTGCCGCCGATCCGGTTCTGGTCGAGCTCGAGCGCGAGCTTCGGGCCTATCTGTCCGGCCTTAAAAGCAGCCGGCCGGCGCCGGTCGAACCGAACGCGATTGTCTATCCGCTCAAGCTTGCCCATGGCGACGCGGTGCTGTCGTTCATCAGCACCATCACCGTGTTCGGCACGCCGCTCGACGTGACGCTGGCGGAGCTGGCGATCGAATCTTTTTTCCCCGCCGACGAGCAGACGCGGGCGGTGCTGATGCGGCTGGCGAAAGAGCGGACCGACGCAGCGGGCTGATCACCCTTCCGGCGCGACGGCCTTGCGGGTGCGGGTGCGTTCGAGACCCAGCTGGCGCTCGCGCCAGATGATGAAAATCCCCGCCGCAACCACGATCATGCCGCCGACCAGCATGTTGATCGTGGCGATATCGCCAAAGACCAGATAGCCGACGACGACGCCGAGGATCATCGAAGTGTATTCGAAAGGTGCTACGACGGAAGCCTCGGCATGGCGATAGGCCGAGGTCATCAGAATCTGGCCAAGCCCGCCGCAAAAACCCGCGGCAATCAGAAGCCCCGCCTGTGCTGGCGTCAGCGCCTGCCAGCCGAATGGCAGCGAAAGCAGCGCCATGACGCTCGCGGTTACCGAAAACCACAGCACGATGGTCGCCGTCCGCTCACTCTGGACGAGGTTGCGAACCAGGAGCATGGCGATGGCCGAGATCGCCGCGGCTATCAGGGCGGCGATGACGCCAAGCACCTCCTGATCGCCAAGGGCAGCGCCCGAACTGAGCAGCGTCAGTTCCGGCCACGAGATGATCAGCACCCCGACCAGGCCGACGGCAACCGCACTCCAGCGATAGATGCGGATGGCTTCGCCGAGGAAGATCGAACTGAACACCACGACCAGCAGCGGCTGCGCGTAGTTCAGTGTGATCGCCTCCGGCAGCGGCAGCCGCGTCAGCGCGAAGAAGCCGAGCCCCATGGCACAGACACCGACGACGCCGCGCGCAATGTGGTTGAGCGGGCGCTTTGTCGAAAAGGCGGTTCCGAGTTTTCCCTGGAAGGCGAGGAAGGCGATGATCGGAAAAATGGCAAAGAAGGAGCGGAAGAAGACGATCTGGCCCGCCGGGACGGTGCCTGCCGCCTTGATGCAGGACGACATGCCGACGAAGACCGCCACCGATACGATCTTGAGCAAGATCCCGGTCAGCGTGCTGTGCTCGCCGGCAAGGTCGCCAACTGCAAGCACTGGCAAATCCGGTCTGGCTGTCACGCCCCTCTTGCTTCCTCGATCGCCGCCCAGATGCACGCCGGCGTTGCCGGCATGTCGATATGCCTGATGCCGTAGGTGCGGTAGTGCGCGTCGGTCACCGCATTGAGCGCGGCAGGCGTCGACCCGATCGTACCCGCCTCCCGCGCGCCCTTGATGAAGGCCACATCCTCGCGACGCAACACAGAGGCGCTCGTTCCGAATTTCGGCGTGACGACGGTCATGGAAGCCTCGCGATGATGCTTGGGAAATGATCGCCTGAAATAGACGTCGCTGCAGTTTTGTCGAGGGAGCGTTTCGTGTAAAGAGCGCAGACTTCAAATTATTTGGACCAGCGGACCCGCCCGCCGCACCCGGATCGACAGGAAAAATCAAGGAATGCGCACAGATACCGGCCAGGTCTTCAAGCTCGAAGACTATCGCCCCAGTGATTATCTCATTCCGGAAACCAGCCTGACTTTCCGCCTTTCGCCTGAAGCAACGCATGTGACCGCCGTGCTGACGGTCGAACGCCGCGACGGGATTGCGGCGTCGGTGCCACTGGTGCTGGATGGCGACGGGCTGACGCTCCGCGGCATTGCCATCGACGGCCAGGAGCCGAGCCCTGCGGATTTTCTCGTCACGGCCGATCAACTGACAATCATCAGCCCTCCTGCGACAAGGCGCTTCCAGCTAAGAATTGAAACCGTGTTGGCGCCGGCGCAGAACGAAGCGCTGATGGGCCTCTATCGCTCGAGCGACGTCTATTGCACGCAATGCGAGGCCGAAGGCTTTCGCCGCATCACTTATTTCCTCGACCGTCCCGACATCCTGTCGGTCTATACGGTGCGTATCGAAGCTGAGCGCAATGAGGCGCCGCTGCTTTTGTCCAACGGCAACCCGGCCGATCGCGGCGAGCTTGCCGGCGGCTGGCACTATGCGGTCTGGCACGACCCCTTCCCCAAGCCGTCCTATTTGTTTGCGCTGGTGGCGGGCGACCTCGGCAAGATCTCGGACAGTTTTGTCACCCTGTCTGGCCGCAGGGTCGAGCTCGGAATCTATGTCGAACCGGGCAAGGAGAGGCTCGCCGGCTACGCCATGGACGCTTTGAAACGGTCGATGAAATGGGACGAGGAGGCATTCGGCCGCGAATACGACCTCGATGTCTTCAACATCGTCGCTGTGTCCGACTTCAATATGGGAGCAATGGAGAACAAGGGTCTCAACATCTTCAACGACAAATATGTGCTGGCCGACCAGGAAACCGCGACCGACGCCGATTTCGCCAATATCGAGGCCATCATTGCCCATGAGTATTTCCACAATTGGACAGGTAACAGAATCACTTGCCGCGACTGGTTCCAGCTTTGCCTGAAGGAAGGCCTGACCGTTTTCCGCGACCACGAATTCTCCGCCGATCAGCGCTCGCGCGCCGTCAAGCGCATCGCCGAGGTTCGTACGCTGCGCGCCCATCAGTTTCCCGAGGACCAAGGGCCGCTGGCGCATCCGGTCCGGCCTCGCCGCTACCGCGAGATCAACAATTTCTATACGGCGACGGTCTACGAAAAAGGCTCGGAAGTCGTGCGCATGATCCATACCATCCTCGGCGCCGAGACGTTCCGCGCCGGCATGGACCTCTACTTCGAACGTCACGACGGCCAGGCGGCGACGATCGAAGACTTCATCAAAGTGTTCGAAGACGTCTCGGGTCGCGACCTGTCGCAGTTTTCGCTGTGGTATCATCAGGCCGGTACGCCGAACCTGACCGTCAGTTCGGCGTATAATCCGGCAGCGCGGGAATTCACGCTCGAAATCGAGCAGTCGGTGCCGCCAACGCCGTCGGAAAGCCGCAAGCGGCTGATGCACATTCCGCTTGCCTTCGGCCTGGTTGGCGCCGGTGGCGAGGCGATAGCCCACAGCGGCGCCGAAGGGGCGAACGTCGAGGACTGTGTCATCCATATCCGCAAACGCCGCCATGTCGTCAGGTTTTCCGGGATTGGCGAGCGTCCAGCCATGTCGCTCAACCGCGGCTTTTCGGCGCCGGTGACACTTTCGGTCGAGCAGCGGCCCGACGACCAGTTTTTTCTGGCTGGGCACGACAGCGACGCCTTCTCGCGCTGGCAGTCGTTCAACACGCTTTTGACCGATGCGCTGATTGCAGCCTTCCGCCAGATCCTGGACCACAGGCAACCCGAGTTCAGCGCCCGGCTGACCGGGCTTGCCGGCAAGACAGCCGGCGACGAAGCGCTCGAACCCGCCTATCGGGCACTGGCGCTGGCGCTGCCCGGCGAGGCCGATATCGCCCGCGACATCGGCAAGAACATCGACCCCGACGCCATTTTCGCGGCGCGCGAGGCGCTGGCGGTTGCGATCGCCGAGGCCAACCGCGAGATATTCTCCAAACTTTACGATCGGCTCGCCGACACTGGTCCGTTCAGCCCGGACGCGGCCAGTGCCGGGCGGCGGGCGCTGCGCAATGTCCTGCTGGACTATCTGTGCTTGCTGCCGGGAGGTGCGGAACTCGCCGCCGGGCACTTCCAATCGGCGACCAACATGACCGACCGGGCCGCGGCGTTGACCGTGCTTGCGCACCGTCACCATGGCTCACCGGAGGCGACCAAGGCGCTGGCCGATTTCGAGGCGAAATATGCAACCGATCCGCTGGTCATGGACAAATGGTTCCAGATCCAGGCCAGCGTGCCCGGCCCGCAAACCGTCGACGCGGTGCGCGCCTTGACAGGCCATCCTGCGTTCTCGATGGCCAACCCGAACCGGGTACGGGCACTCATCGGCACGTTTTCCAGCGCCAACCAGACCGGCTTGCATCGCGCCGACGGCCAAGGCTACCGGCTTTTCGTCGAAACGGTGCTGCAGGTCGAAAAACGCAACCCGCAGGTGGCCGCCAGGCTGGCGACGGCGCTCAGGTCGTGGCGCTCGCTCGAACCGGTGCGGCAGGCCAAGGCAAGGGAGGCGTTGCTTTCGATCGCCAATACCGAGAAGCTGTCGGCCGATTTGCGAGACATCGTCGAGCGCACCCTGGCGTAAGCGACCTCCCGTTCTCCCCTTGTGGGAAAAAGGGAAGACCACTCGAAAACCCCATTATTTTAGTCGATTTTTAATCTTTTTTCGCCGCGCCTCTGGACAAGGCGAATCACCTTTGATTCTTTAGTGACGATTCGGAAGTGCGGCGTTGCCGGATCGTCAAGCGGGACAGAAAATCGGGGAGTGCCATTTATGGCGAAGGCGGACGCGTGGGGCGCGCCCGGTGGGACGGCTTTTGGGCGGCGCGAGGCGCGAAGCGACGGTCTCGCGGGCAATACGCGGCTAATCGCCGAACCTGCCTACCGACGGCTGCTGGCAGCCGAGCCGCTGTTGCGGCGATCGATACCGGCCCTCATCATCATGTTTCTGTTGATCATCGCAGTACTGCGCTTTCTGTCACTGATGAACGAGCGCGACGAGATCGAGCGCGACGCCAAGGCGATCCTTGCGCTGGCCGCCGGCCAACTGGCCAGTTCGATCGCTGCCGATGCGACAATGGGTTCCACGCCAGGTGCGATCCAGGACCTGCTGGAGAGCACCGGTCGTCAGGGCGCGATGGGCCGAAGCCACGTACTGGCGATCACCGATAGCGCCTTCAAGATCATTGCCGTATCGCCGCAGTCGATGCACTGGGAGGGCCGGTCGCTCGATGGCGTCGTACAGGGCGGGCAGCCGCTGTTCATGTTCGGCGACCGCGCCGGGGTGATGGAGGTCAGCATCGGCGGACAGGACTGGTACGCGGCAGTGAGCCTGGCGAACGGCCGAAAGGGTGCCGCGGCAGCGTTCGTGCCGCGGGAGGCAGTTTTTGACGCCTGGCGCAAGACGGTGTCACTCAATGTCACGCTGTTCGTGCTGACGGCCGGTGTGCTGATCATCATCCTCTACGCCTATTTCGGCCAGGCGGCGCGCGCCCAGGCCGCCGATCGCATCTATCTCGAAGCCCACCAGCGCATCGACATGGCGCTGGTACGCGGCCGCTGCGGCCTGTGGGATTGGGACATGGTGCGCGGCAAGATGTACTGGTCGCGCTCGATGTACGACATGCTGGGCTACGAGCCTTGTGACACGATGCTGTCGTTCGGCGAAGTCGATGAAATCATTCATCCCGAGGACGGCGATTTGTTCGAACTCGCCAACAGGATCGTCGCACGCGAGATCGACCATATCGACCAGGTGTTCCGGATGCGCCATGCCGACGGGCAATGGGTTTGGATGCGCGCAAGAGCACACGTTATCGACCCGGAAGCGCCGGAGATCCAGCTGATCGGCATCGCCGTCGACGTCACCGAGCAGCGGCATCTGGCGCTGCGCTCCGAAGCGGCGGACCTGCGCCTGAGGACGGCCATCGAAAACATCAACGAATCTTTCGTGCTGTGGGATTCGTCCGAGTGCCTGATCATGTGCAATTCCAAATACCAGCAGGACAACGGCCTGTTGGATCGCGACGTGATGCCGGGCGCTCCGCGCGCCGTTCTGGAAGAACGCATGCTGGCCTTCGCCTCGGAGCGGCGGCTTGCCAACACCAACGGACCGCAGGGAGGCGTGACCTTCGAGCGCCAGCTTGCCGACGGCCGCTGGCTGCAGGTGAACGAGTTGCGGACAAGGGATGGCGGTACCGTCTCTGTCGGCTCCGACATCACCCAGATCAAGCTGCACCAGGAGAAGCTGGTCGACAGCGAGCGCCGGCTGATGGCGACAATCCATGACCTCAGCCTTGCCCGCCGCGCGGAAGAAGAACGGGCGCGTGAGCTCGTCGAACTCAATCGCAAATACATGAAGGAAACCGAGCGCGCCGAAGCGGCAAACCGGGCCAAATCCGAATTCCTGGCCAACATGTCGCATGAGTTGCGCACCCCGCTCAACGCGATCATCGGCTTCTCGGAACTGATGGAACGGCGGTTGTTCGGGCCGCTGGGTTCGCCGCGCTACGAAGAGTATGCCACCGACATCAACGCAAGCGGCAAATATCTTCTCGGTGTGATCAATGACATCCTCGACATGTCGAAGATCGAGGCCGGCCAGTTCGCCTTGGATCAGGAAGAAATCGATCTCTGCCCGCTCATCAGGGAGACGGTTCGCGTCGTTTCTCTGCAGGCGGCGGAAAAGTCGATCACCGTCGAAACCCGCATCGCCGATTCGCTGACGCTGTTCGCCGACCGCAGGGCGATCAAGCAGATCCTCATCAACCTTCTGTCCAATGCGGTGAAGTTCACCGGGCAAGGCGGCCACATCTCGGTCAGAGCCCGCAGCATTTCCAGCGCGCTGATCCTGACGATCGAGGACAATGGCTGCGGCATCCCGAAGGCGGCGCTGAGCAAGCTCGGGCGGCCATTCGAACAGGTGCAAAACCAGTTCTCCAAGAGCCATGCCGGCTCCGGCCTCGGCCTCGCCATCTCGCGCTCGCTGGCCGAACTTCAGGGTGGCGCCTTGAAGATCCGCTCGACCGAAGGCACCGGCACGATCGTCTCGGTACGCATCCCGATCAAGAAAGCCGCGCAGGCGGTCAAGGCGGCTGCCTGAATGACAAAATAAGTCTCCGGCGGCTCGCACCGCCGGAGCGTTATCAATTCTCACTGCATGCCGTCAGCGCCGTCATTGCCCTCGCCGTCCCATTGGCCGTGACCGCCGGGACCCTTCGGCAGTTCGTTCTTCTCGATTTTCCCGTCATTGTCACGGTCGAGCATGGCAAAGACCTTCTTCTGGCGGCTTGCGATGTCATCGGCGGTCAGCGTGCCGTCGCCCTTGGTGTCGTAACGGGCGATGATGCGCCTGGCCATCTGCTCGAAGCGTGCTTTCTCCAGCGCGTCGGCGAGCTGTGCCACGGTCAGCTTGCCGCCATTGTCGGCGACCATCTTCTTCAGCCGCGCGTTCATGGCGTCGGAGAACTGGTCGAAGGTGATCGTGCCGTCATTGTCCTTCATGACCTTGCCGAGGCGCATCATCATGCCGTCGCGCGGCCCGGCCACGGAGTGCTCGTCTGCATAGGCAGCGGTGCCGACGGCGCCGGCCAGGGCTGCGAAAACGAGTGCAAGTCTGGTTGTCTTTCTCATGGTCTTCTCCTGTTGCATCGTCACCCCCGATGCTAGAGCGGCGGACCTTCAATCCCCCGCTCCATCTCTTTGATTGAACATCGGAACCTCCCAAAGCAGGTCGCAATTTTGGGTCCGATGCTCTCGCCCGTACGGCTGGTTGCCGTCACGGTTGTTTCGCACGAAGCAGAAGGTCGAAATCCTTTCTGACCTTCTGCGACGTCTCCCCGAGATGCGCTTCAAGCACCCCGAAATCCGGCAGGTCGGTGATGGCCAGAAGCAGATCCGAAAGCCCTGGCGGAACGTCGTCGCGTTCGAACGCGCCGGTGAGGCAAAGCCGTATCATCTGGGTCAGCGCCAAATAGAGCGAATAGGCATCCACCAGTTCCTGCCTGACCTGCGCGCTGGCGAAATCCGGCGCCAGGCGCGACAGGACCTCAGCCGTGCCGGTGGCCCTGCGGCCTGCCTCGATCTTTCCGGTGATCAGCGCAACCTGGGCAATGAATTCGAGATCGATGAGGCCGCCCGGGATCAGCTTGATGTCCCAGGGATCGCGCGGCGGCTTCTCCTTGTCGACCATGGCGCGCATCTCGGATGCCTCGGCCATCACCTTGGCTGGATCGCGCGGCAGAGCGAGCACTGCGGCAACGTCCCCTTCGATCTCGCGGCAGAGTTCGGCATCGCCGCCGATCGTGCGGGCGCGCGCCAGCGCCATGTGCTCCCATGTCCAGGCGTCCTGGCGCTGATATTTCTTGAAGGCGTCGACATGGGTAGCCACCGGCCCCTTGTTGCCGGACGGCCGCAGGCGAAGGTCGAGCTCGTAGAGCACGCCCTCGGCGGTCGGCGCGGAAACGGCGGCGATCAGCCGCTGCGTCAGCCGGCTGTAGTAATGCGACGGGGCAAGCGGCTTGTCGCCGTCGGACTCCTCCGCATCGGCGTCGTGATCGTAGAGCAGGATGAGGTCGACGTCGGAGCCCGCCGTCAGTTCGCGGCTGCCGAGCTTGCCCATGCCGAGCAGCGCGACCCGGCCGCCGGCAATATGGCCATGACGCAAAGCGAATTCCGCCATCACCGCCTGCAATGCCGCCTCGATGGTCAGGTCGGCGAGATCGGAAAAAGCGCGGCCGGCGCGCGGCGGGTCGATCGACCCGGCAAGCAGCCTGACGCCGATCAGGAATTTTTGCTCCGAAGCAAAGATGCGCAGCCGGTCGAGCAAGTCTTCATAGGCTCTGTCGCCTTCGAGGAAGGCGGCAAGGCGCGCCGACAGATAGGCGCGGTTTGGCAGTTCGCTCAGCAGCGCCGGATCGAGCAGCCCATCGAAGACATGCGGCCGGCGCGTGATGATGGCGGCCAGCCGCGGTGCCGCGCCCATGATAGTCGCCATCAGCTTCAGCAAAGCCGGATTCGACTGCAGCAGCGAAAACAGCTGGATGCCGGCAGGCAGGCCGGCAAGGAATTCGTCGAAGCGGATCACTGCCTCGTCCGCCCGCCGCGTCTGACCGAAGGCTTGCAGCAGCGCCGGCGTCAGTTCGGTCAGCCGCTCGCGCGCCTCCGCCGACCGGGTGACGCGGTAGCGGCCGAAGTGCCAGCCGCGGATAACCCGGCAGATGTCGCTCGGCCGCTGGAAGCCGAGCCGCTGCAAGGTCTGCAAGGTATCGGGATCGTCGACGTCCCCGGTAAAGACCAGATTGCCGATGCCGGCCGAAAGCTCCGGCGCGGTTTCGAACAGCGCTGCATAGTGACGCTCGACCTGGTGCAGCGCCGCGCGGAACGTTTCGGCAAAGCCTGCCGCATCGGCAAAGCCCAGCATGCGGGCGACGCGCTCCAGCCCCTCTTCGTCCTCCGGCAGGATATGCGTCTGCTGGTCGGCAACCATCTGGATGGCATGTTCGACGCGGCGCAGGAACCAGTATTGCCTGGTGAGCGCATCGCGCGCGTCGGCGGTGATCCAGCCGCGCGCGGCGAGGTCGCCGAGCATCGGCACGGTCTCGCGGCCGCGCAGTTCGGGAAAGCGGCCGCCAGCGATAAGCTGCTGGGTCTGGACGAAGAACTCGATCTCGCGGATGCCGCCGCGACCGAGCTTGACATTGTGGCCTTTGACCGCGACCTCGCCATGGCCTTTGTGGGCATGGATCTGGCGCTTGATCGAATGGACGTCGGCAATCGCCGCATAGTCCATGTATTTGCGCCAGATATAGGGCTGCAGTTCCTTCAGGAACGCGGCGCCGGCGGCAAGATCGCCAGCCACCGGGCGGGCCTTGATCATGGCGGCGCGCTCCCAGTTCTGGCCGCGCGCCTCATAGTAGCGCAGCGCCGCCTCGACCGGGATCGCCAGCGGCGTCGAGCCGGGGTCGGGACGAAGCCTGAGATCGGTGCGGAAGACGTAACCGTGCTCGGTGCGGTCCTGGAGGATACGAACAAGCCGGCGGGTCAGGCGCGAAAACAGCTCTGTGGCATCGAGCGGATCGACGACGGCAGGCGCATCGGGGTCGAAGAAGACGACGAGGTCGATGTCGGAGGAGAAGTTCAGCTCATGCGCGCCGAGCTTGCCCATGCCGAGCAGAATCCAGCCCGAGCGTCGCGCCGGATTTTTGGCATCCGGCAATCGGAGCTTGCCTTGCTCATGCGCGTCGCGGAGCAGGAAATCGACAGCCGCACGCGTGCAGGCGTCGGCAAGGTCGCTCAGTCGCCGCACCGTCAGCGAGGTCTCGGCCTCGCCGGCGAGATCGGCCAAGGCGATCAGGAAATGCGCCTCCGCCTTACATTGGCGCAGCTCCATCATCAGGCTGCTTTCGGAGACGGCCTCTACGCGTGCTGCCGTGTCGACCGCGGCGCCGATCGATGACAGCCGCGCCTCGACGCTCCCGTCGAAAAGCGCATCGAGTATCCGTGGCCGGCGGCGCGCGGTATCGCGCAGGAACGGCGACAGGTCGAACACGGCGGCGAGGAAATCCTGGACGACCCCCTTGCCGGCGAGAGATTTCGCCAGTCGCGGCAGTTCCTTTTGCCGCGCGGCGTCGGCGATCTCCGACAATTCCTGCCTGGCGCGGCTTGCATCCAGCGGAACGAGCTCTACCGCCGGCTTCAACAGCCAGTCCGTTTCGAGGCGTCGCACTGCCATCCTCGCAACCATCAGCGATCCTCCCGCCCGGGAAAACTCATGACGACCGACAATCCGGGATTGCCGGGCAGAAGCTCAAGCCGTCCATTGTGGAATGTCATGATCGCCTTGGCGAGACTCAAGCCAAGGCCGGATCCCGGCTGCGAGCGGCTCTTTTCCAGCCGCACGAAACGCTCGGTCACCCTGGCGCGGTCAACATCGTCGGAAATGCCCTGGCCGTTGTCGGAGACGGCGAGTCTGATCTCGCTACCGACACGCTCCAGCGTCACGCGAACCATAGGCCTGGAGGTCGAGTCGGTCGAATATTTGATCGCGTTGTCGACGATGTTGGACAGCGCCTGGCCAATCAGCTCGCGATTGCCGTTGACGGCGAAGGAACCTTGCACCGAAGTTTCGAGCGTCACGCCCGCCTCCTCCGCTACCGGCTCGTAGAGTTCGACGACGTCGTGCACGGCAGCGGCCAGATCAACCCTCGTGGTGCTTTCCGAGGAATAGCCGGCTTCCAGTCGCGAGATCATCAGGATGGCGTTGAAGGTCTTTATCAGCTGATCGGATTCGGCGATCGTTCCTTCCAGCGCCTGCCGGTAGTCGCTGGTGTTGTGCTTGCCGGAAAGCGTCGCCTCGGCGCGATTGCGCAGCCTGGTGAGCGGCGTTTTCAGGTCGTGGGCGATGTTGTCGGAGACCTGCTTCAGGCCCTCGTTCAGCGTGGCGATCCTGGCCAGCATGGAATTGAGGTTTTCCGACAGCCGGTCGAACTCGTCGCCGGCGCCGGTGACCGGCAGCCGGCCGGAAAGATCGCCGCCCATGATGCGGCGGCTCGCCTCCGACACGCTGTCGATGCGCTTCAGCGCCGCGCGCCCGACGAAGAACCAGATCAGCAGCCCGCCGACGCCCATCATGCCGAGCGCCAGCATCAGAGCGCGGCGAATGACGGCGCGGAAGCGCTCCGGCTCGCCGAGGTCGCGGCCGACCAGCATGATCATCTGGTTGGGCAGGCGCAGCACCAGGGCAATGGCGTTATGGCCCTTCTCGCCTTCGGCCTGTACTTCGCTCTGGGCGGGCTCGTTCGGGTCGGAGACCGGGTTGCGCTGCCGCTCGAGTTCGCCCTCGCCGAAGCGGCGGTAGGAGAACGGCTCGGTGGTCCAGCCCTCGGCCTCGATCACGCCCGGCTCCAGGCTCTGCACGTTGCCGGTCAGGATCTGGCCGTTGGCATCGGCGATCAGATAGAGATTGGCGCCGGGCTGGCGGGAGCGCTGCTCGACGACGCGGACCAGCAGCGGGAGGCCGCCGCGCTGATAGGCGCGGGCGAGGCCGAGCACCTCGTCGTTGATCGTGTCCTGGGTCTGGCCGGTCAGCATGCGCGCCGACAGCGAGGTCATGTAGAACACGAGCAGCACCGCGCAGATGGCGAACAGCAGGAAGTAGAGCGCCGAAAGCCGCGCTGCCGTCGTCTTCATGATGGCCGGCACGGAAAGAGCCATGGGGTTCTAGCCGCTTTTCAGCATATAGCCGGCGCCGCGAACCGTGTGCAGGATCGGCTTGTCGAAGCCCTTCTCGATCTTGCCCCGCAGCCGCGAGATATGAACGTCGATGACATTGGTCTGCGGATCGAAATGGTAGTCCCAGACATTCTCGAGCAGCATGGTGCGGGTCACCACCTGGCCGGCATGGCGCATCAGATATTCGAGCAGGCGGAACTCGCGCGGCTGCAGCGTTATCTCGCGCCCGGCGCGCCGGACCGAGTGCGACAGTCGGTCGAGTTCGAGATCACCGACCCGGTAGACGGTTTCGGCTTCCCTGGCGCTGGCGCGGCGGTTCAGCACCTCGACGCGGGCGAGCAGTTCGGAAAAGGCGTAGGGTTTGGTCAGATAGTCGTCGCCGCCGGCGCGCAGACCGGTGACCCGGTCGTCGACTTCGCCGAGCGCCGACAGGATCAGCACGGGCGTCGTATTGCCCCGGGACCTGAGCCCGGCAATGACGGACAGGCCGTCGCGGCGCGGCATCATGCGATCAACGACCATGACGTCATAGTCGCCGGAATCAGCGAGCGCGAAGCCGGTTTCGCCGTCGCCGGCGACATGGGCGGTATGGCCGGCCTCGGCGAACGCCTTCTGCAGGTAGTCGGCTGCCTCGCGATCGTCTTCTATGACGAGAATCTTCATAGAACCGTTATACGCGATTTCGCTGGAAGATTGAGTGGCCGGCATATGCATCGTGGCCTTCTCCATGGCGTATCGCGAACAAAGTGATTCAGGGATACGCGGTAAGTCTTTGTTTTAGCATGTCGTAGCCTAAAACCGCCTCACGCCTTGAGCGGCATGTTCGAGCGGCAGCGGGCGATGGGAGGCCCGCTGCCGCTGGGGCGGAACACGATGGATGACGAACGTATTCAGGCCCCGTGCTTTCCCGTGCGGCGGCTCGGGGGTGTTGAAAACCGCCGCACCGGAAAAGTCGACCACTAGAGCGCCGCGCGTCCTCTTGGACGCGCAAAGGACGCTCTAGCACCTTGAATCGGCGCATGAGCCTTTCCGAAAACGGAATACGTGTTCGGGGTCATGCGCTCAGCCCTTGGCGACAGGCAGTGCGACGAAGCGGTTGCTGTCGTCGCGGGTGATCTGCATCAGCACCGCCTTGCGGCCGGACTTCATCGCGTCGGCCATCGCCTTGTCGACGTCGCCGGCGCCGTTCACTTCCGCCGAATTGACGGAGGTGATGACGTCGCCGGGCTGGATGCCGCGATCGGCGGCATCGCTGTCAGGGTCGACATCGGTCACCACAAGGCCCTTGCCATTGTCAGACTTGGTGACGGTCAGGCCGAGATCGGCGAGCGTGTCGGTCTTCGGCGCGGGGGCAGGCTGCTGGTCGGCCGAGGCCTGCTTGTCGCTCGACGGCAGCTTGCCGAGATCGACCTTGACCGCCTCGCTCTTGCCGTTGCGCCACACCGTGACATCGACAGATTTGCCGGGCGGGTAAGCGCCGATCAGGCGGGCGAGTTCCTTCGGCGAAGCAACATCCTTGCCGTCCACCTGGGTGATCACGTCACCGGCGGTGATGCCGGCCTTCTTGCCGGGACCGCTGTCCTGCGCGCTGGCAACGAGCGCGCCCTTGCCGGATCCAAGGCCAAGCGATTCGGCGATTTCGGGCGTGACCGGCTGGATTTCGACGCCGAGCCAGCCGCGCTGCACGGTGCCGTTCTTCATCAGATCCTGCACGACCTGCTTGGCGGTCGAAGCGGGAATGTCGAAGGCAATGCCGACGCTGCCGCCCGACGGCGAGAAGATCGCGGTGTTGATGCCGACAACCTGGCCGTTGAGGTTAAAGGTCGGGCCGCCCGAATTGCCGCGGTTCACCGAGGCGTCGATCTGGATGAAGTCGTCATAGGGACCGGCGCCGATATCGCGGCCGCGGGCCGAAACGATGCCTGCGGTAACCGTGCCGCCGAGGCCGAACGGATTGCCGACAGCCACCACCCAGTCGCCGACGCGAACCTTGGAATCGTCGGCGAAGTCGACATAGGTGAACTTGTTGCCGTCATCGACCTTGAGCACGGCAAGATCGGTGCGCGGATCGGTGCCGATCAGCTTGGCGTCGAGTTCCTTGCCGTCATTGGTCACCACGGTGAAGGCGGTGCCCTCCTCGACGACATGGTTGTTGGTGACGAGATAGCCGTCATCGGAGATGAAGAAACCGGACCCTTGCGCCACCGGCCGCGGCTGGTCGTTGTTGCGGTCGCGGTGTCCAAATCGGCGCATTCCGTTCGGGCCCTGATCGCCGCCTTGATCGCCAAAGCCGCGGAATTCGCGGAAGAACCGGCGCAGCTGCGGGTTGTCGGGAAGATTGCCTAAGCCGTCCTCGTCGTCCATCTGGCCGGAACCGTCATCGGCCGTCGACTGGATCTTGGCCTTGACGCGCACGCTGACGACCGCCGGCGAAACGCGCTCGACCACATCGGCGAAGCTCGGGACCTGCGGTGCCTCGACACGCACGGCGTCGGCCAGCACCGGGGCTGTCCCGGTGGCAACAGCACCAAAGCCGATCGCGCCGGCAATGGCCAGGGATGCGGCTGCGGCCAGCAGGCGTTTGCGGGTGCGTAGATATGAATTGGGGGCAACATTCATGGTTCTCGTATCCTCTTTTCAAGGGACGCCCCTTGATTGGCATCCTCGACAAAGGAAATAGAGAGCCGCACATTACGGCGCCATTTCCGGTACATGAAACTTTCGTAATGTATCGATCAATCGCGGCGGAGCATCTTGTCCAGCGCCGCCTGTTCCTCGGCAGTTAATGCAGCGGTCACCGTCGAACGGCGCGAGCGGGCGGCCAGCAGGATGAATGTCCCGCCAACGAGCAGCAGAAGAACTGGCGTCCCCCAGAGCAAAACATTGCGCAGATTGAAGCGTGGCTTCAGCAGCACGAATTCGCCGTAGCGCGAAACGACATAGTCCATCACCTGCCGGTCGGTATCGCCGGCGACCAGGCGCTGGCGCACAAGGATGCGCAGGTCGCGGGCGAGGTCGGCATCGGACTCGTCGATCGACTGGTTCTGGCAGACCATGCAGCGCAGGCCTTCCGACAATGCGCGCGCCCTCGCCTCGAGTGCCGGGTCGGCCAGCACCTCGTCGGGCTTGACGGCCTGCGTGGCGCCGGCGAACAACAGCGCCAGCAGCAGGACCAGCGAGGCCAGCGTGGCCCTTTTCATTGCGGGCTCGCCGATGGCACGCCGGCCGCAGCCTTGCGGCGCGACGGTGCGCCGACGCGCAGGCGGCGGTCGAGCAGCGACATCGCCGCGCCCGCCATCATCACCATTCCGCCGCCCCAGATCAGCGTCACCAGCGGCTTCCACCACAGACGAACGACCACAGAGCCATCGCTGCCCTCGTCGCCAAGCGAAAGATAGAGCTGGCTGAAGCCGATCGTCCTGATGCCGGATTCGGTCGTGGTCATCTGGCGCACCGGATATGAGCGCTTGGCCGAGGTGATCTCGCCTGCGACGCTGCCGTCGGCGCCAAGCAGGGCGAAGCGGCCGCGATCCTCACTGTAGTTAGGCCCCTGGGCCGGGTAGAGCCCCTCGAAGCGCAGCTTGTGGCCGGACAGTTCGACGGTCTCGCCGGCATGCATCGACAGGATTTTTTCGGTGCCGAAGCAAAGCGTGCCGACAATGCCGAGCGTTGTCAGCCCGAGGCCGAGATGCGCAAGCGCTGTGCCGAAGACCGAGCGCGGCAGGCCGGCGAAGCGCCTGAGCATGGTGGCTGGCGCGACGGTGCCGAAGCCGGATTTGACGGCGAGATCGGTGAGCGCGCCGCAGATCAGCCAGAAGGCAAGGCCGACACCGAGTGCCGCCAACACCGAAGCGCCATCGATGAACAGGCCCGTCACCAGCACGGCGAGCAGCGCCGCCGCGAAAGCCGCCATCAGACGCTGGGCGACCGCGAAAATGTCACCGCGCTTCCAGGCGAGGAGCGGCCCGAACGGCACGACGACCAAGAGCGGCACCATCAGCGGGCCGAATGTCAGGTTGAAGAAGGGCGCGCCGACCGAAATCTTGTCGGCAGACAGGGCTTCGACCACGAGCGGGTAGAGCGTGCCGACCAGCACGGTGGCGGTGGCGGTGGTCAGGAACAGATTGTTCAGGACCAGCGCGCCTTCGCGCGAGATCGGGTGAAACAGGCCGCCGGCCGTCAGCCGGGAGGCGCGCAAGGCAAACAGCGCCAGCGAGCCGCCGATGAACAGCGTCAGGATGCAGAGGATGAACACGCCACGCGTCGGATCGGTGGCGAATGCGTGCACCGAGGTCAGCACGCCGGAGCGCACCAGGAAGGTGCCGAGCAGCGACAGTGAGAAGGTCAGGATCGCTAGAAGCAGCGTCCAGATCTTCAGCGCCGAGCGCTTTTCCATGACGATCGCCGAATGCAGCAGCGCCGTGCCCGCCAGCCACGGCATGAAGGATGCGTTCTCGACCGGATCCCAGAACCAGAAGCCGCCCCAGCCGAGCTCGTAATAGGCCCAGTAGGAGCCCATGGCGATGCCGCCGGTGAGGAACATCCAGGCAACCAATGTCCACGGCCTTACCCAGCGCGCCCACGAAGCGTCAATGCGGCCCTCGATGAGGGCAGCGACAGAGAAGGAAAAGCAGATCGAGAAACCGACATAGCCGAGATAAAGCAGCGGCGGATGGATGGCGAGGCCGAGGTCCTGCAGGATCGGGTTGAGATCGCGGCCCTCGATAGGCGCCGGATTGAGCCTGACGAACGGGTTCGACGTCGTCAGGATGAACAGGAAGAAAGTGGCGCCGATCGCTCCCTGCACGGCAAGCACATTGGCCCGGAGCGTCGCCGGAAGATTGCCGCCGAAGACGGCGACGAGCGCGCCGAAGAAGGTCAGGATCAGCACCCAGAGCAGCATCGAACCTTCGTGATTGCCCCAGGTTCCGGTGATCTTGTAGATCAGCGGCTGCAGCGAATGCGAGTTCTCCCAGACGCTCTCAACCGAGAAGTCGGAGCCGGCGTAGGCGGTTGCCAGCGCCACGAAAGACAGCGCCGTCAAGGCAAAGCCGGTCAGCGCGGCCGGTGCGCCGACGGCCATCATCTTGTGGTTGCCGGTGCGCGCACCGAACAGCGGCACCATCGTCTGCACCAGGGCCAGCGCAAACGCCAGGACCAGGGCGAAATGTCCGGTTTCAACCATTGTCACCGCACCCGCTAGTCACTCTTGCTCTCCTGCCATACGCCCTTGGCCTTGAGGCCGTCGGCCACTTCCTTGGGCATATAGGTCTCGTCATGCTTGGCCAGCACGCTGTCGGCGACAAAGATTCCGTCAGGGCCAAACGAGCCTTCGGTGATCACGCCCTGCCCTTCCCGGAAGAGGTCGGGAAGAATGCCGGTATAGGTGACCTTGACGTTCTTCTGGTTGTCGGTCACCGAAAAGGCGACGGTGGCGCCTTGGCCACGCTCGACCGTGCCTTTTTCGACGAGACCGCCGAGCCTGATGCGCTGGCCCGGCTGAAGGCTGGCGGTGGCCAGATCGGCCGGCATGTAGAAATAGGAGGCCTTCTGGCCAAGCGCGTAGAAGGTCAGCCCGGTGGCAACACCGAGAAACCCCAGCCCCGCTGCGATCACCGACAGTCGTTTCTGCTTGCGCGTCATCGTCTACTCCGTCGCCGTCACGCCAAGCGAGGCGGCAAAGGCGGCGAATTTCCTGGCCTGGTCACTGTCCGCGCCAAAGACGGCGATACCGCGATTGAGCGCGTCACGCGCCTGATCTGTCTTGCCCAGTACGGCATAGGAACGAACGAGCTGCATCCACCCTTCCTCGTCGCGCGGATTTTGCCGAAGCCTTTCGTCGAGGCCGGCAACCATGGTGCTGATCATGGCTTGCCGGTCCTGCGGCGACATCGAGGAGGCAGCATCGATATCCTCGGCGGTCGGCCCTTTGGCGGGCGCCTCCGAAGCGACGCTGCGGGCGGCGGATTCGGCCAGCGCCTGCTCGACGGCGCCGCGCCACGGCGAGCCCTGCGGCAAGGCGGCAAGCATTTTTTGCCAGGCCGCCGTGGCTTCAGCTATGCGGCCTTCCTGTGCCATGCCCATGGCGAAATAGAACGCGGCCTTCGGATTGGCCGGATCGAGCTTCAACGCCGCCTCGAAAGCCGCCTGCGCTTCGGCGGAGACAATGCCGCCGGCCGCATTGGCGATCGCCTCGCCAAGACCCGCCTGGCGGGCGGCGCTGTCGCCGTCGAGGCGGATGGCGTTGCGATAGGCGGTCACCGCATCGGCGTATCGCTGCATGCGCAGATAGACCGGCGCCAGCACGTCCCAGCCGCGGCCATCGGATGGGTTGGCCGCCAGGTGCGCCTCGGCGCGGGCTATCAGCTCGTCGACCGAGCTGTCGGCGGGGTTCTTGGCCAGGCGTTCGCTGAGCGGCTGCGACGGCAGGTCGGGTGAGCCGAGCTGGCCATAGAGGCCCCAGCTGACCAGCGGAACCAGCAGCACGGCCGCCGTCGCCACCAGCCTTGTCGACCGCGACGGCTGCGTCGCCGTCTCGTCGGCGTGGCCGGCATTGCTCAGGCGAAGGATGCGGCGGGCGATTTCGGCGCGTGCCTCTTCGGCCTCCATTGGCCGGATCAGGCCACGCGCCATATCGCGGTCAAGCTCCGCCAGCTGGTCGCGATAGACTTCAAGGTCGTGATCGCCGGCAGCGGACGCGTTCTTCGATCCGCCGGCCAACGGCAGCAGCACCGCCAAGCTTGCGCCCAGCGTCAGGAGTGCGGCTATGACCCAAAACAGCATGGCTCTTCCAATAGAACGAGACCCTTGCCCTGCCAACACAAGCGTGCTGCGACGCTTTGGCGGGGCCGCTCCGATCGATAATGCATGTCGCGCAAAAGTGTGCAGCGGTTTTGCGATAACGACCATGCATCAAAACAAGAACCTATAGCGCGTCGCATGACGCCGGTCGAACGCGACGCGCTTTAGTGCCGGACCGGTATCGGCGGATCGACGGCCGGGCGTCTTTGTTTTTGCGCAATTCCGGACGGAAAACCGTTTCACACTTTTCCTGGAATTGCGCTACGTCAGCGGCGTCCAGCTGCCGTCGGCATTGCGGCAGGCGGTTCCGCGCGCGGTGGCGCCGGCGGTGCCGGTAAACACCGTATGGGTGTATTGCCGGCAGTCCTGCGAGCCGACGCGATAGGGCTGGGCGGCGACCACTTCGCCGCGATGGGCCGAACTGTCGCTCTTCCAAGCCACTTTCTGGCCGCTCGCCGTGTATTCAAGCGCCTTGTATTCCGCCTCGAGCGCGCTGCGCTTCTCGGTCTCGCTCAGGCCGGCGCCGATAGAACCGCCGACGAGGCCGCCGCCCATGGCGGAGATGATCGTCATCGCCACCTTGGCGCCGCTGGGGGGCGTCGCGGCCGGCGTCACCGTAACGGCCGGGCCCTTGCCGAGCGTCGTGCAGCCGGAGACGGCGAGCAGGGCGGAAACGAGCGCGACGCGAATCTTCATGCCAATACCGGCTTTCTTGAGCTGGACCGCCGCGCTGTCAGCAGCTGGCGCGGCCATAATGTCGATGTTTGTCGGAAATTTGGCCGCAGCCAGCCACCTGGAAAAGCAATCTGGAAAAGCATTACTGAAGGCTCCGCAATCGAACCATCGCCTTCAATCCACCCATGATGGATCGTTCCAGCGCCAGAGAGCCTCCATACTCGTTGACAAGGTCGGCGACAATGGCAAGTCCGAGCCCGCTGCCCGGTTTTGTCTCGTCGAGCCGCCGGCCGCGCTGCAACACCTCGCGCGCCTTGTCGTCGGGAATGCCGGGGCCGTCATCCTCGATGCTGATCTCGAACAGGTTGGCTGCGCCTTCCGTGCCAGCGCCACCTTTGCTGGAGATTGGCTTGACCGAAACGGCGACCGCGCTCCTTGCCCATTTCATCGCATTGTCGAGCAGATTGCCGAGCAGCTCCTCCAGGTCCTCGCGTTCGCCGGCAAAGACGATGTCGGTGGCCGGCAGCGACAGCGACAGCGCCGTCTGCGGGTTGAGCTTTTGCAGCACCCGAACCATGCGCTGGACCAGCGGCGCCACCGGCGTACGGTAGACGACGCTGTCGCGCTGCGCGGCGACGCGGGCACGTTGCAGATAATGGTCCACTTGCTTTTGCATGGAAGCGGCCTGCTCGGCGATCAGCTGGCCCTTGGCGCCACCCAGCGCCCGTCCCTCGTTGAGCAGCACGGCAAGCGGCGTCTTCAGCGAGTGCGCGAGGTTGCCGACCTGCGTGCGCGACCGCTCGACGATACGCCTGTTGTTCTCGATCAGCGCATTGGTCTCGTTGGCGAGCGGCTCTATCTCGGCCGGGAAACGGCCGTCTAGGCGCTGCGCGGTTCCTTCGCGCACCATGGCAAGCGCATTCCTGACCCGGCGCAGCGGCTGCAGGCCGAGCAGGATGGCAATCGCATTGATGGCGATCATGCCGACGCCGAACAGCGACAGATAGGTCAAAAGGCGCCGCTGGAAGGTGGCGATTTCCTGCTCGAGCTCGGTCTGGTTGCCCATGACGCGGAAGCGCGCGGCGCGGTTTTTCGCATCGAGCACGAACTCGCTCTCGAACACCTCCAACTGCTCGCCTTCGATGCCGTCCGCTGAATAGCTGCGCTGGAAGCTGGCATTGAAGGGCACCTCGGCAACGCTTGGCGACGGGATCGCCTTGGTCATCGACGACGAATGGAGATCGCCGTGCACGCCTTCCGAGGCAGGCTCGACCGACCAGTACCAGCCGGAATTCGGTTCCGAGAACCTCAAATCACCAAGGTCGGGGGCGCCGGTCAATTGGCCGCTTTCAGAAACGCCGACCGAGCCGATCAGGTTGAACAGATGCGCCGAAAGCAGGCTGTCGAAACCGCGCTCGCTGGCCTGGCGATAGAGCGTGGTGATCAAGGTGAAGATGACGACCAGAGTGAGGATCGCCCAGACGGTGGAAAAGGCGATGACGCGAAACGCCACCGAACGCGGCCATGACCGCAGCGACGGCGTGTTCGAGACGGCGGGTTTTGTAGGCAGCGGTTCCGCGTTACGCCTCCGGCTTACGCATGCGGTAGCCCATGCCGCGAACAGTTTCGATCATGTCGATGCCCATCTTCTTGCGAAGCCGTCCGACAAAGACCTCGATCGTGTTGGAATCGCGGTCGAAATCCTGGTCGTAGAGATGCTCGACCAGCTCGGTCCGGGACACCACCTCGCCCATGTGGTGCATCAAATAGGCAAGCAAGCGGAATTCGTGCGAGGTCAGCTTCAGCGGCACGCCGTCGACGTCGGCCTTGGAGGCCTTGGTGTCGAGGCGGAGCGGCCCGCAGGTCAGTTCGGACGAAGCGTGCCCGGCAGCACGCCGGATCAAGGCCCGCACCCTGGCCAGGATTTCCTCGATGTGGAAGGGTTTGGTGACGTAGTCGTCGGCGCCGGCGTCGATGCCGGCAACCTTGTCGCTCCAGCGGTCGCGTGCCGTCAGGATCAGCACCGGCATCTTGCGGCCGCCGCGCCGCCAGCGTTCGACCACGCTGATGCCGTCCATCTGCGGCAGGCCGATGTCGAGCACCACGGCATCGTAGGGCTCGGTGTCGCCGAGAAAGTGCCCTTCCTCGCCGTCGAAAGCGCGGTCGACGACATAGCCGGCATCGACCAGCGCGTCGCCGATCTGCCGGTTGAGATCCTTGTCATCTTCGACGACGAGTACGCGCATGCGGAAGGCCTGTTGAAGCTGTTCAGATATAGGCCGATTCCGGCAGACTGGGAAACGGCACGGTTCAGTTCAGCGGAACGACGATCTCCGAGCGACGCGGACGCTGCCCTTCCTTGCCCGGAACCAGCACGACGATGACGCAGACCGGCTGGCCGCCGCGTGTCGACTGCGAGGCCTTGGCCAAGGTGCCGCCATTCTGCTCGGCCACCTGCTGGCCGATCGCATAGCAGTCGGAGGCGGCGAGGACGACCGGTTGGGGCTGCTCGGGCACGACAACGGGGATCGCCATCGCCTGCGACGCAAGCAGACCGGCGGCTGACAGCGCCAGTGCCGCGGTCCGGAAGTGGGAGCGAAGGGTTTTCATGGTCAGCGTTCTAACGCGCCGGTGCTGAACGTGATATGAACGGTGAACGCTCGAATGCATGCCCGCCACACCCCTGAAGCGCGAGATTACCGGATTGCCATTTCGCCGCCCATCCCGCGAAATTGCCAAGTTTAACCTAGCCCTCCGATCCTTCGCCGACAACCGGGCATCGTTTGGCAGTGAAAGGCAATCGCTTCAGGTTTGCCCCGACTTCGACAATCGATCCGGCAACCGAAGGCAGATTCAGGCGAACCGACCGGAAATAAAAACCCGCCTCTGCGGCGGGTCGCTGGCGCCATCAGCACCATAGCCGAATTAGTAGCATAGCTGCTGGCACAAAGCAAGAACAAAATTGCCGGATTGTAAAAAATGCCCGGTGGTCAGCCCTCGTCCTTGATCACGGCGCGGAAGCGCAGCAGCCCGTGATGGGCCGAAAGGTCCTCGTCGTAGCGGGCTTCGGCGAATTCGAGCTTGAGGTAGGCGCGGCGATGTTCGCCGAGCGAGAGAGCCGTATCGCGCAGGCGGGTGCTAACAAGGTCCATGATGTCATTGGTTTCCTTGCTGGCCTCTGATTTCGACCAGACATGCAACGTCAGCAACTGTTCTGCGTCGTTCTCCATTCCCGTTGCCCAATCGTAGACGCTGGTGCGGCCGAAGGTCATGTGGGGGAACGCAACATTTTCCGGCGCACGGTCGAACAATCGTGCGTCGCCCAGTGCCGCCGATAAATCGGGATCGTCATTCACTGCCTCGAATATGGCCTTCTGCAATTCGACGGCCGGCGCGGTCATCGTCTTTCCCTTCGTCCGTCGCGTCGACCTCCCGGCTGCGTAGCTGCGTTGCATGAAGGCATCCCGCCAAAGCGCGAATCAGCGCGTCTCATGCGGATTATGAACCTTCATGATCTCGGCAATAAGCCCTGCTCCTGGAATGCGCGACGCCCCGGCCGTCCGCGCCACGGACCCTTGAGGGTGATGCCAACCTGCGCGAAGTCATTTGGCATGCAGGAGTTCGAAAAAAGGATGCTATGACGATGTCTGGTTTCCAGACATTCGAGGTCGTTTTTCGTGCGCGAGCCGTCGCTGCTGCCTGTCTTCGGAAAGCTTGGGGCCAAGGCGCCGCCGGTCGCGATTGCGGCGTCGACCATGTCGATGACCGTCAAGAGTCTGGTCAACCACACTCGGGAGGTGCTCTCGGCGTACGGTAGCCTGGCCCTGAAGCTGTCCGTCGTTTTGTGGACGGTGCTTGTCGTGGCGGCAGTATTCTTCATCGCCCAGGCCTGATCGAGCGACATTCATTGATTGGGCGGAAACGAAAGGACCCAAGATGGCAAAGCGCTACGCGCTCCGTATGGAACATCCTCACAGCTGGACCGTCTTCGACGTCTTCACCGGCCAGCCGGTCGAGCTCAAGCAGCAACTCACGGCCAGTTTGAACACGCGCGATGCGGACGCGATGGTCGACCGGCTGAACGGTCGCGACGTCAAGCGGCGAGCGAAGGCGGACCGGAAGCCCTGAGAAAGCGTCTTGTGGACGGATCGCGACGGACTAGCGAAAATCGGCCGCAGTCAGCACATATATGCTCCTGCGGGTGCGGGCATAGGCATTCCTGGCGACATCGTGGATCGAGTTGGAAGCCGTGTCGAAGGCTGCCAGGTAGGTAGCTTCTGAGGCCGCCGTTCCCGGCTGCATCTTGGAGATGGCATCGGTTGCGACAGAGAAGGAAATCTGGAACATCCCGTCATGGCCGACGAAGCGGATGCGTTTGCTTGCCTCGTCGTAGCTGCGGCTGGGATTGGGAAATGTCAGGCTCATGATTTCGCCTCCGTCGATGCAGATACGGCCTTCTTGACTGCCCGTGACGCCCGCTTCTTCTTTGGTGCGACCGGATTCAGAGCTTCCGCCGCGCGGTCCGCCTCTTCCTTGGCCAGTCGCAATTCCCTCAGCCTTGCCGTTTTGATGCTCCTCGCCTTGGCTTCCGAGAGATATTCGGCAGTTGCTTTGTTCCGCTCCGCCGTCTTCTTTTGATTTTCCATGAAGCGGGCCTGAGCTTTTTCCATGATGTTCTGATTGCCTTCGGCCATCGGTAAAATCTCCCTTGCAGCGAAAGTCGTGAATGTGAATTCACCAGAAAATAGGTGTTCAAAGATAGAAATTCAATTTCATTAATATTCGGCAAGGCCCGAACACCAGGGGATAACCAGGCAAGATAATACGTTCAATATTTCATGTGCCCTATGAATATTTTTTGGCGCTCCTATCAATCGAGTGCCAGGGCGCCTATAGAGAGGGGCGGCCGCCTAAGCTGGCCCCAGAAAGAGTCCCCATGAAATTCCGGCCACTCCACGATCGCGTCGTCATTCGGCGCGCCGAAAGCGACACCAAATCCAAGGGCGGCATCATCATCCCCGACAATGCCAAAGAAAAACCGCAGGAAGGCGAAGTGATCGCTGTCGGGCCGGGCGCGCGGGACGAAAGCGGCGCGCTGATCCCGCTCGACGTCAAGGCCGGCGACCTCATTCTGTTCGGCAAATGGTCCGGCACCGAGGTCAAGATAGACGGCGAGGACCTTCTGATCATGAAGGAGGCCGATATCATGGGCATCATCGAAAAAAGCGAGACGGGCATCATCGACAAGACCGTGGCTGCCAAGAAGGCCGCCTGATTGGAAGGCCGCGCGCCCTCCCGCGCGCGCGCAAAGGACGCTCCGAGCTTTGATTCAGGCGCTGCAAGCGCCTTGCCACGACAACCGAACTGGAAAAGATCATGTCTGCCAAGGAAATCAAATTCTCCACCGACGCGCGTGACCGCATGCTGCGCGGCGTCGAAATCCTCAACAACGCCGTCAAGGTGACGCTCGGCCCCAAAGGCCGCAACGTCATTATCGACAAGGCCTACGGCGCGCCGCGCGTCACCAAGGACGGGGTGGCCGTGGCAAAGGAAATCGAGCTTTCCGACAAGTTCGAAAACATGGGCGCGCAGATGGTGCGCGAAGTGGCCTCGAAGACCAACGACCTTGCCGGCGACGGCACCACCACCGCCACGGTGCTTGCCGCTTCCATCCTGCGCGAGGGCGCCAAATTCGTTGCCGCCGGCATGAACCCGATGGACCTCAAGCGCGGCATCGATCTTGCCGTCAGCGCCGTCGTCCAGGAAATTCAGGCGCGCGCCAAGAAGGTCAAGTCCTCAGCAGAGATCGCGCAGGTCGGCACCATTGCCGCCAATGGCGACACCAGCGTAGGCGCCATGATCGCCAAGGCGATGGACAAGGTCGGCAATGACGGCGTCATCACCGTCGAGGAGGCCAAGACCGCCGAAACCGAACTAGACGTCGTCGAAGGCATGCAGTTCGACCGCGGCTATCTCTCGCCCTATTTCGTCACCAATGCCGAGAAGATGCGCGTCGAGCTGGAAGAGCCCTACGTGCTCATCCACGAAAAGAAGCTCGGCAATCTGCAGGCGCTGCTGCCCATCCTCGAAGCCGTGGTGCAAAGCGGCAGGCCGCTGCTGATCATCTCCGAGGACGTCGAGGGCGAAGCGCTGGCAACGCTGGTCGTCAACAAGCTGCGCGGCGGCCTCAAGGTAGCGGCCGTCAAGGCGCCTGGCTTCGGTGACCGCCGCAAGGCGATGCTGGAAGACATCGCCGTGCTCACCGCCGGAC
>NZ_JAMYOE010000038.1:0-54239 GCF_040319695.1 Mesorhizobium sp. M0898 | reverse complement strand
ATGTCCACATGATCGTGCCGGGCGGCGGCATCGCGCCGGACGGAAGCCGGTGGATATCGTCGCGCCCGGCCTTCCTGCTCCCGGTACGCGTACTCGGCAAGCTGTTCCGCCGCCTGTTTCTCACCCGGCTGGTCGCGCTGCACGAGGCGGGCCGGCTCAGCTTCTTCGGATCGATGGCGCACCTGTCCGCGCGGCAGGCATTCGTGCGGCACCTGTCGCCGGTCCGCAAGAAGCACTGGGTGGTGTACGCCAAGGCGCCGTTCGCCGGGCCGGAGGCGGTGCTCGCCTATCTGTCCCGCTATACCCACCGGGTTGCGATCTCGAACCGCCGGCTGATCGCCTTCGACAAGAGCGGCGTCACCTTCCGCTACAAGGACTACCGCCGCGACGGCGCCGATCGGCAGCAGGTCATGACGCTCGCCACCGACGAGTTCATCCGCCGCTTCCTGCTCCACATGTTGCCAAAGGGATTCCACCGCATCCGGCACTACGGCCTGCTCGCCGGCTCTGCTCGCAAGACCAGCCTCGCACGCGCCCGCGAACTGCTGAACGTCGCTGCGCCGTCGGAGGACGACAACTCGGTAGAACCGACTGACTTCCGTCCGCCATGCCGGTGCTGCGGCGGAAGCATGATCATCATCGAGACGTTCGAACGGTGGCGACAGCCGCGCGGACCGCCGGACACCACGGCGACGAACCGGGAGAACTCTCCATGACCCGGCATGGCATGCTCCAGCCTTCAGCCGCAGGCACTCAGCCTCCGGCAACGGACCCACGCGTGTCCATGGTGATTATCGACGCCGAACGGGTCGCGTCCGGCCGCGCGACGACCCGACAATACCGCGTGGCTGAAACGCGAAACGGTCCGTCCGCATCAAACCCGCCGCTTCCCAGCGGCGGTCGCGCCATCGCCGACACCAGCCGCAAATCGAAATCCCCATAACCATCGCCTGTGGCCCGCGGGTTCCTTCCTCGGGGACTTTCGTACGCCTGCCGGCGCCCGAAACTCTTCACGATATCGGAACGGCAGAAATGGGTCGATTCGAGCCGTTGCGCGAAGGGCCGCTTTTGAGAAGCGCCATGAATGTCGCGATATTGGCGCTACCTACTCGTTCCCATCGACGAGACGAATGGCAGCATCCACCCTTCCCCCGGTCCTCGGCGGCGGACGCGATGAACGGCTCGATTGAGCCCGAAACGAACTTCTGTCACATCAGTAACCTGCCGCCACCTCCTCAAATTGCCGGCGAGCTCGGTTTGAGCCAGCGGACGGTAGACCGTCACGTTAGCGATCTCCTGACGCGGCTGAACGTGCGCACGCGCACGGCAGCCACCGCCTTTGCGGTCGAGCACGGCCTGATCGGCATGGGCGTATCTGGGTAATCTTACCCAAGCCAAAATTTCTCGCTGCGTGGGTATTTACGCCGAAGCGGGCAACCGTGGCGCGGGTCTAAACTTCATGGCGTGGTAAAGGCCACAGGAGGTTTTCCCGATGCAAACGAATAATAACAGCATGAGCGGGCCGGGCGGTGTCTGGCTCGCCACCGGAACGCTGCTGCTGGCGGCTGCGCTCGTCTTTCACGGGCCACCGGACGCGGATTTGTCTGTTCAGATGCAGAATATCGCCGAGGGCCATGGGCGATGGGCTACGGTCCATTGGACGGCGGCAGCGGCGCTGTTCCTGATCGCCGGCGCTTCGTTCCTGAACCTGGCGCTCAACCCCCGGGTTCGGCGTTCGCCGATGCTGAGTTCTGCCTGGATGGTGATGGCTCTCGGCGCTCTGACCACGTTCTCCACCGCAGTCGCCGAGGCATCGGTGGTCGCGGTCGCGGCCGACCGGGGTGACACCAACGCCTTCATGACCTGGTGGGCGTTTTCCGGCGGCATGGGTAACGGATTCTGGGCGTTATCCTTGGCGACAGCGCTTGTCGCGTATCACGATGCCCGCGACAACGTTGGGATACTGCCCCGATGGGCCGCGATCGTCGGCTCGGCGTTCGGTATCCTTTCAGCAACCGGGTGGACACTCGGTGAGCAGCTCGGGATCCGCATCGGGGGTCCGATCTGGCTGATTTCCTCGCTTCTCATGTGCCTGTGGCTCGCGTGGTACGGGCTGTCCTCAAGCAGCGTCCGGTCGGGGCAAGCCACGGCGTAAAGCGCCTAATCCAGCATCATCTTGAGACAGGAGGAAAAAATGTCCCTTCAAACGAAGGAAATCGAGGCGACGATCCACGACATCCACGAATTCTTCACCGACTGGGTGGCGGGCCGATGCCCTGGCGACGACGCGACGTTCAAGAAGAACGCGCTCGACCGGATCAGCGACGATCTGGTCGCCATCATGCCGGGCGGCAGGGCGTTCGGGAAAAATGATTTCGCAGGTTACATGAAGAGCATCTACGGATCGAATCCGGCCTTCCGTATCAAAATACGCGACATCCGGATCAGCCATCAAAGCGCCGACGTGGCGGTCGTGAACTACCACGAATGGCAACGCGACGCGAAGGACTCTGATCAACCGAACAATGGCCGGGTCACGACGATGGTGATCCGCGATCGCGGCTACAGCCGGGGGCCCGAGATCTTGCAAGTTCATGAAACCTGGCTCCCAGCCGATGTCGTTCAGTCCGCGGATTTCGCGTTCTGAGAAGCGTCGGTCCGAAACGGGCAGAGAAAGGAATTGCGCTGGCGGCACCATCGGCTCTGCCGGCGTCATGGAGCCAGAACTGTGCTTCTTTTCAGCCCGAATTGATCCACATTCAACGTCCGGCTAGCCCAGCAAGCCGGCCATTCCATGCGTTCGCGTGGAGCGTCGGCTCGCCACCCATTGCTGCCGCTTGGTCGGCTGAACGCTTCGGCAGATCTTAGGCCCAGAGCGGACGTTAACCCGGCGCAAGATTTGGTCGCGAACAGCGCGGCCACGTCCGCAGGAGCCACGAAAGGAACCAGATCGGCGCTCCGGGGCAGGGATTTGGAAAGTATCATTGCCTAAGTTTCTGGTACTTTGAGGAAGTTCGGATAGATCATCTGCGGGACATTCAACCGCAACCGGCCGGCAGGCTTTTCGGCAAAGCTTCCCGCATCCCTCATTGCGGCAAGGATGAGCTCCAGCGCCGGTCCTGCCTGGCTCAAAACCTCTCGCCGGCTTCAGTCAGGCTCGTCGCCCTCGTGGTCCGCGTCAGAAGGGTCGCGCTAAGCCGCGCTTCCAGTTGCCTGATCATCTTGCTGATCGCCGACGGCGAGACCCGAAGTGTCTTGGCCGCGGCCGTGAAGTTGGCCGGCGCCGCTGGTTTCGCATGTTTCTTGGCGAACAGACGCCCGAAGCAGCGTTGGCCGCAGCCGACGATCCCGTCCCGGTCCCGGCCAAGAAACGCGAAAATCTATGCGAGGCCAATCTCTATGTCGCGGAGTTTTTACCGGCTCGACGGCCGTGACGATGAAGCCTTGCGGCGGTACCGGCTTGCGGAACGCGACTGCCCCCACGACTTCATCGAATATGTCGCAGCAGGCAATGCACTGCGCGCGCTCGGTGTGTCGCCATAGTGCGCCGCTGCGGATGATTCATTGTAGGCTCGAGCGCAACCTCGGCGCAAAGGCGACGGCAGGTTCGGTGCGTATTGTCGCTGCTGTCAATGCCGCAGGATCTTGCTCAGAAAAGCGCGGCTGCGGTCGGTCTTCGGGTTGGAGAAGAACTCATCCGGCGTGCCGCTCTCGACGATGGCGCCGGCGTCCATGAACACGACGCGCTGGGCGACCTTGCGGGCAAAGCCCATCTCGTGCGTCACCACCATCATGGTCATGCCTTCCTCGGCCACCGCGACCATGACGTCGAGCACTTCCGAGATCATCTCGGGGTCGAGCGCCGAGGTCGGCTCGTCGAACAGCATGATCTTGGGGCGCATGCCGAGGCAGCGCGCGATCGCCACGCGCTGCTGCTGGCCACCAGACAGCTGCGCCGGATAGGCGTTCACCTTGTCGGCGAGGCCGACCTTGGCGAGCAATTCGCGCCCGGCCTTCTCGGCTTCAGCGCGCGGGATCTTGCGGACATGGATCGGCGCTAGGGTGACGTTCTCGAGCGCCGTCTTGTGCGGGTAGAGGTTGAACGACTGGAAGACGAAGCCGATCTCGGTGCGCAGCCGCGTCATGTTGGTGGCGGGGTCGCCGAGGCGCTGGCCGTCGACCGTCAGGTCGCCGTCGCGGATCGTCTCCAGCCCATTGATGCAGCGGATCAGGGTGCTCTTGCCCGAGCCGCTCGGGCCGCAGACGACGACCACTTCGCGCGGCTCGACGCTGAGCTTGATGTCCTTCAGCACGTTGAGCGTGCCGAACCATTTGTTGACGCCGCGAAATTCGATCATGCCGGTTTTGGTCATATTGCCGGACCCTTGAGGTTCGATGTCACAACTGCACCTCGCCATGCGCCGCGCCCATGCGTTGCTCCAGCCGGCGGGCCAGCATGATCAGGGGGTAACAGACGATGAAGTAACCGAGCCCGACCAGGAAGAAGACCAGCAGCCCATTGGGTACACGCTGCACCACCAGCCAGCCGACGCGGGTGAGGTCGGTGAGGCCGATGGCCGAGACGACCGAGGAATCCTTGATCAGTAGCACATATTGCCCGACCAGCGGCGGCAGCACGATGCGCATCGCCTGCGGCAGCACTACCTGGCGCATTCGCTGCCAGCGCGACAGGCCGGACGCAAGTGCTGCCTCGACCTGGCCGGTCGGGACCGAGCGGATGCCGGCGACGACGATCTCGCAGATGAAGCAGGCGGCCAGGTTGGTCAGCGCGATGATGCCGGCGGTGAAGGCGTCGAGCTCGATGCCGAGTTCCGGCAGGATGAAGAAGATCAGGAAGATCTGCACCAGGAACGGCGTGCCGCGGATCAGGTCGACCCAGGCGCCGATCGCGCCGCTGATCAGCCGGTTGCCGCCGGTGCGCAGGATGCCGAGGCCGAAGCCGAGCAGCGTGCCCAGCACCAGGCTGATCAGCGACAGCACCACGGTCATGCCGAGGCCGCGCAAGGCGAGGGGATAGCTGCCGGCGATGCTTTGCAGCTGCTGCCAGATCATGTCCGTGCCCCCGCCAGGCCGAGCCAGCGCCCGGAGAGCGCCGCCAGCCCCTTCAGCCCGTAATAGAGCAGGAGGTAGAAGGCGGCGATGGTGATGAAACCTTCCGCCGGCATGAAGCGGTCGGAGGCGAGCAATTGTCCGGCGCGCGTCAGCTCGGCAACCGAGATCAGCGACAACAGGGCGGAATCCTTGACCAGCACGATCGCCTGGCCGAGCAGCGGCGGGATCGTCACCTTGAACGCCTGCGGCAGGATGACGAGGCGCATGCGCTGGACATAGGTCATGCCCGAGGCGACGCCGGCCTCCACTTGGCCGCGCGGGATCGACAGGATGCCGGCGCGGATGATCTCGGCGACATAGGCGCCGCTGTTCAGCGACAGGGCCAAGATGCCGACGACGAACTCGGGCAGGACGAAGCCGAGCCGCGGCAGGCCGAAATAGAGGAAATAAAGCTGCGCCAGCAGCGGCGTGGCGCGCACCGCGTCGATATAGGCCTTGGCCGGGACGCGGAACAGCCGGCCGCGCTGCAAGTTCATGGCGGCGAGCACGATGCCGACGGCGAGCGCGCCGGCAAAGGAGAGGACAGACAGCCACACGGTCGTGACGAGGCCCTGCCCGAACAGGGGCAGATATTCGACGATGGTGCGGAAGCTGAAGTTTTCGAGCATGGTGGGGCGGGGTTCCTCTAGCGGACAAGCGACTTCGGACGGTTTCGTGAACGCGCGCGAAACCGCCCGAAATTCTATTGCCGCTTAGTGATCCTTCTTCCAGGCGTCGGAATTGACCCAGTAATCGAGGTTCTTCTGCAGGCGGCCGTCGAGGCTGACCTGGTCGAGGAACAGGTTCATCCAGACCAGCAGGTCCTGCTCGTCATAGCGTGTGGCGAAGGCCAGCGGCTCCTTCGACAGCATGTCCGGCATGATGATGAAGCTGTCGGCGGGGTAAGCGGTCGACTGGCCCTTGACCGCCGAGACGTCGTTGACGCCGCAATCGGCCTGGCCGTTGTTGACGGCGTCGAGCAGCAGCGGGCCGCCGCCCTTGTAGCTCTTGATATCGGCGTCGGGGAAGGCGGCCTTGGCTTCCTTCTCGCCGGTGGCGCCGAGCAGCACGGCGATCTTGGTGCCCTTGGCCTTGCAGTCCTCGGTGGACTTGAAGGCGGTCCCAGCCTTGGTGAAGACTGTGCTGCCGGTGTACATGTAAGGCTTGGTGAAGGCGACCTTCATGCCACGCGCCAGTGTCGGGGTCATGTCGGCGACCAGAAGATCGGCCTTGCCCGACAGCAGCGCCGGGATCAGGCCGTCCCAGTCGAAGTCGAGGAAGGTGATCTTGACGCCCATTTCCTTGGCCATCAGTTCGGCGAGTTCGACCGAACTGCCGGTGCGTTCGCCGGCAGCACCCACCAGCGAGAAGGGCGGTCCTTGCGTCTGCACGGCGACGCGCAACTCTCCGCGCTTGGTGATCTCGTCGAGCGTTCCCGCACTGGCGGCAGCGGTAAGGCCAGCGAGCGCAAGGCCGGCGATGAAAAGCTTGGCAATCTTCATTTGGGCATTCCTCCTTGTTGTCGTTTGTTGTTCCACTTGTTGTTTCACCCCATCGAGGTGCTTTTTGAGCGGCAGCGCCGTTGCCGGCGGCGACCACCGTTCGAAAATCCTTCAGTCCCAGCTCACCGTTTCGGCAACCTTGATGCCGCGCTTGGCCAGCTCATCGAGGAAGCGGCCATCGGGAACATGCAGCAGCGGATTGAGCAGGCCGGGCGCGGCGATCTCGCGCCGTGCCAGCATCTGCGCCACAATGCTGGCGGGATAGCCGACGCCGAGGCTCATGCCGAATAGGCCCGAGGCGAGGTCGCGTTCGATGACCAGCTCCGAGGTCACCGTCTTGCGGCGGTCGCCTTCGCTGCCGACAAAGACGTTGCGCATCACGCAAAGGTCCTTTTCGTCGGCGCCATATTGCAGTTGCGGGCCAAGCAGCCGGCCGAGGAATTCGCGTGGGCTGGCACCGGTGCTTTGCACCTTGTCCTCGGACAGGAAGCCGAGCTGCTTCAGCGGCGCCCAGAACGCCGACCAGCCGGGCCAGCGAAGCGAATAGCGGCCGGAGCGCTGCAGCCCCTTGGCGGCGGCGAGCATGCCGGCATAATGCGGCGCGTCGCCATTGGGGAAGGCTTCGAGCCTGCCCAGTCCCGCCACCTCGATCTCGTGGATGAAACGATTGTCGTGCTGGCGGGCGGCCGGCACATCGACCCGTTTACCGTCCTCGACCAGCACGCTGTCGCGGTTCTGGCTGACCAGAACCATGTCGAAATTCCAGCTCACCTTGTAGCGCAGCGGCTCGACCACCGCCTTCGGCTCGGGAATGCCGCCGCAGTAGGAATCGATCGCGGTGATGGCGTCGAACTGGCTGGCGGCGCGCGCGTAGAGCACCAGGTCGATGCCGGGGTCGAGCCCGCATTCGGTCACGATCGACACGCCGGCCTTTTCGGCCTCGGGAGCGAGATCGGCGATGGCCTTGCCGTAATTGGTGGTGACCAACGGCGTGCGCGTCGCGATCGCCGCCTGCGCCGCCTCGCGCATCAGCGGCTGCGGCAACAGGTCGATGACCGCATCGACGTCCTTCATCACCTCGGCCAGCGCCGGACCGATCGCGCCCTCCGGCACGACGAAACGCACCCGGGCAAGGTCGGTCAGGCCGCTAAGCCGCGCAGCGCCGTCGGTTGCGGTGTCGACACAGACCACTTGCTCGACACCGTCGCTGGCAACGAGGTCGGCGATCGCCGCCCGGCCTTGCAGGCCGAGGCCGCCGAGAACCGCGATCTTCATGCCATTTCCTTCCGCGTCTCGTCCGACCAGCAGCCTTCCGGCAGGCTGACCCATTTGTTGCAGGACGCCATGACGACGAAGGTCTCGCTGCGCACGACTTCGCCCGGCTCGCCGGCGCCGGGGATCAGCTCGCTGGTGACGCGGTAGAGATCGGCGACATCACCGGCCACGGTCACGTCGACGATGATGTCGAAGCGCCCGGTGACGACGGCGGCCGAGTTCACGAAAGGCAGTTCGGAGATGCGCTGCGCCAGTTCCCGGGCGCGGCCGCGTCCCTGCGCATTGATGCCGACGATGGCCGAGATCAGCTCAGGGCGTTCGGTCAGGTTGAGCAGCCCGACGATCTTGAGCAGGTTGCGGTCGAGCAGGTTGCGCAGCCGCATGCGCACCGTCGGCACCGAGATCGCCATCTTCTCAGCGAGGCGGTTGACGCCAAGCTGCGCATCTTGCGACAGCAGCTTGACCAGTCGCCGGTCGGTCTGATCGAGATGTTCCCGCAAACGCTCAGGCTTTCATAAAGGGAAAGAAATGATCGTATTTTCTTTCTGATATGAAAATACCTTATGAGAGATTTTTAACAACGGCAAGAGCCATGTCATCCGCCGTGCCGCTGCGCCTATCGGCAGTTTCGTCGATGTCGCCACATTTTGTTCTTGCTTTGTGCCGGCAGCTATGCTACTAATTTGGGTATGGTGCCAATTTGGCTCCAACGACCCGTCCTCCCGAGGCGGGTTTTTGTTTCCGGATCTTTTGAAGGTTCAGCGCCGCCGGTCTAAGATTGGCGGGACACCGTGGTTCCGCGGAGCGCAGCCGCAACTCATGCCTTCACGTGACGGGCGGAAAGGCTCATCCGCGAAATGGCCAAAATCGGCTTTTCAACAAAACTGTAGCTGGCCAGGGAGACGGCAATGCAGGCGGTGACAATAACCATGCCAGCAAGCCATGGTGATACGCTGACGCTTGCAACGACAGGAGCGGTCGCAAGCAGCACGATAGGATGCGTCAGATAGAGAGAGTAGGAGGCATCGCCCAACCTTGCCAGCAGGCGAAGAGCAAAAAGCCGGAAGTAGCTTTCCAGGCTGATGCAACCGGCGACAAGGATCAAGGCCGGGATTCCCTGAGCAAGGGTTCGCGGCAAGTTGAAGCCAAGTACCATCACCAGCATGGACACGATGGCGAACACGAGCGCCGAGACACCCAGGACGGTAGGCAAACGCGCCAGTCTGCCGACCAGGTGGCCGAGCGCCATGCCGGCAAGGAACTCAAACAGGATTGGCGTGGTGTAGAAAAACAGCACAGTGTCGGCGGCGGGTTTGAAGATGATGCGTGCAGCAACGGCGATTGCAAAGACAACGCCGACCGCGGCCATTTGCGTCAGCGTGCCGAAACGCATCGTCGCCGCGAACAGAATGTAAAACAGGATTTCCAGATTGAGCGTCCAACCCACGCCAAGCACCGGTTGGACATAGCCTGTGACCGTATCGAGATAGGGTATGAAAAGCAGGCTATTGGTGGTCTGCTCAAGAGACACTGCACGACCGGCAAACAACCAAAGTGCGGCGACCATGAGGAAGGTCATAACCCAATAGAACGGTACGACGCGTGTGAACCGCTGCATCAAAAAAGCACGGTGGTCACGACGTCTGTTCTCCGTCGAGAGAACCATGACAAAACCGCTGATGACGAAAAACAGGTCGACGCCGCTGTTTAGAATGGGAATAGACAGATCGAGCATGCCCAGTGCGGCCGGAAGATGATAGACAACAACCATGAGAGCAGCTAGGCCGCGCAAGACCTGTATCGATGTATATTGTTGAACCCGACGCGGCGCAGCGTGATCATTCTCTGGAATGATGTTCATCAAAAAATGGTCCCCGGTGCAGGAGAACATTAACATACGGGATCATTTATGTGCTGATTAATTGTTGGTTTAATTAATACGCAAAGTTTTAGATAAAGTTTTATTGATATAGCGTGCCGCCACACTTACGCTCGGCCGACTTTGGCCTGCCTCGTTGCCGAACTTGGCATCTCCCCAGTGAAGAGGAGATTGGCCGTTCCCGCGCTAACGGCTGGACTCGAAGATAGCGACGGCTGCCGCTGTCAGCGCAGCGTTACTAGATGCTACTGTTCCATCAGGGAGCTCCTTGCCGTCTTCCAGTCCGACGCGCGTCGACCAACGGCGTTCCGCCGCCCGGTGCACGAAAGGCCAGACCGTGGCGTCGGCGCCGTGCAGCAGGATTGCCCGGCGCATTCCGGCGCCGTCGAGCACGGCGGCGATATCGTCGCTGATCTCCAGCGCAGCGTCCGGCTCCTGCTCGGAGATTTCGATCAGGATCCGCAGCACGCGTTTGCCATGATCGAGGCTCACCAGGCGTTCGGCGTCGGCGACGGAGGCAAGCCCCGCCTCGATGCCAATGCCGCGCTGGCGCAGACGCTCCATGATAGCGGGCGCGGCGTCTTCGCTGAGATTGACCGAGGCATAGTCGGGCAGCTCGCTCCAAGCGGCGATCGCGGCCAGCGTCCGCTCGTCGTCATTCTCGATCCAGGCGCCGGTCGACACGCCGATCAGCGTTCCAGGGCAGGCGCGGCGGAGCGCCAGCACCGTCCGATCCATCGCCGCCGGAGCCAGGCTTTCGCGACCGTCCAGCCCGCGCACATGGACATGCAGCTCAGCCGCGCCGGTGGCGACGCAGGCGGCGCCATCGCGCGCCATGGCCTCCGCGTCGAGCGGCAGGTTGGGGTGGAAATCGGCGCTGCGCGCGCCATTGATGCAGGTCTGGACAATCATGCTATGGGCAGTCCGGTTGCGGTTGCTGCCAGTCTAGCGCGGGCCAGTGAAAACCGGAATCGCGCTGGCGAAGGCTCCTGACATATGGACGCCGGCCGGCCTGGATCAGTCGGGGCAGAATGCACCTCTATCGTGTTCGGATCAGTCTTCTTAGCAAACGAACATCCGTCGGGCAGAGTTACGGCGAAACACCCAACTCGCGTAATGCAGCGTTGGCGGCACGGTATTCGATAAAATTCTTTGGACAATGGCTGATGGTATGCCTGTAAAGCGATAGTGCCTGATCGCGTTGCCCTTTGAGCCGGCTGAGTTCCGCGTTGTAGAAACCGATCTCGCAAAACTTGCCGTGTTTCTTGGTTGGATCCGAGTCATCGGCGTCGTTCAATGTCGCGGTGGGCGTCTTTTCGCCAAGCAGCATTCGAACCACGGGCGCCGGCCACTTCGTCATGTCGAGTTTGGAAGCTGCCTCCCGCAAATGGCTCGCCGCGCCGTTGCGTCGCTCAACAATATCCAGCCATATGGCAAAATAGGCGTAGTCGGGCTCGAGAGCGGCCGCCTTTTCAAAGTCAGCCTGCGCCTTCGCCAGCGAGCCGGAATAGAAATAAAGAACACCCCTGTTTGAGTAGCTGTACGGATAATTCGGATCGAGCAGGATCGCCTGGTCGAAGTCAGCAATGGCTCGACCGTCGTCTGCCTTTCCCATCCAGGCAATGCCGCGGTTGTGGTAAATTCTTGGATTTTTCGGATCGAGACCAATCGCCCGGTCGTATTCGGCGATGGCCCGATCGGACTCACCTCGCTTGTTCCAGAGAAAGCCTCGGTTGTTGTAGGCGATGGCAAGTGTTGGGTCGATATCGATTGCGCGACTGTAGTCCGCGAAGGCGCGAATATCGTTCCCCTTTGCCACCCAGGCCAAGCCACGATTATTATATGCGAGGGCTTGTTTCGGGTCGAGCTTGATTACCTGGTCGTAGTCGGCGATGGCGCGATCATTGTCTCGCTTGCTAGCCCAGGCGATACCTCGATTGAAGTACGCGTTGGGGTCTTTCGGATCGAGGCTGATTGCCTTGTCGTAGTCGGCGATGGCGCGGTCATTGTCGCTCTTGCCTGACCAGGCCACCCCTCTGTTGTACCAGATGCTCTCATCGTTCGGATCGAGGCTGATCACTTGGCTGTAGTCGGTGATGGCGCCGTCAAAATCGCCGCCCGTCAGCCGGGCGTTGCCGCGCCGGTAGTAGGCATGCGCGTTTTTCGGATCGAGGCTGATCACCTTGTCATAGTCGGCCAGCGCGCGCTCCTCATCGCCCTTGCTGGTCAACGCATCGGCTCGATCGTTCAGGGAACCGGCGTCGTTCGGGTTGAGCCTGATGGCCCGGTCGAAGTCGGCTATCGCGCGGTCGTCGTCTCCTTTGCGTGACCAGATCAGCCCGCGATTGTGGTAATTTCTGCCGTCTCCCGGATTGAGGCTGATTGCCCTGTCATAGTCGGCCAAAGCCCGGTCGTTCTCGCCCTTGAAGGTCCAGGCGACGCCGCGGTTGTAGTAGGCATGGCCATATTTCGGGTCCAGGCTGATCGCCTTGTCCAGATCGGCGATGCCCTTGTCGTAGTCGCCCTTGAAGACCCAGCTGATGCCCCGGTTGTAGTAGCCGCTGGCGACGGTCGGTGCGATGCCGATGAACGCGCTGTAGTCGGCGATCGCGCGGTCATAGTCGCCTCGTTCCGTCAGGGCATTGCCGCGCTTGAAATAGGCAATACCGCGGTTTTCGAGGGGCTCTGTCGCATCCTCGATCATGCGCGTACAGGCGGGAATCCGCACCGCCGGATCGACCTCATCGTCGCTGACGCAGTCGCTGCTGGCGGGCAAGGCCGGGAGCGCCGAGACCAGCATGACGACGAGGCAAACGAGGAATTGCCGGACTGCCCCGTCCCTTTGTCGAACCCGTCGGATCAATTCGCCCCCCGTCGCGGCAAGCCCAGCTGCATTGTATTCAACGAAATCCCCGAGACAATCGCTAACGAGCTCACCCGGCAAGAAACGGGTGGTCCGCGCGCGCCGTTTCACCCATCTCAATGACAGAGAAGCCACAGGAGGCGAAGCCATGACCATCGATTCGATAGGCGCGAAGGCGGCGGTGAAATCGGCGGAGCTGCGTGTTGCCGGATATGATTGGCGGGCGCTGGCCGATGAGCTGAGCGGCTATGGCTGCGCGGTGATGGAAAAGCTGCTGACGCCGCAGGAGTGCCGGCAGATTGCCGAACTTTATTCGGACGAGAGCCATTTCCGCAGCCATGTCCATATGGCGCGGCATGGCTTCGGCAAGGGCGAGTACCGCTATTTCCGTTATCCCTTGCCCGACTTGATCGGCGGCTTGCGCACCGCGCTCTATCCGCGCCTGGCTGCGGTCGCCAACGACTGGAACGAGCGCATGGGTATCGCGCAGCGCTATCCCGACGAACACGCCGCGTTCCTCGAGCAATGCCACGAGCAGGGCCAGACGCGGCCGACGCCGCTCCTGCTGCAATATGTTCCCGGCGACTTCAACTGCCTGCACCAGGATCTCTACGGCGATCTTGCCTTCCCGCTGCAGGTGGCGATCCTGTTGTCGGAACCAGGCAAGGATTTCACCGGTGGCGAGTTCGTGCTGACCGAGCAGCGTCCGCGCATGCAAAGCCGCGCCGAAGTGGTGCCGCTGCGCCAGGGCGATGCAGTCGCCTTCGCGGTCCACAATCGACCGGTCCAGGGCACACGAGGCAATTACCGGGTCAATCTCAGGCACGGCGTCAGCCGGCTCCGTTCCGGCATGCGCCACACCGTCGGCATCTTCTTCCACGACGCCAAGTAACCGGGCCGCCCGGTCAAGCCCTGGCGACGATTACCTCGAAAAATCGCTGCGCACGATGCCGTGGCGCTGGAGCTTGTCGTAGAAAGTCTTGCGCGGAATCCCCAGCGCCTCGATCGTGCGCCTGACGTCGCCCTCGTTGCGGCCAAGCGTCTCGCGGATGATGTCGGCCTCGTAGCGCTCCAGCCGCTCCGGCAGCTTCATGGCGGTGTTCGATTGGGTCGGGGCAGGGGGTTGTGCTTCGGCGCCTTCCTCCAACCCAAGCACGAACCGCTCGGCGAAATGCGCCAGTTCGCGCACATTGCCCGGCCAGCCATGGTCGCTCAGATGGCGATGCACCGAAGCCGGCACTGCCGGCACCTGGCGGTGGAAACGGGCGGCGGCGCGCTCGGCGAAATAGAAGAACAGCAGGGCGACGTCGTCGCGGCGCTCGCGCAGCGGCGGGATCGAGATCGTCACCACGTTGAGCCGGTAGTAAAGGTCCTCGCGGAAAGCGCCGCGCTGGCGCGGATCGGCGAGGTCGACCTTGGCGGCGGCGACGACGCGCAGGTCGACCGGGCGCACCTCGTTGGTGCCGAGCGGGGTGACCTCGCGCATCTCCAGCACGCGCAGCATCTGCACCTGTGTCGAGACCGGCATGCTTTCGATCTCGTCGAGGAACAGCGTGCCGCCGCTGGCATGCTCGATGCGGCCGATCCGTTTCTTCTGCGCACCGGTGAAGGCGCCGGCCTCGTGGCCGAACAACTCGCTCTCGATGACGGTCTCCGGCAGCGTGCCGCAATTCAGCGCGACGAAATTGCCCTTGGCGCGGCGGCTCCAGCGATGCAGAAGGCTTGCCACCACCTCCTTGCCGGAGCCGGTCTCGCCGGTCACCAGCACGTCGACGTCGGTGTCGGCGATCTGGCGTAGTGTGCGGCGCAGCCTGTCCATCGCCGGCGTCTGGCCGATCAGCGGCAGGCCGTCCTGCGCCTCTCCGGCCGCCTCGCGCAAGGCCCGGTTCTCCATCACCAGGCGGCGCTTTTCCGCTGCGCGGCGCACGCTCTGTACCAGCCGGTCGGCGGCGAAAGGCTTGGTGATGAAGTCGTAGGCGCCGTCCTTGATCGCCTTGACGGCCATGGCGATGTCGCCGTGGCCGGTGACGAGGATGACGGGAATGTCGGCATCCAGCCGCAGGATGCGGTTGAAAAGCTGCAAGCCGTCGATCTGAGGCATGCGGATATCCGACACCACGACGCCGGTAAAACCGGCGTCGAGCCCGGCCAGCGCCTCGGCCGCCACCGCAAAGGCGGAGACCGAGAAGCCGGCAAGCTCCAGCGTTTGCGCGGTGGCCTTGAGGAGATCGCGGTCGTCGTCGATCAGGATCACCGGCGCGGCATTGTCGTTCGTCATGATGGCTTACGCTGCTGTCTGGAGATGAATGGTGAAGCGGGTGCCGCTGTCGTCGCTCGAAACTTCGATGCGGCCGCCATAATCGGCGACGATGTCCTTCGAGATGACGAGGCCAAGGCCAAGGCCTTTTTCCTTGGAGGTGTTGAACGGCGTGAACAGCGATTTGAGGATCGCGGGTGGAATGCCGGGTCCGTTATCGGACACGCCGACCGTCACGCCGTCCGCGGTCTCGTCGACCGACACCTGCACACGAGCGTCGTCGCGGCCGTCGAGTGCTTCGAGCGCGTTCTGGAAGAGGTTGATCAGCACCTGTTCGAGCCGCACCCGATTGCCCATGACCTTGAGGCTCGGCGGCGGCAGGTCGATGGCCAATGCGTCGAGCCGGCCGGCAAAGCGGCTTCTCAACAGCATGACGGCGCCTTCGATGACACCACGTAATTCGACAGGCTCGGCGGCGGTGCGGCCCTTGCGGGCAAATGCCTTCAACTCCTCGGTGATTGAGCCGATGCGTTCGGTAAGGGCTGCGATAGCGCCGAGGTTTTCCTCGGCCGGCCCGGTCTGCTTGCGGTCGAGGAAGGTGCGGGCATTGTCGGCATAGGCGCGTATGGTGGCGACCGGCTGGTTGATCTCATGGGCGACGCCGGCAGCGACCTGGCCGAGGATGGCGAGGCGGTTGGCCTGGACCAGATCCTGCTGCACGATTTGGAGCTTGGCTTCCGTGCTGCGGTGGCCTGTTATCTCGGCCTGCAGCCGGTCGCGGGCGCGGCTCAAATCCTCGGTCCGTTCGACGACGCGGCGTTCGAGTTCGGTGCGGGCCGCCTGTTCGGCGGCAATCCGCATCTGCGCCGACTGCCGGCGCCACAACAGATACGCGGCAAGGCCGAGCAGCGGGACGACGACGCCGAGCGCCAGAAGCCGCATTTCGCGGACGGCGGCGGCGATCGGCGCTTCAGCCGGGATCAGATAGTCGAGCCGCCAGGGGGTCGAAGGAATCGTCGTGAAAAGGCTGAGATACTCCGCGTCGCTGCCGCCGGGCGTTACTGCGTGGACGATTGACACATCCGGGCTGAGCGCCTGCGCGTGCATGATCGGCAACGGCACAAGCGGCGCGTCGCCGAACTGTTGGCTGTCGCGGATCGCGGCTTGCTTAGGTGCGGCCAGCGGTGCGGTTGTCATGAAACGCCAGGACGGCACGCTGGTGATCAGCACGACGCCATTCTCGTCGCTGACATAAGCCGGGCGGTTCGCCTCGCGCCAGTCGGCTTCGAGCTGGTCGAACTCCATCTTGACGACGACGACGCCGAGCGGTGCGTCTGTGTCGCCGACGCGCCGCGAAATGTAGAGGCCGGGGCGCTTGCTGACATTGCCGAGTGCAAAATACTCGGCGGTTCCGGCCTGCATCGCGCCGGAGAAATAGTCGCGGAAACGGTAGTCATTGCCGACGAAGCTGATCGGCTCGCGCCAGTTGCTGGAGGCGACCGCCAGTCCATCGGTGCCGACGACATAGAGTACCGACGCCTTGGTGCCGGAGACCAGCCCCTCGAGCTTGCGGTTCAGCACATCGATTGCCGCGGCATTTTTCTGCGACAGCGCGTCACGCACTTGCTGGTCTGCGGACAAAAGCAGTGGCAGGGCGCGCGGGCTTTCGAGCACCGCGCGCAGCAGCGCGACCTTCAGATTGGCGTCGGTACGCCCCTGCGCCGCCAGGGTCCCGACCTCGGCGGTGCGGCCGTAAAGGCCGGCGCCGTAGAGCGCTGCCGTGACGATCAAAAGCGCGATGGCCGCAAACAGCAGCCAGGCTCGGCGCGCCCGCCTGGCGAGTTGCTCGGGCGTCGAAGACAAGGCACCGGCGGGGCGTTGCAGCATCGCCCATTTGTGCATGAATTCGCACAAAGCACAATTCGACCTATGCGGAGATTCGCACCTATCCATGCGTCCAGCACAGCGGACGTTTGCGAATGCTCAACAAAATCAATGATGAAAAGCTCTTCTGCGTATCTGGCACGACTGTTGCAAACACGAATTCAGCAGTCGCGAGGCTGCTGGTCTCAAAACAACTGCCCCGGGGAGTCGAGCTTTCGATCGGGGCGCCATGGAGGACGTTATGCAGACAGCAATCGCTGCCGCCGAGCCGCGCGGCAAACTTCCCTTATACCGGCATCTTTATGTGCAGGTGCTCGCGGCGATCGCCGCCGGCGTGCTGCTCGGCCATTTCTATCCCGAAACCGGCGAGGCGATGAAGCCGTTCGGCGACGCCTTCATCAAGCTGGTGAAGATGGTGATCGCGCCGGTGATCTTCCTGACCGTGGCGACCGGTATCGCCGGTGTTTCCGACCTGCAGAAGGTCGGCCGCGTCGCCGGCAAGGCGATGATCTATTTCCTGGTGTTCTCGACGCTGGCGCTGGTCGTCGGCCTGGTCGTCTCCAATGTCGTCCAGCCCGGCGCCGGCATGCACATCAATCCAGCGACGCTCGATACCGCCAAGGTGGCGGCCTATGCCGAGAAGGCGCACGACACTACTATCGTCGGCTTCCTGATGAACATCATCCCCGACACCATCACCGGCGCCTTCGCGCAGGGCGACATCCTGCAGGTGCTGTTCTTCTCGGTGCTGTTCGGTGTCGCCCTGGCGCTGGTCGGCGATCGCGGCCGTCCGGTCGTCGATTTCCTGCAGGCGCTGACCACGCCGATCTTCCGCCTCGTCGCCATCCTGATGAAGGCCGCACCGATCGGCGCGTTTGGCGCCATGGCCTTCACGATCGGCAAATACGGCATCGGCTCGATCGCCAACCTCGCCATGCTGATCGGCACGTTCTACCTGACCGCGCTGCTGTTCGTGCTGGTGGTGCTCGGCGCTGTCGCCCGCTACAACGGCTTCTCGATCCTGGCGCTGATCCGCTACATCAAGGAAGAGCTGCTGCTGGTGCTCGGCACCTCGTCCTCGGAAGCGGCATTGCCGGGCCTCATGGCCAAGATGGAGCGCGCCGGCTGCAACCGCTCGGTGGTCGGTCTGGTCATCCCGACCGGCTATTCCTTCAACCTCGACGGCACCAACATCTACATGACGCTGGCGGCGCTGTTCATCGCGCAGGCGACCGACACGCCACTCACCTACGGCGACCAGATTCTGCTGCTCGCTGTCGCCATGCTGAGCTCCAAGGGTGCCGCCGGCATCACCGGCGCCGGCTTCATCACGCTGGCGGCAACGCTTTCGGTCGTCCCCACCGTGCCGGTCGCCGGCATGGCGCTGATCCTCGGCGTCGACCGCTTCATGTCGGAATGCCGAGCGTTGACCAACTTTATCGGCAATGCGGTGGCGACGGTCGTGGTGGCACGCTGGGAGGGAGAACTCGACCAGACGAAGTTTGCCGCCGCCATGGCCGGCGACTTGCCGGAGGAAGTCGACCTGTCGCTGCCGGGTTTGCAGGCCGCCTGACCGTCCAGGCCACATGACCACAAGGCCCCGGAGGCGGTTCGCCGGCTTCGGGGCAACAGCGGCGGCGGTCGCGGCATGCCGCCTGAAACGCAACCTGAAGTGGCGCTATTTTCGACGCGGGGCTTGTTCCAGCCGCATTTGCAGGCCAGTATCCGCCGTGCCTTCATGGCACCGTCCGCTTCGCTCCCGACCTGATCGCGAGGCGAGACATTTCCGTCGGGCTCGGTTGCGACCCACCTTGGCCGAACGTTGGAGCTTTTGCTGCCGCCGACCCTGACCATGGCAGCAGCCTCGAAGGCAATGGCGGCCTCAGTACGAAGTCGCAACGCGAAACGTGACCCGTCTCCTCGTGGGAAGCGCAGGCTTTCTCCCAGGGAACTCGTTGCGCCAAGAGGGGCGCTTGAAGAGGGGGCGGGCCCACTTAGCGGGCCTTTGCCGAACCAAAGCAACTGCGAGGTCAAACGCGATGCAGCCTGTCATTCCGGTATCCATCATCATCCCGAACTACAACTATGCGCGGTTCCTCAAACGCTGCATCGACAGCGCCCTCGAGCAGGACTACGCGGATGTCGAAGTCATCGTCGTCGACGATGCATCGCAGGACAATTCCACGACAATCATGGAATCCTATCGCGACGAGATCCTCGCATGCCCGCGAGCGCAAAATGGCGGACACGCGGCGGCGTTCAACACCGGCTTCGCTGCGAGCTCGGGCAAGATCGTCCTGTTCCTCGACGCCGACGATTATCTCTATCCGACCGCCGTCTCCACCATCGTCGAGACCTGGGACGAGGCAACCGCCCAGGTCCAGTCCAGACTGCATATCGTTGACGAAGGGCAACGCATCAAGGATGTCTTTCCGCCGCCCGAACTGGCTTTCGACAGCGGCGACGTCATGCCGAAACTCCTGCACAAGGGCCGCTATCAGACGACCGTGACCAGCGGGCTGGCCTTTGACCGCGCAACGCTCGAATCGATCATGCCGATACCGGAGCCGGAGTTCCGCCAGGGCGCCGACGGCTATCTGGCAACGCTGGCGCCGATGTACGGGCATGTCCAATCGATCGACGAATGCCTCGGCGCCTACCGGATCCATGGCGCCAACCATTCAGTCTTCGGTGAAAAGCTCGCCGAGCGGGCACGCTGGCGGGTAACTCACGATTTCCGCCGCATGCAGGCGCTGTCGGACCAGGCCACCGGGATCGGCCTGACCATCGTGCCGTCGGATGCTGTCCGCCACGATCCGGTCCACCTGGAAGAGCGGCTGGCGTCGCTTTGCACGGACAGAGACCGACATCCCGTGGCCGACGATTCCCGGCTGGCGCTCGGGGCGGCCGGCGCCGTCGCCAGCCTCGAAATGACCGCATCCCTGCGGCGGCGTGCAATCCTTGCCGCCTGGTTCCTGTCGGTCGGGGTGTTGCCGCGGAAAATGGCGACCGCGGTGCTGTCGTGGAAGCTTGATGCGTCGTCGAGGCCGGCATTTTTGAGCCGCCTGTCCAAGACCATTCGTCATGCGATGGGATAGTGGGTGGCGCTGTGCCACAACTCCGCCAGGTTTTCGGGAGGTCTGGCAACCCGGGTAGATTTCGAACAATATCATTATGGGTACGTGGCGCCCCAAGCGAAAGGACAACCAGCCCATGACCTCTTATGAGCCGATGCGTCCGATGGAGCGCTGCCCATCCCACCCTGGAGCGCTGCTTGACGACATTATCCCGGCAACCGGAAAGACCAAGGTGGAGATCGCCAATCTGCTCGGAATCTCGCGCCAGCAGCTTTATGACATCATCCGCGAAAAGAAGCCGGTGTCGCCGGCTGTCGCTGCCCGTCTTGGAAAGATGTTCGGCGACGGCGCCGCGATCTGGCTCAGGATGCAGGCTGCCTATGATGCCTGGCATGCGGAGCGCGAGGTCGACGTCAGCGCCGTTCCAAGATTGCATGCTGCCTGAGATGCAATAGATCCGCCGGACCACCGAGCTCTCAAAAATCGATCACGGTCCCGCCTGCCTGGACCGGTTCTCCGGTTCGACGGCTCGCTCGACCAGGACATGCGCTTCCCGCGCGGCCTCGACGAACGCGTCCCTGGCGGCTTCGGTCCAGCGGTCGTCACTCATGGCACGGCGGCATGTGCGCAGCGCCAAGCCGTGTTTGGCGCTGCCGGCGTCACGCCAGTGGGCTTCCAGCAACTCGACAGCCTGCCGTGCGTTGGAAATGTTGCGGATATCTCCCACGATGCCGACCGCAACCGCAACCGGCTTGGCAAACCATCCCTGGTTCATGGCAGAGCCCTCGACGTGTTGAACCATCTATAACGAAAATCGTAGCGCAAGGTTTCATTCGCGCCAGTCACCACGGCGTGAGGCGGCCCTCACTGCGCCTCGCGCAGCCTGACCACGACGCTGCGCGCCACAAGCACCAGCACGGTGATGACGATCAGGATCACCGAGAGTGCGGCGATCGCCGGGTCGATGTTGTCGCGCAGGCCCATCCACATCAAGCGCGGCAGCGTGATGGCGTTGACCGAGGTGATAAACAGGGTGACGCCGATCTCCTCCCAGGACAGCACGAAAGACAACAACGCCGCGGTGACGATGCCGAACTTGATGTTGGGCATGATGATGCGGGTGGCGCGCTCCCACACGGTGGCGCCGAGGCCGCGGGCGGCGAGGTCGATGCGGCGGTCGAGCTGGCTGAGCGACACCAGGATCAGCACCGTGGCGAAGGGCACCGTCATCACCGCATGCGCCATGACGACACCCAGCCAGGTGTCATAGCCGAAGAACGACGAGAACCCGGAGATCGAGGTCAGCAGGAAGTAGAGCGTGATTGCCGAGACCACCGGCGGCACCACCATCGGCAGCAGCACGAAACCGACCAATGCTGCCGTGAAGCGCGGCTGGAACATCCAGATGCCGAGGCTGAAGCAGAGCGCCAGCACGGTGGAAAAGGCGCTGCTGACGATGCCGATCCTGATCGAGAGCAGGATCGAATCGATCCAGCGCGGATCCTCGATCAGCGCCCGGTAATGGCGCAGCGACAATTCGCCCGACGGCATCGCCAGCATGCGGCTCGGCGTCAGCGATACCGGGATGACGGCGAGCAGCGGCAGCAGCAGGAACAGCGCGACGAGGGCGGCGAGGACCAGCGAGACGGGACCGGGGCGGTAGGTCGGCATCGCGCTACACCAGTTGCTTGGGTCTGATATAGCGGAACAGCAGCGCCATCAGCGCGCCGACAAACAGCACCAGCACGACACTGATTGCGGCGCCCAAGCCCCAGTCCGGGCTCTGGAAGATGCGAAGGTAGATCAGCTCGGCGATCATCACGCTACGGCCGCCGCCGAGGATCGCCGGCGTGACGAAGAAGCCGAGCGAAAAGACGAAGACGATCAGCGCCGAGCCGATGATGCCGGAGCTGGTCATCGGCACGAATACCGACCAAAAGGTGCGCATACGGCTGGAGCCGAGGCCGCGCGCCGCCAGCAGCACACGGTCGTCGAGGCTGCGCATCGATGAGGCCAGCGGAAACACGGCGAAGGGAATGAGGAAATGCGTCATGCCGACGATAACGCCGAACTCGTTGCGCACCAGCGCCAGCGGCTCTGAGATGAAGCCGACCGCCTGCAGCCAGGTGTTGATCAGGCCGCGATTGGACAAAAGCGCCACCCAGCCGAAGGCGCGCGTCAGCACCGAGATCCAGAACGGCACCAGGATGCAGAACTCGGCCACGACGCGCTGCACCGGCGTGCCGCGTACCCAGACAACGGTGATGGCGTAGGCGGCGACAACCGAAACGATCGTCACGATCGCGGCGATACGCAGCGTGCGGATGAAGACCGACTGCACCAACTGATCCGTGAGCAGCGCATTGTACTGCCCCAGCCCCGGCGTGGGCAGGGTGAAGCTCCATTTAACCACGCCAAGGAATGGCCAGGCATAGGCCAGCACAAGAAAGAGGAGCAGCGGCGCCATCAACAGCGCCGCGCCCATCCTGTCGGAGAGGTATGCTCTCATCCGGTTATCCCGGCTTGTCAGGCGGAGATGATCTTCGTGTATTCGTCGAGTGCCGCCCCGTAGTTCTTGGCGTACCAATCCATGTCGAGCGGGATCTGCTTCTTCATGTTCTCGGGATCGACCGGATTGATGCGCCTCTTGTCGGCGGGTATCAGCGCATCGGTGGCCGGGTTGGCCGGACCCTGGCCGAGCTTTTCGAACATGATGAGTTCCTTCTCCGGGTCCTGGGTGCTGGCGATGAACTTCATCGCCGCGTCCTTGCCGCCGGGATTGCCCTTGAGCACGGCGAGCGCGCCGGGCGAGATCAGGCCCTGGTCCCAGATGAACTTGATCTTGCCGCCGGAATCCTGCTCGATGAGCGAAGCCCGGGTCGACCAGACGATCGCCATCGAGGCCTCGCCATTGAGCAGCACGCTCTGGCTTTCGGCGCCGCCACCCCAATAGGCGACGACGTTTTCCTTGAAGGCGGCGATCTTGTCATGCGCGCGCTTGAGGTCGAGCGGGTAGAGCGATGCCGGTGCGATGCCGTCGGCGAGCAGTGCCGCTTCCCAGCTCGACACGCCCCATTTGTAGAGCGAGCGCTTGCCGGGGAATTTTGCCACGTCGAAGAAGTCGGCCATGCCGGTTGGTGCCTGGCTGCCGTATTTCTCGGCATCATAGGCGATGACATAGGAGAAGAAATAGGTCGAGGCGGCGTATTCCCAGCCGAAGCCCGGCCGCATCTTCTTCTTGTCGACGACCGCATAATCGATCGGCTCGAGCATGCCTTGGGCGCCGAGCGTGATGGCCGAGAACGGATCGACGTCGACCAGGTCCCAGGTCGGGGCGCCGCTCTTGAACTGCGCCGCGATCGCGCCTTCGGTCGGGCCGGAGCCGTCCATCTTAACGACAATGCCGGTTTCCTTGGTGAAGGCCTGGCCGTAAGCCGCGTCATAGGCGGTAATGGCGTCGCCGCCCCAGTTGACGAGCACCAGTTCCTTAGCCGCGGCAAAGGCGCCGGTCGAGCGCAGCAGCATCGGCGTGCCGGCCAGCACCAGTGCGGCCAGCTGCGTAAACTGCCGGCGCGAGATCTCGCCGCGCACTGCCCTGGCGGATAGCGCCTCGATGGAATTTTTCTTGGTTTGGTTTGTCATGTCAGTTCCCCTTTTTTGTCGTTGATATTTCCTGAAAGTCAGCTTGGCGAATTCGCCGCGCCGATCGTCATTGTCCTCCGTTCGGAAGGAGGAAGCCTTTCTCCGCCGGCCAGGTCAGCCAGACGGAATTGCCCTTGCTGAGCGCGGAAGCGGCGACCTCGTTCGGCACAGAGATCGTCACCTTGGCGCCTTGCCGCGTCGTCAGATCGAGCCGCGTCGCAGCGCCGAGATAGGTCGAGGCGACGGCAGTCGCGGCAATGCCGTTCTCGCCTGTCGCGGCTTCGCGGGCGATCGACATGTATTCGGGCCGGATCGCCAGGATGGCGTCGCCCCGGACCTTCTCGGCCTTGCAGCGCATGCTGATCGCGCGGTCTTCGCAGAGGCCCGTCGAGCCATTGTTGGCCGGGCGTACGCCCTTCAGCGGCAGCATGTTGATCTCGCCCAGGAACTCGGCGACGAAGCGGTTGTCCGGCCGGTCGTAGACCTCGTCCGGCGCGCCGACCTGCAGCAATTTGCCGTGGTTGAAGATGGCGACGCGAGATGACAACGCCAGCGCCTCGCTCTGGTCATGGGTGACGAAGACGAAGGTGGTGCCGGTCTCCTGGTGCAACCGCTTCATCTCGGCCTGCATCTGGCCGCGCAGGCCCTTGTCGAGTGCTGAAAACGGCTCATCGAGCAAAAGTACGCCCGGCTCGAACACCAGCGCCCGCGCCAGTGCGACCCGCTGCTGCTGGCCACCGGACAATTGCGACGGCAGTTTCTTTTCGTGGCCCTTGAGCCCGACGCGCTCGATCATTTCGCCGACGCGGCGTTTGATCTCGGCCGCCGGTTTCTTTCGCACCTTGAGCGGAAAGGCGATGTTGGCCTCGACGCTCATATGCGGGAACAGCGCATAGCCCTGGAACACCATGCCGGCGGCACGCTGCTCGGCCGGCCGCTCGGTGATGTCGACGCCGTCGCTGTAAAGGCGACCGTCGGTCGGCTGAATGAAGCCGGCAAGGATCATCAGGAAGGTGGTCTTGCCGGAACCGGAGGGGCCGAGCAGGGTGAGGAACTCGCCACGGCCGATATCGAGCGTCAGATCGTCCAGCGCACGGAACGAGCCGAAGCTCTTGCCGATCCCGATTGCCTTGATCTCTGCGGCCCGGCCGGGTTGCTGCATCCTGCCCTTTCCTTAGCGTAGCCGAAATCGTAGGCAGGGCGGCGGCTCACCGCAACCGAATAGTTTTCGCCTGATCGGCAAATTTGATTCATCTATGCGCCAATCTCCCCCTCGAGGGGGGAGATTAACGCTGGTTCTCCGACAGCTTCGACCGCAGCCACCGCCCAAACGCCTCCAGCACCGGATGCGCCGCCTTGGCGTGCTCGGAAACCAGAAAATACGAGCGCGGTGAATTGATCGCTATGTCGAAGGGGCGGACCAGCCGGCCTTCGCTCAGTGCCCGGCCGCTGGTCAGCTCGTCGCCCATGGCGATGCCCTGGCCGGCGATCGCCGCCGAAAAGACCAGGTTCATGTCGGAAAAGAAGATGCCGCCTTCCGGGTCGGGGTTCTCGACCTTGGACAGCGCCAGCCAGCGCGCCCAGTCCTCGGTATCGCCGAGATGCAGGAGATTGGCGCGCAGCACGTCGGCCGGCTTGGAGAAGCCGCCGATCTTGTTGAGCAGCGTCGGGCTGCACAGCGGCGTAAAGGAGATCCCGCACAACAGCTCGACCGCGCGGTTTGGCCAATTGCCGACGCCGAAGGCGATGAAGGCATCGGCCTCGGCATTGCTCACGTCGTCGAGACGGCGCGGCGTCAGGATGCGCAGCGCGACATCGGGGTACATCTGCCGGAACTCGCCGATATGGGTGCACAGGAACAGCGAGGCGAAACCCGGCGTACAACTGACGCTGAACGAGCCGCCGATGCCGGTGCCGGCATGGCGTGTCACCGCGTCGCCCAGCACCGTCAGCGCCTTGCGCACGTCGCTGGCATAGCGCTGGCCGCGCGGCGTCAGCGCCACGCCCTTGCCAATGCGCTCGAGCAGGTCGAAGCCGAGATCGCGTTCGAGCAGGCGAAGCTGATGGCTGACTGCGCTGCGGGTCAGATGCAGTTCGTCGGCGGCGCGCCAGACGCTGCCGTGGCGGGCAAAACTGTCGAGGGCGCGCAGCGCCTGCGTCGAGGGAATTCTCAAGAGGTGAACCGAATTTGCATGAGCCGGGAAAACATATCACTTTTTGGCGGGGCGCTTCACTGCTTTCTTTCCGCCATGGAGAAACCGGTGACCTCCGCGCAAGTGACCGCACTTGCCTTTCTGGACGACATCCAGCCGTCGCTATCGGCGTGGACGCGGGCGATCTTCGATTTCGGCGAGACCGCCTGGCGCGAATACCAGTCGGCCGCCTGGTATGTCGAGCATCTGAAGCACGAAGGCTTTTCCGTCGAGGAAGGTTCTGGCGGCATGCCGACCGCCTTCTGCGCCCACTGGGCCAATGGCGCGGGGCCGACCATCGGCCTGTATGCCGAGTATGATGCAGTGCCCGGCAATTGCCAGGATGCTGCGACGGTGAAGCGACCGCGCCCGGGCCTCGGCGAACAGGCTGGCGGCCACACCGATCCGCATTCCGGCCTCGGCATTGCCAGCCTCGGCGGGCTGCTGGCGACCAAGGCGGCGATGCAGCGCCACGGCATATCAGGCACGCTGCGCTTCACCGGCGAGCCGGCGGAGAAGGTGCGCGGGTCGAAGCCGATCCATGCCGCGAAGGGCTATTACGATGGGCTAGCGGGCATGGTCTCCTTCCATCCTTTTTATATGCTGCCGCTCTGCAATACCGCGCGCTGGGATACGCATTGCGGTGCGGCCTATGCGATGATCTACCGCTTTGTGTGCGACGAGCCGGAACATTGGGCGAGGGCGGCAGGCGGCGCAGCACCCATCCCGCAGGCGCATTCGGCAGTCAGGGCGCCCGGCGCCAACGACGCGCTGATGATGATGTATATGGCGTCCAAGGCGCTGCGCGATTCCATGCTGCCGCATCAGGGCGGCTGGTCGATCAGCGAGGCGATCCTGACGGCGGGCCAGGCGACCGCCGACAATCTGCCGGCCGGGCTGGCCGAGATCCAGTACATGATCCGCGTGCCGACGCTGGCGATGGCCGAGCAGGTCACCGCCGTGCTCGACCGCAATGCGGAAGCCGCAGCCAGGATGAGCGGCTGCCGCCATGAGCGGCACTGGGTGTCGAAGTCGCGGCCGGGGCTGGCCAATCACGTCATGGCCGGTATTGCCTTCGACGCGCTGGCGGCGGTCGGGCCGCCGTGCTGGGACGAGACGGCCAAGGCGATCGCCCGCGAAGTCCAGCTCAATGCCGGGGGCGAGGCGACCGAGGAACCATTCATCGACGAACTGGACCGGCTGATTGCACCACAGGCGGCCGAGGCGCTCCTGCGCCGCGACCTGCCGCCTTGGCAGCTCAATTCCACCTCTGACGATTACACCGACATGTCGTGGCATACACCGACGGCACGATTCTACGTCGCCCGGCCGGCGCTGCGATCCGAGAACGGCCACGCGTTTCCGTCCTGGGCTATGAATGCGCTGGGCGGCATTTCTGCCACCATCGACCCGATGGTCATCTGCGCCGCAAAGACGGTCGCGCTGGCAGCACTTCGCCTGTTGGAAGACGAGGCTGCGCGCGACGCGGCGATGGATGAATTCGTCACCCGCACCGGCGGCGGCATCGGCGGCTCGAACTGGATCGCGCCGCTCTGCGACTACGATCCGCCCATCGGATTTCGCTGGCCGGAATACATCACCACCCCGCGCGGACGGGATTGGTGGATACCAGGCAACCAAGCCGCATGATCAACCAAGCCGCCCTTCACGAGGAGAAACCCCATGACCGTCCATGACCGCATCGTCGCCGAGCCGTTTTCGCTGCAGCACCGCAACCCGGCCGGCGGAACCAAGCCGCTGACCGCCTGGGGCTTCGCCAACGAGACCGACGTGCTGACCGACGTGCTGCTCGGCTCGCCGAATTTCCTGCGCCATCTCTCGACCAGCTCGCTGTCGCGCAAGCACCTGCGCGAAGCGCCATGCAACGTCCAGATCGCGCAGGCGCAGCACAAGGACCTGGTCGCCGCCTATGAGCATTTCGGTGTCAACATCCACTGGCACGAGCCGACGCCGGAACTGCCGATGCAGGTCTACTCGCGCGATTCCAGCGTCATGACGCCGTACGGCGCCATCATCACCGCCATGTCGCAATGGTGGCGGCGTGGCGAGAACTACGCGGCGATCCGCACCTATGAGAAGCTCGGCATCCCGATCTATGATATGGTCACCGCCGGCACGTTCGAGGGCGGCGACTTCAACGTCATCGAGGACGGCGTCGTGCTGATCGGCTGCGGTGGCGCCCGCACGCAGGAGGAGGGCGCGCGCCAGGTCCAGGCCTGGTTCGACAAGGAGGGCTGGGAGACCCGCATCGCCTTCATCGACGAGTATTACGTCCATATCGACCTGATGGTGGTGCCGATCGCCGAAAAGCTGACCGCCGTCTGCCTTGCCTGTACAGAGCCCGGCATCGTCGACTGGCTGAAGGGCAAGGGCCACGAGATCATCGACGTGCCGTTCCAGGATACTATGGCGCTCGGCTGCAACTTCATGTCGCTGGGCAAGGACAGGGTAATCGCCCCGACCTCGAGCCAGACGCTGATCGGCCAGCTCAAGGCGCGCGGCTTCGAGGTGGCGGCCATCGACATGAGCGAGATCTCGAAGACCGGCGGCGGCATTCACTGCATGGCGCAGGCGCTGAAGCGCGAGCCGGCCTGAGGGGCCGGCCTTTAGCCCGGCCGCTTGCGCGAAAGCGCCATTGTCAGCACCGTCGATCCCGCCTGGCGTGCGGCGCGCCCCTACAGCACGATGAGCTTTCCCTTGCGCAGACGCCGGGCGCAACGATAGACGAGGTCGGCAGCGACCATGTCTTCCATCGCAATGCCCATCGCCTTGTAGGTGGTGATCTGTTGATCCGAAACGCGGCCCGGCGCGCGGTCGAGCAGCATGGCGCCAAGCTCGGTGCCGAAATCCGGGTCGAAGCCGGCAAGCTCGCAAGATCCGACCGGGGTCGGTTTGAATGCATCCTTGGTTTCGACAAAAAGACTGGATCTGCCGATGAGCTCGATCGGCATTTCACCGCCGGGCGGCGCCACCCCGACCGAGGAGACATGCGTGCCCGGCTGGACCCAGCCTGCGTCGATCACCGGCTGGTAGGAGTGGGTCGCCAGGCACACCACGTCGGAACTGCGCACTGCCGTCTCGAGATCGGCGACCGCCACCACCGACGGATGCAGCCGGGCAAGCGCTGCCGCATCGTCGAAGCTCTTCGAAGCGACACGGATTTCGGCAAAGTCGCGCACCAAGGGCAACAGATGCAGGTGCTGGTTGGCCTGCACGCCGGCGCCGACCACGGTCGCTATCCTGGCGTCCCTGCGGGCAAGCGTGCGCACCGACAGCACGGCGGAGCCGGAGGTCCGCACCGCGGTTATGAAGGTGCCGTCCATGATACACACCGGCAGGCCGGACAGCGGATCAAACAGGGTGATGGTGGCGAGGTGGCTGGGCAGGTTCTTGGCCAGGTTGCCTTCGAAGACGTTGACGATCTTGACGGTCAGGTTCATGCCCTCCATCCAGGCCGGCATGGCGAGGCTGTAGCCGGCCTCGGGGATGTCGAGCTGTGGTCGGGGTGGATTGACGACCCTGCCTTGTGACAGCGCCTTGAAGCCGTCTTCCAGAACATCGAGAAGCTGACTGAGGTCGATGCATTCCATCACATCGGTTTCGCTCAGCACCAGGATCTCGGTCGCTCCCTTGCTGATTTCTGCCGCACTCTTGCCGGCTGGGCTGAACGCTTCCTTGGTCATCCTGCACTCCTGTGTTCGAAATCGGCTCACCACGTTTGCTTTCAGCGGTGAGGGAAGCGCAGGCTATTGCGAGGTTTTATGTTGTGAAATACGTTGATTTCGGTGTCTCTGCGTGAAATCAACACGCAAATCCCTTAGATAGCGTGGATTGTGAAATGAGCGACCTCGACCAGATAGACCGCAGCCTGCTCCGGTTGCTCCAGGAAGACGGACGCCGGACGACGCTTGATCTTGCCGGGCGTGTCGGGCTGTCTCCGACCGGAACCAGCCAGCGGGTTAAGCGCCTGTTCCGCGACGGGTTCATCACCGCGGTCAGGGCCATGCTCGATCCGCGCAAGGTCGGCCGGGGAACGCTGGTGTTCATCGAGGTCCGGCTTGACCACACGGCGCCTCATGTCTTTGACCGCTTCGCCGAAGCCGTGGCGAAAGCTCCGGAGGTTCTGGAGTGCCATATGGTGGTTGGCGGTTTCGATTATCTGGTCAAGGCGCGGATCGCCGATATGGCGGTGTTCCAGGATTTCCTGCAGCGGGTCATCCTGCCGCTGCCCGGCGTGCGCGAAACGCACACGTTCGCCTCCATCGCCGATGTCAAGCCGAACGCCCTTTTGCCGGTGTGATCGGGTAGAGGAGGGGAACGCTGTTCAGGGCGACCTGCATCGCATCTTCGCCATCTAATCGCTCCCCCCTGGCGCGCCTTCAGGTGCAGCGATGCCGGAGACCGGCTCTAGCCTTGCTGGGTCAGCAGGTTTGCGTCGCGTGCGAGCCGCCACTCACCATCCGCCTCCTTGCGCAGGAGCGTCAGCGCATATCCCGATCGATGGACCGGCTCGCCATTCGGCGGGGTCGCGGTCATATTGATGCGGCTGCGGATGAAGGCCCAAGTGCCGAGAAGCTGTAGTTCCACGATATCGCTCGTGCCGTCGATATGAACGCCGGCCGTCTCCCGCGCGGCTGCCGCGAAGATCTCCTTGTCGAAGGGTTCCCGGCCGGGAACCATGAAGATCGCGTCGTCCGTCATTAAGCTGAGGACGGTCGCGATGTCTCCACGCTTGCTCGCATCCATCCACGTCTCGACCAGCTTTCGGATTGCTGTTTCGTCGCCCGTCATCCGTTACCTCCCTGGCATCTCGCCGTCATCGATGGCGCACGGCGCTCCTTCCTCGCTGCTACATAGGGCTTAGATCGCTCTCGTCATCGATTGCAGTGCGTCGCGCCGCGGGTAGCACGGTCAGCGAGCCGGCAGGTTCGCGCCCTCCATGCCTATCGCCAGCCACCGGAGGCGGTGATGCGCTCGCCGGTCAGCCAGGACGCTTCGTCGGAGGCGAGGAACACCGCGACGCGGGCGACGTCGTCGGGCAGGCCGAAGCGACCGAGCGGCGTCATGGCTATAATCTGCTTCTCGAATTCGCTGCCGACGATGCCGATGCGCGCGAGGCCCTCGGTATCGATGCCGCCGGGCGCGATGGCGTTGACGCGGATGTTGCGTGCGCCGAGCTCCCGCGACATCGACAGCGTGATCGTGTCCACCGCACCTTTGGTCGCGGCGTAGACGAGCGAGTTCGGTTGCGGATTGCGGCTGGCGACCGAGCTTATGTTGATGATGCTGCCGCCGCCCGCGCCAAAATGGTTCACTGCTGCTTGCGTGGTCAGAATGATGCCCAACACATTGGTGTCGAACTCGCGGTGAAACTCGGCCTCGGTAACCGCTTCCAGCGGCTCGAATGCGAAGACTCCGGCATTGTTGACCAGTATGTCGAGCCCGCCAAACTCCAATTTCGCCGCCTCGAACAGGCGGCGCACATCAGCCGCTTGCGACACGTCGCCCTGGACGGCGACGGCGCGGCCGCCACGGTCCTCGATCTCGGCGACGACGCGGTCGGCGCCTTCCCGTGACGAGGCGTAGTTGACGACCACTGCGGCGCCGGCCGTGGCAAGACTCTTGGCGATGGCGGCGCCGATACCGTTGGAGGCGCCGGTGACGATGGCGACCTTGCCGTTCAGCTTGCTCATCAAATCTCTCCTTTGTTGACGATGAGCGGTATTTAATCATGATCGAAACGCGTATTATGGTGCCCACAATCCGTTCTTTCGTTCCTGGAATTCCGGAATGACCACCATCCTCGAAAAGACCGCCGGTCTCGTCGCCTTCGTCCGAACCGTCGATGCCGGCTCTTTCCATGCCGCCAGCCGGCTGGTCGGCTCCAGCCCGTCGGCAGTGTCGAAAAGCGTGGCGCGGCTCGAGCGTCGGCTCGGCGTCAGGCTGATCCAGCGCTCGACGCGCCGGCTCGGGCTCACCAGCGAAGGCATCGTCTATTACGAGCGCGTGGCGCCGCTGCTCAGGGCGCTGGACGATGCCGAAGACATCGTTCAGATGGCCGATACGGCGCGCGGCCTGCTGCGCGTTACAGCGCCGGTCGAGCTTGGGCGTGGCCTGATCGCGGCATGGGCGCAAGCGTTCCTTGCGCAGCACGGCGCAGTCAAACTGGAGCTCAGCGTCACCGACCGTCACGCCGATCTGATCCGCGAAGGCTATGACGTTGCGGTGCGCATGGGGCCGCTCTCAGACACCGGGCTCGTCGCGCGCAAGATCGCCAATCTGCCGATCATGCTGGTGGCCTCACCGGCCTATGTCGAGCGGCGCGGCCGTCCGGCATCGGTCGAGGATTTACGGGACCATGAATTCGTCCGCCACCAGATGGCTGGCCGGCCTTATCCGGTCACATTTGCCGACGGTACGATGATCGTGCCGGATGGGCGGCTCGATACCGATGACGGCGGCGCCATCCGCAATGCCGCACTTGCCGGCGCCGGCATCGCGCATCTCATGCAGTTTGCGGTGCAGGACGATCTCGACACGGGCCGCCTGGTCCGCATGCTGCCCGAGGTGGCGATGCGGACCATGCCGGTGCACATCGTCCATGCCTACGGGCGGCAGCTACCGGTCCGGGCGCGGCTGTTCGTCGACTTCCTTGCGGGCCAAATGGCGGCGCTGGCGCGATAGCGCAGGGCTCCGTGGCAAAGACAGCGGCGGCTTCGAGATTACCCTGTTAGTAGCACAAGCGACCCCCGCCTTCGTTACCTGTCCATAGAGCTAGAACGTGATCTTAACTGAATCGGCGCTGCGGTTGGCCGCGCCGTGGTGGACGGCCTCGATGTTGTTGCCGTCGGGGTCGAGCAGGAAGGCGGCGTAATAGCCGGGATGGTAGGATCGCTCGCCCGGCGCACCATTGTCGGTGCCGCCGGCCTCAAGCCCGGCCCTGTAGAAGGCATCGACCATGGCGCGGTCATTTGCCTGGAAGGCCAGGTGGTGGCGGCCGGTCAGCTTTCCCAGGGCCGCCGGGCTGTCGGGGCTGGAGATGAACAGCTCGTCGGCCCAGAAATAATCATTGCCGGCGCCACCGATCGGTATGCCGAGCACGTTGAGAACCGCCTCGTAGAAACGACGGCTGGCCTTGAGATCCCTGACCACCAGATGGAGGTGGTCGATGAGACGCCCGCGATGAAGTTCCTGATTTGCCATGCTTGACAGCTCCTGATCGCCGGTTGGAAATCTAGCTTCGAATGGTGCGCGGTCAATCCAGAAAGCCGTGGAATGGCGCCATCGCGCCGACTGGATAAAAAATGCAACCGGATTGTCGGATTCATGACATATCCAACGTCCTTCGGACGCAAGCGGCTCGGCGAAGCTCGAAAAGGTCGTGCCGTATCAACGCTTCCGGCATGGGAGAAAAGTGAAATGAGCCTTCCCTATCGTTGGGTTATCGTCGCGGCTGGTGCGCTGATGACCTGTGTCGCCCTCGGGGCGATGTTCTCGCTGGCGATCTTTCTCGAACCGATGGCGCTTGACACACAATGGTCGCGCGCCGGCATATCGAGTGCGATGACGCTGAACTTCCTGGTAATGGGCCTCGGCGGCTTCGCCTGGGGCGCCATTTACGACCGCTTTGGCGCCCGCATCGTCGTCATGACCGGCGCCGTGCTGCTCGGCCTGGCGCTGGTCCTGGCCAGCCGCACCGGTTCGCTGCTCGTTTTCCAGTTGGCCTACGGCGTGCTCGTCGGCCTCGCGGCAAGCGCCTTCTTCGCGCCGATGATTGCGCTGACCTCCGCCTGGTTCGACACGAACCGCAGCCTCGCCGTCTCGCTGGTCTCGGCCGGCATGGGCGTGGCGCCAATGACCATCTCGCCCTTCGCCCGCTGGCTGATTTCGGCCTACGACTGGCGCACCGCAATGTTCGACATCGGCATAACCGCGTGGGTGCTGCTACTGCCGGCCGCGCTTCTGGTGCGCCAGCCGCCCAAGCCCGCTGCCGACGGCGCTGCCCCAAGCGTTCCCGCCGAGGGTGCCGGCATGACGGTTCCGCAGGCGCTGCGCTCGCCGCAATTCATCGTGTTGGGACTGACCTTCTTTGCCTGCTGCGCGGCGCATTCCGGGCCGATCTTCCACATGGTGAGCTATGCCATGCTGTGCGGCATAGCGCCGATGGCGGCGGTCAGCATCTACAGCATCGAGGGCCTGGCAGGGCTGGGTGGCCGGCTGCTTTACGGCGTGCTTGCCGATCGGTTGGGCGTCAAGCCGGTGCTGATCACCGGGCTGGCCATACAGGCCGTGGTCATCGCAGCCTATCTGGCGGTCAGCGAGCTTGGTCAATTCTACACGCTCGCCGTCATCTTCGGCGCCACCTATGGCGGCGTCATGCCGCTCTATGCGGTGCTGGCGCGGGAATATTTCGGCCAGCGCATCCTCGGTACGGTGTTCGGTGCAGTAACCATGCTGTCCAGCCTCGGCATGGCTTTCGGCCCGCTCGCCGGCGGCATGGTGTTCGATGCCTATGCCAGCTATTCCTGGCTGTTCATCGGCTCGGCCCTTGTCGGGCTTGGCGCGATGGCGATTGCGATCGCCTTCCCGCCGCTGCCGCGCAGGGAGTTGCAACCGGCTTAAAGCAGGATCGGTGGAAAAGGGCGGCCGCTTGGATGGCAAGCGGCCGCGATCCAAAAATAGCTGGCAGTGTTTGTTCGGCATTATGAAACGCGAATTGCTATGCCCGCAGAGGCACCACCTCGGCGCCGTCAAGCGTGTAGCGCGCATAGCGGAAATCGCGAATTCTCGCCAATCTGTCGCCGGCCCATTCCAGCAGGATAAAGTATTTTAGCCCTCCGGCCGAGTCGTCCGGATCGATCACAAGAATGGCTGGCTGCCGATCCACCAGGCCTGGAAGCAGCCGCCAATCGTGGATACCCGCGTAATTGTGGAAGTACCGGCCCACTTTCGTGCGGCCACTCGCCCGGAGCCGGTTGACGAGGTCAAGCCGGACGTCCTCGGCCAGCATGTCGCGGATCGCATCGAAGTCGCGGGCGTTGAACCGCTCTACATAGGCTGCCAGACGCGCCCGTTCGGGCTCGGCCAACACCGGCACAGGCCGATCGTCAGGCTCGCCGGCGACCTGGCGCAGGCGCAGACGGCCGCGATGCAGTGCGGCTTTCACCGCCGGAACGCTGCTGTCGATAATGTTGCCGATCTCTTCGATCGTATAGCCGAGCACATCCATGAGGATGACGCTGCTACGCTGCGCCGCGGGCAGGCGCATGAAGGTCTGCAGGCTTGCGGCTGCAGTGTGTCGACCCTCGGCCGACATACCGGGGTCAGGGATCATATCGATATCCTCAACGACATGCGCGGCATCCAACCTGGCACGACGGCGTAGGTGGTCGAGCGCGGCATTGTGCGCGATGCGAAACAGCCAGCCCTCGACATTGGCTATCGGCCCGGTCCCGGGGAACGCCTCGAGCGCCTTGACCGTAGCTTCCTGGACGACATCCTCGGCATCGATCACCGAACCGGTCATGCGGGCGCAATAACGGTGCAGTTTCGGCCGCAATTCGCCGAGCAGCCGGTCGAATGGCTCCCGTCCTTCTGGCGTGCCGATTGCGGATCCGGTCATCGCACAAGGGTCGATCTCATGCGTATCTCCCAGGCAGAGGCGCCCGCCATCGGGCGCAGCGTCTTATAGACGCTCGACGATGGCAAAAGGATTCGGTCGAAAAAACTTTCTCCTGCTGGAATCCTTTGATGTTCCCTACGCGTCTCTGGATCACGGGCCCGTCAACCTGGCGGGCCCTTTGTTCAAGCCGGAGGCGCCATAGTCATGAGCAAGCAAAGTGCGGGATCAACGAAGGTCTGGGTTCTCGCCCTCACGTCGATAGGCTCCTTGATGGTCGTTCTCGATGCGATGGTCGTGGCGACGGCATTGAGCACGATGCGCGTCGAGCTCGACGCCTCGCTGGAGACGCTGCAATGGACGATGAACGCCTATAATTTGAGTTTTGCCGTCCTGCTCATGACCGGGGCTGCGCTCGGTGACCGGTTCGGCCGCCGCCGTACGCTCGTTGCCGGATTGGCGTTGTTCGTCGCAGCGTCGGTTGCGTGCGCGCTCGCTGGCAATGCCGGATTGCTGATTGCGGCCCGTGCGGTCCAGGGCGCAGGTGCCGCGATGGTCATGCCGCTGGCCATGGCGCTGCTGAGCGTCGCTTTTCCTCCGGAGGAACGAGGCAAGGCGCTGGGTATCTTCAGCAGCATCACCGGCCTGGCCCTGATCATCGGCCCGATAGCGGGCGGTGCGATTTCCGAAGGCCTCTCCTGGCACTGGATCTTCTGGCTCAATGTCCCGGTCGGCATCGTTCTCATCCCGCTGGTGCTGCGTCGGATTCCGGAGAGTCACGGGCCGGGCACGGTTATCGATGTCCTCGGCGTCGTGCTGGTAACTGCGGCGGCATTCGGAGTGGTCTGGGGCCTGATGCGCGGCAACATCGTGGGCTGGAGCAGCTCTGAAGTGCTGACGGCGCTGACGGCCGGGCTGCTTCTCGCCATCGCGTTCGTCCTTTGGCAGCTGCGTGCCCGTGAGCCCATGCTGCCTTTGCGGTTCTTTCAGGCGCGCGCATTCTCCTCGGGCGTAGGGGCGAACTTCCTGCTTTGCGCCGCCATGTACGGCCTCGTATTCCTGTTGCCGCAGTTTCTGCAGTTTGCCCAGAGCCGTGGGCCGTTCGGCGCCGGCATGGGATTGCTGCCTTGGACCGCCACGCTTTTCGTGGTCGCACCGATCGCCGGCAGCCTGATCAACCGAGTCGGCGAGCGCTGGCTTGTGGTGGCCGGACTGATCCTGCAAGCGGCTGGCATGGCCTGGCTGGCGCAGATCGCCGCACCTGATCTGCCCTACGTTCAGCTAGTCGCCCCGCTGATCATTACCGGTGCCGGCGTGTCGATGGCCATGCCTGCCGCGCAGAACGCGGTTCTCAATGCGGTCGCCCGGCCGGAGGTCGGCAAGGCTGCCGGCACGTTCAACACATTCCGCTTTCTCGGCGGCGTATCCGGGATCGCGATCGCCGGTGCGGTGTTCGCCGGCACTGGAAGCTTCTCGTCCACCGACGCGTTCAGCGATGGCTTCACCTCGGCAATCGACGTCTCCGCTCTGCTCTCGCTCGCCGGCGCGCTCGTCGGATTGGGGCTCCCGGAGCGTCGCGCAGTGGCGCTCGCGAATGCCAGCAAGGAGGCGTAACTCGAAGGCGGGAAGCTTGCGCTTGCTCCCACTGTTGTCGCGCTAACAGCAGCCGCGCCAGCGCAGCAAAAAGGTCGCCGAGCGTCGGTTGCCGGCCGGTCCTGTGGCGGGGCATCTGTGTCCAGACCCAGATCTTGCGCCCGTGATGGCGGCGAACATGCTGCATCGCAGCACCCTCTCGCCGATATCGGCGGGCCAAGGCAGTGCGAAAAAATCGTCAAGAATGGACAATTCAGGCTGTTTCCTGCTGTTTTTTGGCTTTTATTAGTCGCGCCTCACGTTCCTGTTTCAAATGTGTCAACTTTTTGTGTTGCGTTGCACAATGGTGGTCCTATTCTGCGCAAGGGGGGCGCTTCCGATTGGAATGCGCCGTGAACGACGCCGCTATATTGACCGATTGGCAGTTTCGCCGTCCCTCCGGCGTATGCCGCTAATGGGAAATGCGCGCGACACCCAATTGGACGCGCTGAGGGCCATCGCCGTGACGATGGTGCTGTACTCCCATTTCTTCGCGGCCGGAGGGTCCTCGTTCTGGGGCCATATCGGCGTGCGCCTGTTCTTCGTGCTGAGCGGCTTTCTGATCACGCGACTGCTGCTGGAAGCCAGAGCGGCCGCCGAATTCGAAACCGGACCGGCGCTGAAATCCTTCTATATCAGGCGGGCGCTGCGAATATTCCCGCCCTATTTCGCCGTGCTGGGTTTCGTCTGGCTGGTGGACCTGGAGCAGTCCAGAGGATCGCTGGCCTGGCATGCCCTCTATCTGTCGAATTTCTGGTACGCGGCGCAGAATGAATGGACGCCCTGGCTGCTCTGCCATTTCTGGAGCCTGAGCATCGAGGAGCAGTTCTATATCGCCTGGCCACTGATCGTCCTGCTGGCACCGCGCCAGCGCCTCGAAGCGATCTGCATCGGCGTGATCATGCTGTCGCTGGCCTACCGGTTTTATTGGCCGATCGCGGGAACGCCCGGTTTGGCGCGCGACCTGCTGCCGCCGGCGTCGATGGATGCATTGGCGTCAGGCGCGCTGCTCGCCGCCTACCGGTCAAGAACAGCCGGCTTGCCGCAATGGCTTCGAGCTGGCTGGCCGGGGCTCGCCGCGGCGTTTTTCGTTCTGCAGTGGTTTGCGCCGGCGCCGGCAAATCCGGTGCAGGAATGGGGTCTCTGGCTGCTGTTGCAGATCCTGCCTGTCGCGCCTCTGGTGGTCATCGTTGCAAGCTGTTCAACGGGCATTGGCGGTCGCGTCGGAAAACTTCTCGAACTGCCGCCGCTGCTTGGCCTTGGCCGCATAAGCTACGGCGTCTATCTCTACCATCCCATAGTGCTGGCTCTGGTTGTCAAGTCGCAGCCCTGGATCCCGCTCAACGTCTCGGAGCAAGGGCCGGGGCGGTTCCTGGTCGCGGGAACTGCGACGCTCATGCTGGCTTCGGTTTCGTGGCTGCTTTTCGAAAAGCCGCTCAACAGCCTCAAGCGCCACTTCCCCTATGTTGCTGGAAAAGGCCGAGGCGCCATCTCGGCAGGCATGGACGTGGGCAATGCCGGATGGCTCGCGGCCGGAGCATATCCGGGCAGGCCGCTTGATGGTGGCACGTCACCCTTGCCGCGCAAGCTGCACCGAACCGATCGGAGCTGATCATGGCTGCTGCTCCCTTGGTTTCCGTTCTGCTGCCGATCTACAATGCGGGACCTTATCTCGCCGCTGCGCTGGGCAGCGTCCTGCGCCAGGATTACGAGCGTCTGGAGGTCATCGCCATCGATGACGGCTCGACCGACAACTCGCTGCAGATCCTGCAGAAATACCGCCAGGCCGACAATCGCATCTCGATCATCTCACGCGAAAACCGTGGCCTGATCGCAACTTTGAACGAAGGCCTGGCCGTGGCGCGCGGCGATCTGGTCGCCAGGATGGACGCCGACGACATCGCCTATCCCCAGCGCCTGTCGCGGCAGGTCGCGCTGTTCAACCAGCAGCCTGACCTGGCTCTATGCGGCGCGGGTTTCGATACCTTGCTCGGCAACCGCATCGTCCGGGGTTCGCCCGATCCGATATTCCAGGACAATATCCTGCGAATACTGTCGATGTTCTTCACGATCTTCATGCATTCCACGGTCGTCTACAACAGGAAGGTCATCGAAGAGAGCGTTCTATTTTATGACGAAAGCTACAAGCATGCCGAGGATTTCGACCTGTTCAGGCGGCTGACCGACCGCTACCCGGCGGCCATGATCCCCGAAAGCCTGATCGCCTATCGTATCCATGACGACAGCGTGACCAACAGGCACAAGCGCGAAATGCGCAGGACCCATTTGAAGATCGTCGCCGAGAACCTCGAGCGCGAAGGGCTCGCACAAGAGACGCAAGGCCTGCGCGACATCGGTGAGGTCCTGTCGATGGACACGGTTCGCCGTGCCGCCGAATGGATCCTTGCGCTGGAAGAAAGGATTTCGGCACTGCCGGCCGAGACGAGGCCGAGTTACCAGGCCGGCACGCTGAACCTGTTCTATTTCCACTACCAGCTGATATCGGGGGAAAGGCAGCCGCTGCTGATGCACGAATTCCTGACGCGGACGGCGAAATGGAACCTCATCCGGCGGCGCGAGCAGTACGTGTTTCGGACCGGTGCCTTCGCGCCGCGCTTCAGTCTCGCCTCGATGTCGGTCACCAGGCAGGTGGATGCCCTGTCGCGGTATCTGCAGTCCGTGCCGGCCGCGGCGGTTTTGCCTTCGAACCAGTTGAGCTAGCAACGCATGTTCGTCAAATCGCACCAGCTCCAGCAGCGCGGCCGCTCGACGGTGCCGGCGGCCATGTCGCCGCGGCCGCAGCAAGGACCGGCGCCGGCGGTCAGCTTCATTGTCTGCACACGCGACCGTGTCGCCGTACTCGAGCCCTGCATCAGCTCGATCCAGGCCGCGTGTCGTGCCCATGCCGACTTTGCCGCCGAGCTGGTGGTTGTCGACAACGGCTCGACCGACAGCACGGCCAAACGGCTGGCCAGCATCGCCGAACTGTCGGACATCCCGTTCACCGCCATTTGCGAGCCGCGACCCGGATTAGCGGCCGCGCGCAACGCCGGGCTGGAGCGGGCGCGGGGCCGCGTGCTGGTCTTCGTCGACGATGATTGCGCTGTCCACAAGGATTATTTGCGCGATCTGCAGCGGCACTATGCGGCCGGCGAACGGGTCATCCGCGGCGGCCGCGTCGAGATCGGCGACCCCCGCGACCTGCCGTTCACCATCAAGCGGTCGCCGGTGCGCGCGCGGCTTACGCCGGATGTCCATCCCGGCGGCTTCGTGCTTGGCTGCAACATGACGATGCATCGCGATGTCGCCGCCCGTATCGGGCGGTTCGACGAACGGTTCGGCGCCGGCGGCCCGCTGCGATCGGCGGAGGATACGGACTATCTGGTGCGGGCGGTGCTGCTTGGGATTCCGGTCGAATACGTGCCCGACATGACCATCTATCACCATCACGGCCGGCGCGACCGCAAGGCCATCGAAAAGCTGCATCGCGACTACAGCATGGGCAATGGCGGGCTTTGCCTGAAGCATATCCGCAACGCGCCGTGGCTGCTTCGGCATTTCTACTGGTCGATGAGGGCGGCCTTGCGCGAATTGGGGAAAGGCCCGCTGTTCGACCGTGAACTCCAGCTGTCGCACTGGCCGATCATCGGCATGAACTTGCTGGGCGCGGCCAAGTTCGCGGTGCTTTTGCTGGCGAAATCCCCCGAAACGACGGAAATGCGACAGGAGCAACAGGCAAATGCCGAGGCAAGGTGATCCGCCATCATGCGACTGATGCCGCCCAGCCTACCGATGCTGCGCCGCGCGCTCGGGCAAAAACAGTTGCGTCTGCTTCCGGCCGTGGTGGTGCTCGGGCTGCTCAGCGCCGCGCTTGAAGGCTTCGGCATCGGCCTGATCATCCCGTTGCTGAACATAATCATGGGGCAACAGGGGCAGACCGGCATGGCTGGCTTTTCCGCCGTCTTCCAGCATGTCGGATCGAGCTTGAGCGAGCGCGACCGGCTGATCGTCATATCGGTCGCCATCCTCGGCTCGATCGTGCTGAAGAACCTGTTCGCTTTCGCCAACACGCTGCTGACCACCTTTATCTATGGCAAGGCAAGCCATTCGATCCGCAGCGCGCTGTCGGAGCGGCTGCTGCGGGTGGGCTACCCATTCTTCCTGCAGCAAAGCCCGGGACGGCTGCTCAACATCATCTCCAACGAATCCTGGCGGGCCTCGGATGCCATCCAGATCACGTTGGGGGCAATCGTCAATGCATCGGCCGCAATCATCCTATTGGCCTTCCTGCTGCTCCTGTCGTGGCAGATGACGCTGCTGGTGACGCTGGGCCTGGCGCTGGTCCAGGTCGCGCACGCCGTGCTGTCGGCCAATCTGAAGGCGCCGAGCCGCAGCGTCGCCTCCCGCAACAGCCAGCTCGCATCGCAGATGCTGCATCTGGTGCATGCCGGGCGGCTGATCCGCATTTTTGGCCAGGAGCAACGCGAGAAGGCGGCATTCGACCAGGCATCGGATGCGGTGCGCCGGGCGGCGTTCGTGCTTTTAACCCGCCAGGGAGCTTTGCCGCCGCTGACCGAGGTTCTGCACGCCATGCTGTTCCTGGCGGTGGTGATCGGCGCCTGGTTCGCCAATGTTTCCTTCCCGCTGATCGTCGCCTTCGTCATCCTGCTCTACAGGCTGCAGCCCTACATGCGATCGTTGCAAATGGCCTGGAGCCAGCTGCAGGGCCTCAGCGGATCGCTGGAAGAGGTGACGTGGATGCTGGACCCATCCGACAAGCCAGCGCCGCCGCAAGGCAGCGCAGCGTTCCCCGGGCTCAGCCAAGGCATCAAGTTCGAGGACGTCACCTTTACCTATTCCGGCTCGGAGCAGCGCGCGGTGGTGCTGCATGCGGCGAGTTTCGATATCCGTAGCGGCCGCTCGACCGCGCTGATCGGCCGGTCGGGCGCCGGCAAGACGACGATCGTCAACCTTTTGTGCCGCTTCGTCGAACCGGATAGCGGCAGGATCCTCGTCGATGGATCGCCGCTGGACCGCATAGACCCCGGCCAGTGGCGAAAGCACATCGCGCTTGCCAGCCAGGAGCTGGAGCTGGTCGACGGCACGATTTTCGACAACATCATCTACGGCCAGGACGCGGCCTCGGCCGATGACGCCGAGCGCGCGGCAAAACTGGCCGAAGCGCATGGCTTCATCGAGCAACTGCCGCAGGGTTACTGGACGGTCGTCGGCTACCGCGGCGTCAATCTCTCGGCGGGACAGCGACAGCGGATCGCGCTGGCCAGAGCGCTGGTGCGCGATCCCGATATCCTGATCCTGGACGAAGCCACCAATGCGGTGGACGGCCTGTCGGAAGCGGCAATCGTCGAGACGCTCAAGTCGCGGGCCGGCCGCCGCACTACCATCGTCATCAGCCATCATCGCAGCACCATCTCGTTCTGCGACGACGTCGTGATCCTGAGCCACGGCCGTGTGAAAAAGCAGGCGCCGTTCGCCGCGCTTGCGACGCTCAGCATGGACGAGCTTTACCAGCACGAGGCGCTGGAAGGCTGAGGGCGACCCGCTGCGTGCGCGCGCTGGGAGGTCGTCTCGGATGTCAAGCCGGGTCAAGCATCTCAGGGGCGAGGAAGACCTCCGCCATACGTCTCTACGGGGTTTCTGGGATGATGAGTGATCCCGAGCTTACCCGCTTTTCATCTGGAGCGTACAGAACCAAGGGTCCGCCTGCCAAATCCAGCAATGGCAGGCGGACCCTAATCAGCGCATGAAGGGACTGATTCTGCGCCGATGTCTCCTCGAGGAGGTGACGCCTTCAACTGAAGACGGGCGCAGTTGTTCCCGACGCCGGCCGTACACAAGACCATTGCGCAGGCAGGTCAGACTTAGGTCCCTGTAAACGCGCATCGCTGGCTGGAGTGAACATCGGATCGGCTCGGTGGTAGCGAAACTTCGGCCGGAGATAGATGCAGCCATCGGGTCCCGGAGCATGACCGGCTCGGCGCTGATCATGGGCGGCGATCTGTCCCCGCACGACTGATGCCGAGGGCGCTTGCAGTCCTGCGGAATACGCATCCACCAGCGCCAGTGAAGTTGTCCAAGCGGTACGCAGCGGTCGTCAAGCTGTTGCTAATATGCAGCACAGGCAGCGCTCTATGAACGGCGTCGCTTGGAACCGCTACCTCCGACCAACCGTTAGTGTCACAATGACAAACCAAAAAGTGAGGCTGACGATGGACCCGCTGCAAAACAACACGTTGGAGATCTGGTGTCTTGCGGCCGTTCCGCTGTCGCTGCTCCTCACGGTGTTATTAGCCGGATTTATCCTTTAGCCGGACCCAACGGCGCCGGCTGCGGACCGGGGCCTGGAAGATGAAAATGCCGGCCATTTAGGCACGCTAGGCGTCTCGGACACCCCTGTAGCACCAGGCCGTGGCAGCCTTTCCAACATTGCCATCATAATCGGCTCTTTCGACCGGTCCGGCCCGCAGCGATTGCTCGCAGCCCCGTTGCGAGGGTGAGCATGCGAGCTCGTACGTTTTTTACACAATCTCTGATTGGTGGACTCGCCCGCCGCCATCGACGTTAATTTTGCGTTAGCGACAGGAGGGGGGAGATCGCTAAAGGGAGGAAGAAAATGAAAGAAAACTACGATCTGACGATCGACTACGACGACGAACCTTACGACAACAAGCCTTACGATCTAGCCACATTCGCAAGGAAGCACGGGCTCAACATTCGAGCCGCCGAGCTTCTTCTTTTCGCCAAAGGCCCGTCTCGAGCGGCCTGCGATGCCGCGGCGAGGGCTTTTCTCGCCGCAGTCGCCGCACAAGCTATGAGACAATCGGCGCGGTAAGTCTCACAAACCATTGCTGACACGGCCTGCCGTGTCAGCAACCCGACGCACAGCGCTGGAAATTCCAGGCCGTTTCCAACAAGATGCCTGAGCATCCGGGAATGGCCTGAAATGTGCAATCTCTACAACATCACGACCAGCCAGGAGGCCATCCGCCAGTGGACCCGCGCCTTGCGCGACATCCTCGGCAATCTCGAACCCTCGATCGACACCTATCCCAACCAGCCAGGCCCTGTGGTGCGCAACACGCCGGACGGCGAACGCGAATTGGCCAATCTGCTGTGGGGCATGCCGACGCCACTGGAGCGGGTCAAGGGCAAGGCCGACTATGGCACCACCAATATCCGCAATCCGCAATATGGCCACTGGCAGCAATATCTCGGCATCGAGAACCGCTGCGTGGTGCCTGTCACCAGCTTCGCCGAGCCTAGCCCGACGCCCGGCGACAAGGACCACGAGACCGGCATCCAGCGCAACTACTGGTTTGCACTCGGCGAGGACCGCCCGCTGTTCTTCTTTGCCGGCCTGTGGACGCGCTGGCATGGCCTTCGCAAGGTCAAGGACGGCCCCGCCGATCACCAGGTCTATGGCTTCATGACGACCCAGCCCAACGCGCTGATCGCGCCGATCCACGAAAAGGCAATGCCGGTGATCCTGACCACGCCGAAAGAAACCGAGACCTGGCTGACGGCGCCATGGTCGGAGGCAAGGCACCTGCAGCGCACGGCGCCCGATGATGCGCTGGTGATCGTCGACAAGCCGGCGACACAGATCAAGTTTCCGCAGCAGGCGCCGGCGCAAGGCTCGTTGTTTTAGCGCTTGAATTTCTGCAGCACCCAGATGTAGCCCTTGGGCGGATGGTCCTGGTCGATGAACTGCGTCTTCACCGTCGTGTCCTTGCGGCTGCATCGTTTGCACCTGAACCTGATCGCTTCCAGCGGCTTGCTCCAGCCCACCACCTGGGCCACGTCATTCGCCCTGAAGCGTCCGACATGGTAGCAATGGCCGCACTCCACGATGAGCAGCATGTTGGCCTTGGCGGCACGCCCAACGCTGTCCATCGGCCCGGCCATGGCTCAATTCCGGGTCGAGTAATCCTCGGGCAGCGGAAGCAGGCCAAGCTCCGCCATCCGGTAATCGGGCTCCTTCTCCGCGACGCTGGCCAGCACCTCGTGCAATTTCTCGACAAGCCCGCAAAGCTGCCAGAACAGCTCGCCATGCGCCTTCAGATGCAGTTGCGACGACAGCACCGTCTTGCGCAGGCTCAAAGTGTCCCTGATCGCCTCCGCATCCCTCGCCGACAGCCTGTCGAACCGGCTTTTTCGTCTGCCCATCGCGGCTCTCCTCGATTTGTGAGCAACCGCCCCGCCTGCTGACAAATAGGAAGGCATTCCTCGCAGAGTCAATTCGCTCTTGACATTTTTGTTCCCGTTTTGTTCAATATCAACTAATGGAGGCACCGAAGCGACAGCACGCCGCCTCAATGCCTCTTGAAATACTGCACCTCACGTTCGTGCTTTTCGGCGGCCTCGCGGGTATCGAAGGTGCCGAGATTGCGGCGCTTGCCGGTCTTTTCGTCCTTCTTGCGCGAATAGAGGCGGTATTTTCCGTCTTTGAGTTTTCTGATCATCTGTCACTCCCCGAGCCGCTGCTTCCCCTTAAGGTTGCGCGCGGCTTGTTCGATAGCCGCCCTGTCGTTTCCCAGCCTGTCGATCAGCTCCTGCGCCTGTTCGCCCGATATGCCGGTGCGCACCGCCAGGGCCTCCACCGTCAAAACGTCGGAGCTCGCGACCTCGCGGGTTTCCGGCAGGGCATCGCCTGCCGTCAGTGGCAGGGCCGCCTCCCTGTCGATCTCGGCCTCGGCCCGGTGCCAGTGCCGCTCGGGATCGCCATGGATCCCGCCTTCGCGTACCCAGATCTGGTATGCGCGCTCACGAATCTTGTCTTCCCGGTCGTCGCCCATGTTGATTTCTCCTTTGGGTATCGGATGAACGCCGCGCCAACCCGAACGATCCAAGAAATCTGCGTGATCGTTGGGTGGGGTCGCACAAGGCGCCATGCACTGCGGCCGCCAGCCACCCCACGGCCTGCCTACTCGCACTGCCTGCGCGGCCCGCCCGAATACGGCTGATAGCTGTTGTCCTCCGGTCGATATGACCGGTAGCGGCTGAAGCAGTATTGCACGTGGTCGAATGAGAGCTCGGCGGCGCCGGATTCATCCGATGGCGCGTAGCCCTCCACCGACGACGTATCGCTCGCCTCGAAATAGCTGCCGTCATCGGCGGCGCCGAGATAGGGCGAGATGCAGGGGCGCTGTTGTCCGCTGTAGGATGTGTAGTGGTTGTCGTCCGGCCTGTAGGAGCGGTAGCGGCTGGCGCACCATTCCACGTGGGCGGCGGGCAGCGTCTGCTGCTCTTCCGCTGGTGGCTGGATAGAGCCGGTCGCGGTAATGTCGGCTGTCGACGCTGCGGCGGCATCGGTGGGTTTCGAGGTGCGATCGACTTCCGAGGTGCGAACGGGGACCGGGCGGGCCGGGAGGCGCTCGAGGCGCTGCGAGGCCGGGTTCACCGGTCGCGGGTCCTTGGCCCACAGTTCGGCGACGCTGGAGACCGGGGCGGCCGGCCGTACCGGCTTGGCTATTAGAAGCCAGGTGGCGAAGGCGAGGCCGCTGGCGAATACGGCGAGCGTCAGCACGAAGCCGCCGAAGATTGCGAATAAGGCTTTCATGCCGCGCTCCTTCGCCTCCCGGTTAAGGAAATGCGGGGGCGGGGAATCCGGTTCCAGGAAGAGGGTGGGGGCAGGGCACTTAAAGGAGGACCCCTCTCTCCGTCTCGGCGGCGCCGCGCCCCCACAACCCCTTTTGGGGGCGAGGGACCAAGGCTCCTTAGGCGGCTTTCAGTGCAGGCCGAATTCGCGCAGCAATTCCTCGCGGTAGCGCACGAAGCGGCTTTCGCTGCGCTCGCGCGGGCGGGGCAGGTCGATGTCGATCAGCCGCGCCGCGCCGCCTTTCTCCTTGGGCAGGATCAGCACCCGGTCGGCGAGGTAGATTGCTTCCTCGAGGTCGTGCGTCACCATCACCATGGTGACGTTCTCCTCGCTCCAGATGCGCGCCAGTTCCTCCTGCATGCCGATCTTGGTCATCGCATCGAGCGCGCCCAGCGGCTCGTCGAGCAGCAGGATTTCGGGCTGCACGGTCAAGGCGCGGGCGATGCCGACGCGCTGCGCCATGCCGCCCGACAGCTGCCGGGGAAAGGCATCGCTGAATTCGGCGAGGCCGACGAGCGCGATATAGAAGCGCGCCCGTTCCTCGGCCTCGGCCTTTGGCACGCCGCGCACTTCGAGACCGAAGGCGACATTGCCGAGCACGGTCAACCAGGGCAGCAGGCGCGGTTCCTGGAAGATCACCGCACGTTCGGCACCGACGCCGTGCACCGGCTTGCCGTCGATGGCGACGCCGCCGCTGTCGGCGGCCTCCAGCCCGGCAAGGATGCGCAGCAGCGTGGTCTTGCCCGATCCGCTGGCGCCGACGATGACAAGGCATTCGCCCGAGCGGATGTCGAGATTGAGGGTCCTCAGAACGGCGAGCGAGCGCCCACTGATGCTGAACGATTTGGACAGGTCGCGTATGCTGACCTGACCGCCGCTTGTGCTGCTCATCGCGCGCGTCTCCCAACTGGTTGGTCGGTTGCCTTTGTCAGTTGGTCTTGGTTTCGCCCGGCCGGTAGAGGATGTCTGTTGCCTTCAGCTTGCCCTTTGGCAGGCGGCCGTCGCGCTCGAGCACGCTGACCCAGAAGTCGATGTCGCGGTCCGTCGCCTTGGCCCCCTGGCGCAGGCCGAAGCCGGTCCAGTAACGCGCCAGTTCGCCGTTTTCGCCGCGCTTGTCGAGGATTGTGGCGAGCACCTTGCGCGCTTCGTCGGGGTTCTGCAGCGACCAGTCGGAGGCGCGCGCCGATTGTTCGACGAAGTTGCGGGCGGCGTCCGGATGCGCGGCGATGAAGTCGCGCCTGAGCACGACGAAGCCGCCGGCCAGCTCGCCCAGCACGTCGGTGTCGTTGAACACGCCACGCACGCCGCCGTTGTCCACGAGGGCGCCGGCAAACGTCGCCTGCCAGTAGCCGAGCGCCGCGATGTCGACCTGACGGGAGCGCAAGGTCTGTTCGAGCTGCGGTCCGGGCACGACGACGAGATTGGCAGCATCCGGCGGCAGGCCGACGCTGTGCAGCGCCTCGCGCACGGTGTAGTCGAGATGGGCGCCGAGCGTGTTGACGGCGATGGTCTTGCCGGCGATGTCGGCGATCGATTTGATCGGGCTGTCGTCCAGCACGTAGAAGACGCTACGCACCTTGCTATTGATGCCGTTGCTCGGATAGGCGGCGACGAAGTCGTTGCCGCCGGAGATCGAGTTGATCACGGCTGCGGTTGCAGCCGAGCCGATATCGACGCTGCCGGAGGCCAGCGCAAACAATGATTCCGGGCCGCCGCCGGAATAGCCGACATTCTCGACCTCGATACCGAGGCCTTTGAAATAGCCGAGCTCGCCGGCCAGCTCATGCGGAGAGATGCTGCCACGGCTGGCGAGGGAGCGGAACTTCACTGGTTCCGCTTCGGCAAAGGCGAAGCGCGGCAGGCCCGCGGCGAGAAGGCCGGCGGCGAAGGGCGCGCCGGCAAGCAGGGAACGGCGGGAGATTTTCATGGTCCGGGTCTTTCCTGATTTGAGTTCTGGCCTGGTTGAGATTGGTAAGGGCGGGTGGTCAGTCGACGGCATTGCTCCAGCGGCAGAGCCGGCGCTGCAGGCTGACCAGCGCCTGGTTTGCAATCAGGCCGAGGCCGGCGAGGATGACGATTGCCGCAAACATCAGCGGGATCTGGAAATTGTATTGCGCGTTCATCACCTGGAAGCCGATGCCCTTGTTTGCGCCGATCATTTCGGAAGCGATCAACAGCAGCAGCGCCGTGGTGGCGCTGAGCCTCAGTCCGACGAAGATCGACGGCACGGCGCCGGGCAGCACGACGCGGCGGAAGACGGTGAGCTGCCTGGCACCATAGACGCGGGCCATCTCCAGCAGTTTCGGATCGACCTGCTTGACGCCGCCGATGGTGTTGAGCAGCAACGGGAACAGCGTCGCCCAGAAGATGACGAACACCTTGGAGGCCTCGCCGAGCCCAAGCAGCAGGATAAATACGGGATAGAGCGCCAGCGCCGAGGTCTGGCGGAAAACCTGCAGGATGGGATCGAGCGCGGTTTCGACCGTGCGCACCTGACCCATGAACAGGCCAAGTGGGATGGCGACCAGCACGGCGGCCGCGAAAGCGAGACCGGCGCGCTGCAGGCTGATGGCGATGTCGCCGAGCAGAGTGCCGCCGACCAGCCCCTTCCAAAGTGCCGCGACAATCATGTCGATCGGCGGCAGCACGGCCGCGTTGACCCAGCCCGCGCTGCTCGACACTTGCCAGATTGCGAGGAAAGCGATGAGGACGCCGTAGCGCGACAGGAAGCGGATGCCCGCCCGGCCACCGAGGCGCAGGAAATCCGTGCCGAGGCTTGTCGTGCTGTCAGGCGTGCCGAGGCTGGCGGCCTGTTCGATGTGCTGCAAGGTCATCGTGTTGCCTCCTGCTTGGAAAATATCGGGCTTCTCGGGATTATTCGGCGGCCAGCACCGCCGAGCGGGCGGCGGTCCAGGGGTTTTCCGGCCGCCTGAGGCCGAGGTTCTCGCGCAGGGTCCTGCCTTCATAGGCGGTGCGGAACAGGCCGCGGCGCTGCAGTTCGGGGATCACCAGCTCGACGAAGTCGTCGAGCCCGCCGGGCAGCCAGGGCGGCAGGATGTTGAAGCCGTCGGCGGCTTCGTTGCCGAACCATTCCTCCAGCTGATCGGCGACCTGCGTGGCGCTGCCGATGACGGTATAATGGCCGCGGGCCGTTGCCACCCATTGGTAAAGCTGTCGGATGGTGAAGTTGTGCTCGTCGGCAATCTGGCGGATCAGCGCCTGGCGGCTCTTCATGCCTTCGGTCTCCTTGCTCGGCGGCAGCGGTCCATCGAGCGGATAGCCGGTGATGTCGAGCGTCTGGCCGGCCAGCCCGTTGAGCAGGGCGACGCCGTCTTCGGGCAGGATGAGATCGTTCAGCTGCTGGTACTTGGCGCGCGCTTCTTCTTCGGTGCGGCCGACGAAGGGTGCCACGCCCGGCATGATCAGCACCTGCTCGGGATCGCGGCCGACGGCCGCCACGCGCGCCTTGATATCGCGATAGAATTCCTGCGCCGACGCCAGGTTCTGATGGGCGGTGAAGATGACTTCCGCCGAGTGGGCGGCGAGCTTGCGACCGTCTTCCGATTGCCCCGCCTGCACCACGACCGGGTGCCCCTGCACCGGGCGCGGCACGTTGAGCGGCCCTTTCACGCTGAAATGCGCTCCCTTGTGGTCGATGTCGTGGAGCTTGTCCTTGTCGTAGAAGCGCCCCGATTTCTTGTCGCGGATGAAGGCATCGTCCTCCCAGCTGTCCCACAGGGCCTTGACCGTCTCGACGTGCTCATGCGCGCGGGCATAGCGCTCGGCGTGGGCAGGCTGCGTCTCGCGATTGAAGTTGCGCGCGGTTTCGTCGCCGGCCGAGGTGACGACGTTCCAGCCGGCGCGGCCATTCGACAGATGATCGAGCGAGGCGAATTTGCGGGCGAGCGTGTAGGGCTCCTCGTAGGTGGTCGAGGCGGTAGCGATGAAGCCGAGATGCGTGGTGAGCGGCGCCAGCGCTGCAAACAGCGTCACTGGCTCGAAGCCGGCGATCTTGGCATTGCCGCCTTCGCGGGCGCCGAGCCCGACCGTCAGATTGTCGGCGAGGAAATAGGCATCGAACAGGCCGCGCTCGGCGGTCAGGGCGAGCTGCTTGTGGAACTCGAAATTGGTGGCGCCGTCGGCCGGCGCCTCGGGGTGGCGCCAGGCGGCGATATGCTGTCCGCCGCCGGGCAGGAAAGCGCCCAGTTTGATTTGCCTGGATTTGGTGGATCTGGTCATCGCGGCGTGCTCCTGGACGGATCGGAGAGGGGATCTCGGGTCAGTGGTGCGTTCAGGCGGCAAGGCCGACGCCGTAGGGCACCCCGGTTACACGGCATGCCTCGGCGACCGCCTGCCGGGCGCGGGCGTGGATGGCTTCCGACACCAGCACGCCATTGGCAAAATCCTTGTCGGAGGCGTAGATCGCGGTCGGCACGGTCAGCGCCTCGAAGAAGCCGAACAGCGGCCGCAACTGGTGCTCGACGATCAGCGAATGGCGCTCGCCGCCGCCGGTCGCGGCGAGAATGACGGGCTTGCCCCTCAGCGACGACGGATCGAGCAGGTCGAAGAAATGCTTGAAAAGCCCGGTATAGCTGCCTTTGAAAGTCGGCGAGCCGGCCACCAGGATGTCGGCGCCCAGCAGCCGTTCGACAATGTTGCGCGCCGCCGGGTCGAGGTCGCCGAGGCGCCTTGCCTGCGGCAGGGAAGCGCCGAGATCCTCGATATCGAAGACGGCCGAGGCCGCGCCGATGCTTTCGGCGGCCTGCCCGACAATGTGGCTGACGAACGCCTTGGTCTTCGAGGGCCGGGTCAAATTGCCCGACAGCCCCACCACGAGCTTTTTCGACATTCCTGGCTCCCTCTCAAGCGCTCTATTTTAAGATCTTGGGTCTAGCGATCTATGTTAAATCTAGAGAGTTTGTAGAATTAAGAGAGTGAGAAAATTTCAAAAGTAGCGCATTGCGCGAACGGAGTTTGCGGCACATCGCCCACAATTGGTTCATTCAATGCGCCGCAGCGCGCTGAAAACCCGCCACAGCGCCTTCAGCCGCGATGGCGCAGCGCGTCGGACAGAGCGCATGAAGCCGGCCGGACATATAAGGCAAGTCGCCCTCGGACGCTCCCGGCGCGACGTCGAGGAACTATGTCCCGATACCACGATCCTCGACGGCCTAGCGGTCCTCGGGGAGGATGCAAGCGAGGCACAGGCCACGGCGCTGGAGTGGCTCCGCGGCATGCAGTGAGTCAGGCCAATTTGATTCAAATCCGGCTGTGGATATTTGCTTTTAGCTAAATCGAGGCGGTCATCTTGCCGGCGGGCGGGCAACAGGGAGATGCCTATGACAAGCGACTTTGCCGCCGCACACCTGCACCTTGAACGAGCCTGCCACTATTTGAGCGGCGAGGACGAGACGAGCCGCACGGCTCGTGCGGCTCTGGATCTCCTGATCGATGCAATTGTCGCAGCGCAATACAAGCGGCCGGTGGGAGATGTTGTGGAGTTTCCAAGGCCGGCAAAGCTGGGGCAATCCGCAAGCGGGAACGGGTAGTCCAACTGGCGGCGTCCCTTGTCCTGCCGGATTTACATGAACCAGGTTGCCACCAGGCCGATCGTCGCCGAGAAGATGGCGACGGTCGTTGCCCAGCCGAGTATGTTGGTGCTGCGGCTGTTAACCTGATCGCCCATGATCCTGCGGCTGTTCGTCATCAGCATGATGAGCAGCAGCAAGGGCGGTGTCGAGAAGCCTTGAACGATGCCGGACCAGACCAGCGCCTTCATCGGATTGAAGCCGAGAAAGTTCAGGCCAGCGGCGATCGCCGTAAAAAATCCGATGGCGAGGTAAAATTTGGGCGCCTCTCGAGCCCGGGCGTGCAGGCTGTTTTTCCAGCCGATGGCTTGTGCCACGTCATAGGCAGCGCCGGTGGTCATGACAGGAACCGCTAGGAAACCGACGCCGATCACACCTGCGGCGAACAGAACGCTTGCGGCCTGGCCGGCGAGCGGCCGCAGCGCCTCCGCCGCTTGCGCGGCCGTGTCGATATCGTGATGCCCCGCCTTGTAGAGCGTCGCCCCCGTCGACAGGATGATGAAATACATGATGAGATTTGAAAACATCATGCCGATGAGGATGTCCCGGCGCGAGCGGCGGAGTTCGCTGTCGGTAGCGCCCTTCCTTTGGCTGAGCGTTGTGCGCCCCTGGGCAATCTCCTCCTCCACCTCCTCATTGGACTGCCACGTATAGAGATAGGCGGACAGCGTCGTGCCGATGATGGCGACCAGGATCGACAGGAACTCGCGATTGAATTCGATCCTGGGGAGCAACGTCCCGCGCAGCACCGCCGCGGCGTTCGGTTTGGCCAGAATGGCGGCACCGACATAGGCGAGCAGCGCCAACGCCAGCCAGCGAAAGATGTTGCGAATCAAAGTATAGGAGCCGAAGACCTGGAGGGCGAAGATGAGGGCGGCGACGAACAGCACGATCAGCGGAATGGGAAGCGGCACGAATATGTTGATCGCCGCCGCCATTCCACCAAGATCTGCCGCTGCCTCGATGGTGTTGCCGACGAGCACACCCAACAGCACCGACCAGAGCAGCCACCGCGGGTAGAAGTCCTTGATGACGTGGAACAATCCGCGCCCCGACACCTGGCCGAGCTTCGACGACAGGTAGACGACCGCGTACATCATCGGCAACGTCACCGGAGCCGTCCAGAGCAGGTCGGGTCCGAAACGGGCGCCGGCACTGGCATAGGTGCCTATTGCGGAACAATCGTCGTCGGCCGCCCCTGTTATCAGTCCGAGGCCGAGCGCTCGTCCTATGCCGCCTTTGCCCTCCTTCGGTGGGATGGAATGATCGGAACCGGCCTGCCTCATTGCGACGGGACCGGGTTGCGAACGAAAGACGCGGCCTGCCATGCAATAATGGTAAGGATCGGTCGCGGCGCTGGTCTCATTTTGCTTCCTTCAACAACTTGCCCAAACCCGGCGTGCCATGACTTGTTCCGCGACGACGGGACAGGGGTTTTGTCTCAGGCAAAAAAGTTCGGGTTGACCGCTTCCGAACGCGAAGCGACTATCCGTTCGAGGCGAAGATCGCAGGAGGAAATGCAATGGACGAGCCCGGTCAGTGGCGCCACATGTCGAGCGCGCCAAGGGACGGCAGCAGAATCCTTGTCACGGTTCGGCCGTCCGAACAGGGTCCGGCCGAGGTCGACATGGCTTACTGGGCCCGCGCCGATCAGTTCGGCAGCGAAGGCTGGCGCGCCTCCGACTCGTCTCCAGGACGCATCGTCGAATATGCCGAACCCGAACTGAAGTGCTGGATGCCGCTGCCGTCGGCCAATCTCAGCAAGGGATCGATGCCTAGCCCCTGGGAGGGCGAAGATGTGCCGCTGGTGGATGGCTCCGGGATATGAGCGAGCGGGAAGGGTAGTTTTGATCGCTGGCGGGACAGCGCCCCCCTCTGGCCTGCCGGCCATCTCCCCCTCAAGGAGGGAGATTGGCCCTCATCGCGGCCTTCGCTAATCTCCGACGCTGCAAGAAGGGCGCGGCTATTGAAGCTGCCGATCTCCCCCTTGAAGGCAGGGGAATCGCATATGGCGATTTTGGGGTTGAGTTTAGGCTGAGAAAGGATTCTTTGGAGAGGCAGTTGAGCGAAGGAGCGA
>NZ_JAMYOE010000037.1:0-56514 GCF_040319695.1 Mesorhizobium sp. M0898 | reverse complement strand
CCGTCCCCCCCTGCTCCGTGTTCGCGTGGTGCGGGGCGTCTTGTATATACACAACCAACTCTAACTGTGGGGCGCTCTTCTACAACCACAAATTTTCCCGGGGGGGGGCCGCAAAAGCCCCCCCCCACGTCGACGAAGGTGACGATCGGGATCGAGAAGCAGTCGCAGAATCGCACGAAACGAGCCGCCTTGCGGCTGGCATCCGAATCGAGCACGCCGGCCAGCACCATCGGCTGGTTGGCGACGAAGCCGACGCTGCGGCCCTCGATACGGCCGAAGCCGGTGACGATGTTTTTCGCAAAATTCTGCTGGATCTCGAAGAAGTCACCCTCGTCGGCAACTTTAAGGATCAACTCTTTGATGTCGTAGGGTTTGTTGGCGTTGTCGGGGATCAGCCGGTCGAGCGACAGATCGTGATCGGTGACCGATTGGTAACATTCGATCTCGGGAATTTCCGCCGTGTTGGATGCGGGCAGCAGATCGACCAGCCGGCGCATCTGCAGCAGCGCCTCGACGTCATTGTCGTAGGCTCCGTCGGCGATTGAGGACTTCGTTGTGTGGACGGAAGCGCCGCCGAGGCTTTCGGCGGTGACCGTCTCGTTGGTGACGGTCTTCACTACATCCGGCCCGGTGACGAACATGTAGGAGGTGTCGCGGACCATGAAGATGAAGTCGGTCATCGCCGGCGAATAGACGTCGCCGCCGGCGCAAGGGCCCATGATCAGTGAAATCTGCGGAATGACGCCGGAGGCAAGTACATTGCGTTGGAAGATCTCGGCGTAGCCGCCGAGGGCTGCCACGCCTTCCTGGATGCGGGCGCCGCCGGCGTCATAGAGGCCGATGATCGGCGCGCGATTGCGCAGTGCCATCTCCTGCACCTTCACCACCTTTTCGGCATGCGCCTCGGACAGCGAGCCGCCGAACACGGTGAAATCCTTGGCGAAAAGATAGACCGGGCGACCGTTGACGGTGCCCCAGCCGGTAACGACGCCGTCGCCGGCGATCTTGGTTTTCTCCATGCCGAAGTCGGTCGAGCGGTGCTCGACATACATGTCGAACTCCTCGAACGAGCCCTCGTCTAGAAAGACGTCTATGCGTTCGCGGGCGGTCAGCTTGCCCTTCTTGTGCTGGGCGTCGATGCGGGCCTGGCCGCCGCCCATGCGGGCGATCTCGCGGCGGCGCTCGAGTTCCTTCAGCACGTCCTTCATGACCGGTCCCCGAAACGGAAAGCTGCATTGTGGTAATCATGCCCGCGAGAGAGCGCAAGCGCCGCTTCCTCATGGCTTTTGCTGCGCTGCAACATCAGGCCCCTTGCATTTCGATGCGAACTGGGCCATATGCGGCGGCATAGGCGCTTGGGCCGGGACACTCCGGCCTTCTCGATGAATGAGACTGGTTGCGTCTGTTTTCCCTCTTCCCGACATATCGGCAAGGTGGCGAAAAAGCCCCGTGGCATGAAGCCTGCGGGCACGACAGCGCAGCCGTGCGGACGATGACGTCCGCCCGCCTTGTCGTTTCATGACAATTTTCGACGGCAGGTTGCGCCCTGCCGCCATCGATGTTTGCGGCCAGGAGCCGCATGAAAGAAGAATATTTTGACCAATGAAAACACTTTGACCGGTAAGGACACTGCGGAACTGAACGGTTTCGCCGCACTTGGAATCACCGGCGCACTGCTCAAGGCCACCAATGCCGCCGGTTTTACCGATCCGAAGCCGATCCAGGCCCAGGCGATCCCGCCGCAGCTCGAAGGCCGCGACATTTTCGGCATCGCCCAGACCGGCTCGGGCAAGACGGCGGCGTTCGCGCTGCCGATCCTGTCGAAGATCATCGCACTTGGTACCAAGCGCCGGCCGAAGACGGCCCGAGCGCTGATCCTGGCGCCGACACGTGAACTCGCGGTGCAGATCGAGGAGATGATCAAGCTGCTCGCCAAGGGCGCGCATGTCTCGACCGCGCTCGTGCTGGGCGGCGTCTCGCGCTTCAGCCAGGTGAAGAAGGTTGCGCCCGGCGTCGACATCCTGATCGCAACGCCCGGTCGGCTGACCGACCTTGTGCGTGAAGGCGACCTGATGCTTGCCGACACCAAATGGCTGGTGCTCGACGAAGGCGACCGCATGCTCGACATGGGCTTCATCAACGACGTGAAGCGCATCGCCAAGGCGACGGCGCCGGACCGTCAGACGGTGCTGTTCTCGGCGACCATGCCGGCCGAGATCGCCGAACTGGCGAAAGGCCTGCTGAAGAACCCGATCCGCGTCGAAGTCGCTCCTCACAGCACCGCGGCAGCCGAGATCGTGCAGGGCGTCGTCTTTGCCCGCACCAAGCAGAAGCGCCAGGTGCTGGCCAACATGCTTGCCGATGAGGCGATGAAGTCCGTCATCATCTTCTCGCGCACCAAGCATGGCGCCGACAGGGTGACCAAGGATCTCGAGCGCGACGGCTTCAAGGCCGCCGTCATCCACGGCAACAAGTCGCAGAATGCCCGTCAGAAGGCACTCAACGATTTCCGTGAGGGTTCGGTGCGCATTCTCGTGGCGACCGACATTGCGGCACGCGGCATCGACGTGCCCGGCATCAGCCATGTGGTGAATTTCGACCTGCCGGACGAGGCGGAGAGCTATGTCCACCGCATCGGCCGCACCGGCCGCAACGGCATGGACGGCATCGCCATCACACTCTGCGACCCGTCTGAAAACAGCAAGCTGCGTCAGGTCGAGCGCATCATCCGCACCAAGCTGCCGATCGTTGCCGACCATCTCGGCAGCCCCGATCCGCAGCGCAATCCCGCCGAGAAGAACGAGCGCAGCTTCGAACCGGCCAACGATCGCAACGACCACAATGGCCGTCGCGACGGCAGGCGGCCCGGCGGCGCAAACAACGGCTTCGGCAAGAAGCGGTTCGGGGACAAGCCGGCCTTTGCGGGCGAGCGCAAGCCGGAAGGCGCCAAGCCCTTCAAGGGCAATAACAAGCGCCGCTTCGGCGGCAAGCGGCCAGCAGCGCGGGCCGCATAATCTGACCGTGTTGCGGTCGGCCAAGCCTGGCTTGGTCACACACGATTGAAGAGAGCGACCGGAGCGATGCTTCGGTCGCTCTCTTGCTTTGGGGGCCTTTGGTTCACTTTACCACCGCCTCGATCCACACGACGATCCGCTGCGCGAGGAAAACCGTGGTCGATGGCGACAGCGCGTCGCCGGCAATGGCGTGGTTGTCCGGGTCGCCGGTATCGTCGACCGGTACCAATTCATGTGCGGCGCCCCAGCGACCCGCAAACACGATCGCTCGCCCATCACCGATCCTACTCGACTGGCGGCTTGCGGTCGAAATTCAGCGGCCGCGCATTCCAGCGGGTGACCGTGCTGATCACCCATCGGCAGAACGGCCTCGGCAGCATCCTGAGCAGTTTCAGCGTCCAACTCAGGCGGCGTGGGAAAGTGACTTCGAAGCCGCCGTATTCGATGCCTTGCGCGATGCGGCGCGAGGCCAGATTGACCGGCATCAAGCCTGGCATCGGCAGGAAGTTCTTTTCGGTCAGCCGCGTGTCGACAAAGCCCGGATTAATCACCTGGATGCGGACGTTCATCTTGTCGAAATCGTATTTCAGCGACTCGGCCAGGATATTGACCGCCGCCTTGGTGCCGCCATAGGCGGCGGTGGTGGGCCAGCCGAAATAGGCGGTGACCGAACCGATCAGCACGACATGGCCGCGCGAGCGCACGCGCATGCGTTCGATGACCGGCAGCAGGCCATTGATGATGCCAAAATAATTGACTTCGAAAGACCGACGGAAATTGCGCGCCACAAGATCCTCGCCCGGCGTTGCGATATAGCTTCCAGCGTTGAACACTGCCAACACGATCGGACCGAGATCTTTCTCGATCGCTGCAACCGTCTTCGCCATGCGTTTTTCGTCGGTCACGTCGCAAGGATAGGCTGCGACACGGCCCGCCATCTGCGCCGTTTCGACGATGAGCGTATCGATCGGATGGTCATCTGGCGCAGTCACCGCGACGACATAGCCCCGAGCGGCAAGATCCTTGGCCAGCGAACGGCCGATACCGCTGCTGCCGCCCGTAATCCAGGCGACGCCATGCTTCGGATTGGCCCGATAGAGTGTCATGTTGCGCCCCGCCGGCTCTTCTTAGCCTGTGCTCTACCGGTGAAGAAATCGAATGAAAAGAGTGCTTTTCGGTACATGGTTGAAATGAATACCGGTCGGGCGCTCCTGGCTGCAGGAATTGCAGTGTGCGAAATGCGACTGGACCAGGCAAATTCTTGCCTTGAAACCGAAGCTTCGGGTTTCTAGGGTTTCGCCGCACCCACAAAGGAATCTCCATGCCCCGTTCTGTGATCGACGTGATCGGCAACACGCCCCTGATCCGCCTCAACAAGGCCTCGGAAGCAACCGGCTGCGAGATCCTGGGCAAGGCCGAATTCATGAATCCCGGGCAGTCGGTAAAGGACCGCGCCGGCCTGTTCATCATCCGCGATGCCGAACAGCGCGGGCTGCTGCGGCCCGGCGGCGTCATCGTCGAGGGGACGGCCGGCAACACCGGCATCGGATTGACACTGGTTGCCAAGGCGCTTGGCTACCGCACCGTGATCGTCATTCCTGACACCCAGAGCCAGGAGAAGAAGGATACCATCAAACTGCTCGGCGCAGAGCTGATCGAAGTGCCCGCCGTGCCCTACAAGAACCCGAACAACTACGTGAAGCTGTCGGGCCGGCTGGCCGAGCAGATGGCGAAGAGCGAGCCGAACGGCGCGATCTGGGCTAACCAGTTCGACAATGTCGCCAACCGTGACGGCCATATCCGCACCACGGCCGAAGAAATCTGGAACCAGACCGACGGCAAGGTGGATGGTTTCGTGTCGGCGGTCGGTTCCGGCGGCACTCTGGCAGGCGTCGGTTTCGGGCTGAAGGCCAAAAACAATCAGGTCAAGATCGCGCTGGCCGATCCGCTGGGGGCAGCGCTCTATTCCTTCTACACCAGCGGCGAGCTGAAATCCGAGGGCAGTTCGATCACCGAAGGCATCGGGCAGGGGCGGATCACCGCCAACCTCCAAGGCTTTACACCCGATTTTGCCTTCCAGATCCCCGACGAGGACGCGCTGCCGATCGTATTCGACCTGATCCAGGAGGAGGGGCTTTGCGTTGGCGGTTCGACGGGCATCAACATTGCCGGCGCCATTCGCCTGGCGCGCGAGCTAGGCCCCGGCCACACTATCGTGACCATGCTTTGCGACTACGGCACGCGCTACCAGTCGAAGCTGTTCAATCCTGAATTCCTGCGCGAAAAGAAGCTGCCGGTGCCGGGGTGGATGGAGCAACAGAGCACGATTTCAGTACCGTTCGAAAGGGTTGCGTGATGGCGCACAAGACCGAAGCGCTGTTTCGTGACGACGCCTATCTGGGGACGGCCGACGCCACCGTCGTCGCAGTCAATGATCGCGGCGGCATCATTCTGGACCGGACGGTGTTTTACGCCACATCGGGCGGGCAGCCGGGCGACACCGGCAGCCTCGAACGCGCCGACGGCACCGGCATAGCGATTGCCGCTACGATCACCGGCGAAACCAAGGACGAGATCATCCATGTGCCGGCGCCGGAGCAGGCAGTTCCAAAGGTGGGCGAGCGCATGAGGCTCGCCATCGACTGGCCGCGGCGGCAGTTGCTGATGCGCATGCATTCTGCCTGCCACCTGCTTACCGTCGTCTGTCCGTTCCCGATCACCGGCGCCGCGGTTTCCGAGGACGACAGCCGTATCGATTTCGACATCCCGGATGCCGGCTTTACCAAGGAAGACGTGACGGCCAGACTGATGGAACTGGTGCGAGCCGACCATCCGATCTTCACCCGGCTCATTTCCGACGAGGAACTGGCATCCAATCCGGGCTTGGTGAAATCCAAGAATGTGCGGCCCCCGGCCGGCACGGGAAGGATCCGATTGGTCTGCATCGGCGAGAACGCCTCGATCGACAGCCAGCCTTGCGGCGGCACCCATGTAAAGAGCACCAGCGAAATCGGCGAGATCCATATCGGCAAGATCGAGAAGAAGGGCCGCGAGAACCGGCGCTTCCGCATTCGCTTTGGTCCTATGCCGCCAGCCTGATATAGGACTGCAACGGGCGGGACAGGAGAGAAAAGATGGCCGACGACAGTCCTTTCACCATCGATGCCGATTGGTTACAGAAGCGGCTCGGCGAACCCGGCCTGACGATTGTCGACGCGTCCTGGTATCTGCCGGCGCAAAAGCGTGACGCGCGCGCCGAGTACGACGTAGCGCATATTCCAGGCGCCCGCTTCCTCGACCAGGATGCGGTTTCGGACCCCGACGCGGCTCTGCCGCACACGCTGCCGTCGCCGCAGCATTTCGCGCAATATGTCGGCGCGATGGGTATTTCGGCCGATGACACGATTGTTGTCTATGACGGGCCAGGGTTCTTTTCTGCACCGCGCGCCTGGTGGTTGTTTCGCGTCATGGGCGTGTTCCAGGTCTATATACTCGACGGCGGGTTCGATCGTTGGAAAGCCGCCGGACGGCCGGTGACGGCGGAGCCGACGAAGATCGCGCCTTGCGTGTTTTATGCCAACTTCGATGCCGCCCGCGTCGCCAGCCTTGCCGACATGCGCCGGATCGTCGAGACGGGGGAGAGCCAGATCGCCGACGCGCGCTCGCCTGGCCGTTTTGCCGGCACCGAGCCGGAGCCGCGCCCCGGCATCCGCTCCGGCCATATGCCGGGCGCGCACAACGTGCCATTTTCGGCGCTTTCGGAAAACGGCGAATTGTTGCCGAAGGACAGGCTGCGCAAAGTGATCGAAGGAGCCGGCATCGACCTGTCGAAGCCGGTCGTCACCTCCTGCGGGTCGGGCGTCACCGCGGCAGCTGTCACGCTGGCTTTGGAGACGCTTGGCCATGCCGACAACAGGCTTTATGACGGTTCATGGACCGAATGGGGCGGGCTTTCCGACACGCCCGTCGTGACGGGCAAGGACTGACGGGGATGGAAGACGGATCGCTGGAAGACATCGACGTCACCGTGACGTTTCTCGAAATGCATGTGCCGCCTGCGTATTCGCCGCCGCTGCCGTACAACCGCCAGATCGCGCTGCTCAAGACCAAAGACATTCCGCTGCATTTCTACCGCTATTTGATGGATCGGGTGGGCCGCAAATGGCACTGGGTCAATGTGCTGAGGCTGAGCGACGAGGAGCTTGCGGCGGGCATCCACCGCGAGGACCGCGACATCAGGGTGCTTTATCTGGATGGTGCGCCGGCCGGCTTCTTCGACCTCAAGCCGCATTTGCCGGAGGAAGTGGAACTCGCTTATTTCGGAATGATGGAGCACGCGACCGGGCAAGGCATCGGCCGCTGGTTCCTTGGTGCGGCAATCGCCGCGGCATGGTCGCACGGGCCAAAGCGGGTGACGGTGCAGACCTGCACCCTCGATCACCCAGCAGCACTGCCGCTCTATCAAAAACTCGGCTTTACGCCAGTGGCGCAAAAAAAGGAGGTCGTACATCCGATGTCTTTTGCCGAGCGCGCGGCCAGCGTCATGCGGCCCTGATTTTCAGGCCCGTTCATCCGAGCTTCAGCTTGTCTTGCAATGTCCCAGAGTCTCTGGATCAACACTCAAAGGCGAGCCCGACTTGAATGAGCTTGGCTCTTTCCATATCGCTATCGTCTAAAAACCCGATGGGTGATGGAGGATCGCACGATGGCAATACGCGTGGTAATGGCCGGCGCGACCGGCTGGGTCGGCAAAGCGCTGGTTCCGGCGATCGGGGCGCAAGGCGACATGGCGCTGGCCGGGGCTGTATCCCGCAGCGGCGCGGGGCAGGATTCCGGTCTGCTGGTTGGTATGCCGGCTAATGGTATTGCCGTTTCGGCCTCGCTGGCCGAGGCGCTGGAGGCGCCGTCGGACGTGCTGGTCGACTTCACCAAGCCGCATGTCGTGAAAGACCATGTGCTGCTCGCCATCGACAACGGACGGCACACGGTGATCGGCACGTCGGGACTGGGAGCTGCCGACTATGCCGAGATCGACGCCGCGGCGCGCGCCAATGGCGTCGGCGTTGTTGCCGCTGGCAACTTTTCCATCACCGCCACGCTGATGAAGCGGTTTGCACTTATGGCGGCAAAATACGTGCCGGATGTCGAGGTCATCGATTATGCTAGTGCAAAGAAGCCCGACGCGCCCTCCGGAACCGCACGAGAGCTTGCTGAAGCGCTGGCCGACATCCGCAAGGCCTCAACGGCAAAGCCGGTCTCCGAGGTCTCCGGCGTGCCGGCCACACGCGGTGGTGCGGTCGGCGCAGGCGAGGGGGTGCAAGTGCACGCGCTTCGCCTGCCGTCCTACATCCTGTCCTGCGAGGCGCTGTTCGGTTTGCCAGACGAGCGGCTGACCATACGCCACGACGCCGGCTCGTCCGCGGCGCCTTACGTGGCGGGCACGCTGCTCGCCATCAGACGGGTACAGCAGATCAAAGGTCTGGTTCGTGGTCTCGACGCGCTGATGGATTGATCCATTTCGGCAGGAATCGGGTGGGAAACGCTGTCTTGCGAGCATAATTTCCGGTCGACGACACCGGAGATTTTGCCATGACGCTAAAATTCAAAGCCTTGCCAACCAATGCTGTCCGGGCACTTCAGCGCGGCGGGCCGGATGCTTATGGCTTGAAGCCAGAGCGGCAAATTTCGGATGGCGACGGCGTGCCTTGCCGTCATTGCTTGAAAAATATTGCTTTGGGAGAAGCCTATCTTGTTTTGGCCTATCGACCTTTTCCGGAGCTGCAGCCTTATGCCGAAACGGGGCCGATCTTTCTGCATGCGAAAGAATGCGAACGCGCCGCCGAGGGGAAAATGCTTCCCGAAATGCTCGAAAGCAGCGATTACATTGTGCGCGGTTATGGCAAGGACGACCGCATCGTTTACGGCAGCGGCGGCGTCATTCCGACCGACGCCATTGCCGCACGGGCAGAGACGTTGTTCGAACGCGACGACATCGCTTACGTCCACATCCGCTCGGCGCGCAACAATTGCTATCAGTGCCGGATCGACCGCGCGTAACCGGACAGGCTGCACCGGCTTGGCTGTCGTACTCTCGTCGCATACCAGCGGTAGAAAGAGACTGTCGATCGATTTGCCGACCGCGGATGAACCGGCGGGAATTTTCGACAACCGAGGAAGCGGGGCTTTGGCTCCGCTTTTTTGTTGTCCGGTTATTCTGCGCGCCCGACACTTTTCAGTTTTTCGACATAAGAAAAACCCGTCGGACGAATCCGACGGGCACTGGAGAGGCAGATTCGGAAGCTCAGGCGGCGAGAACGGCCTTCGGCTCGACCAGCTCGTAACCGAGCGCTTCGGCCACCGCGCGATTCGTGATCTTGCCCTTGTGGACGTTCAGCCCGTTGCGCAGATGGTGGTCGTCTACCAGCGCCTTGAGGCCCTTGTCGGCGAGCTGCAGGCCATAATGCAGCGTCGCATTATTGAGCGCGTGGGCCGAGGTGACCGGCACCGCACCCGGCATGTTGGCGACGCAATAGTGGATGACGCCGTCGACCTCATAGGTCGGCTCGGCATGGGTGGTGGCGTGCGAGGTCTCGAAGCAGCCGCCCTGGTCGATGGCGACGTCGACCAGCACGGCGCCTTTCTTCATGCCCGACAGCATCTCGCGCGTCACCAGCTTGGGCGCTGCTGCCCCCGGGATCAGCACGGCGCCGACGACGATGTCAGCCGAAAAACATTCTTCTTCCAGCGCCTCGACGGTCGAGTAGCGGGTGTGGACGCGGCCGCCAAAGATGTCGTCGAGCTGACGCAGGCGCGGGATCGAGCGGTCAATGATGATGACGTCGGCGCCAAGGCCGGCGGCCATCCGTGCAGCATGCAGGCCGACGACGCCGCCGCCGAGCACGGTTACCTTGCCGGGGAGCACGCCGGGCACGCCGCCAAGCAGCACGCCGCGGCCGCCATTGGCCTTTTGCAGCGCCGTTGCACCCGCCTGGATCGACAGGCGGCCGGCAACTTCCGACATCGGCGCCAAGAGCGGCAGACCGCCGCGCTCGTCGGTGACGGTCTCGTAGGCTATCGCGGTCACGCCGGAGGCCAGCAGGCCCTTGGTCTGCTCCGGATCCGGGGCAAGATGCAGATAGGTATAGAGGATCTGGCCGTCGCGGAGCTGAACCCATTCGTTGGGCTGCGGCTCCTTGACCTTCACGATCATGTCGGACTTGGCAAAAACGTCGGCTGCCGTCTTGGCGATCGTGGCGCCGGCGGCACGATACGCGTTGTCGTCGGCGCCGATGCCGGCGCCGGCGCCGGTCTCGATCAGCACTTCATGGCCATGCGCGACATATTCGCGGACCGAACCCGGCGTCAGGCCGACGCGATATTCGTGATTCTTGATTTCCCGGGGGCAGCCGATGCGCATCGTTCTTCTCCTGATCCGGCCCTTTGGGGCTCGTTCCCTGTCTAGAGATAGTGAACCACGAATCGTTCGGTAAGTGTTTGCGAATGCGCTTGCCTGAGAAGCCACTGTTCGATAATCGTTGCGCGAAACATTAGAATTGTCGCAGGAACCCGCAAAAATGCCGCTCGACAGGATTGATATCGCCATTCTCGAGACGTTGCAGAAGGATGGGCGGATACCCAACGCAGCGCTCGCCGAGAAGGTCGGCCTGTCCCAGTCGGCCTGCTCGCGGCGGCTGGACAATCTGGAGAAATCCGGAACCATCCGCGGCTATCACGCCCGGCTGTCCAACGCTGCACTTGGGCACCAGATGACGGCGATCGTGCATATATCGCTGTCCGGGCAATTCGAGAAGACGTTGTCGGATTTCGAGGCAGCGATAAAGCGCTGCCCGAACGTCTTGTCCTGCCATTTGATGTCGGGCGAATATGACTACATCCTGCGCATAGCGGCAAAGGATCTCGTCGACTACGAACGTATCCACAAGGAGTGGCTGTCGGCAATGCCGCATGTGACGAAGATCAATTCGTCCTTTGCCTTGCGCGAAATCGTCGATCGCACAGCCGTGGGAATGAAGCCTGAACTCGCCTAGGCCCCGAACTCGCCTAGGCCTTGGATGCCTCAGTCACCACACGGTCCATCGGAATGTCGTGCGGCTGCGGGTAGATGGTGACGATGCGCTGCAGTTCGTAGCCGACGCCGACGACCAGCGGTTTGAAGGGCATCGCGGCAAGCGTGCGATCGAAGAAGCCGCCGCCATAACCCAGGCGAAACTGCCCGGGATCGATGCCGACGATCGGCGAAATAACGATGTCGGGCAACACCGGATCACCCTCGGCCGGTATCGGGATATTCCAGACGCCCTTCTCCAGCCGGTCTCCGTGGGTATAGGCGCGAAAGACAAGCGGCCGGTCTTTCTCGACGACGACGGGCAACGCCGTGCGCCCGCCCCGCGCGTTAACGGTTTCCATCCACGGGCGCAGGTCCGGCTCGCCGCGAAACGGCCAGTAGAGGCTGACCAAACGGCCGGCGATGTCGCCGATCACCGCGTCGAGCCCTTCGGCAATACGCTGCGACATAGCTGCGCGCGTGTCGGCTGAAACGGCAAGGCGGGATGCGATCAACCGCTCGCGCTCGGCCTTGCGCCAGCGCCTTACGTCGGTCCAGTCGGATAGCGGCGCTTGAAACTCCGGATCGAGCTCGTGCATAAAACAAGGCGGCGAGGCGTACTGCGCTGAGCCTTCGTCTTCATCGCTAGCCATGCTTCACCTGCAATACAGTTCCAACCAAGTAGTATCCTGGACGCAGGCTATATCCGGGAACGAGTCCGCAGCATGCGTATTCACGACATCAAGCGACGACTCCCAGGTAGTTGCAGCGCAGGCATTGCTGCACTGCACAATGATACTTACATCAGCCTTGGCGAGAGGGATGAGCGAGATGAACACAGCCAACCATCACGTCGTCGTCGTAGGTGCCGGTTTCGGCGGCCTCGAGTTCACCCGCGCACTAGCCGGCTCGCCGGTGCGCATCACGATGATCGACAGGCGCAATCATCACCTTTTTCAGCCGCTGCTCTACCAGGTGGCGACGACGGCGCTGGCCACCTCCGAAGTCGCCTGGCCGATCCGCCATCTTCTGCGCAGGCGCAAGGACGTGACGACGCTGCTCGCCACCGTTACCGGCATCGACCGCACCGGCAAGCGCGTGCTGCTGCAGGACGGCGGCACGGTCGCTTACGACACGCTGGTGCTGGCCACCGGCGCGCGGCACGCCTATTTCGGCCATGACGAATGGGAACCGTTCGCCCCTGGCCTGAAGACGCTGGAGGACGCCACCACCATTCGACGGCGTATTCTTTTGGCTTTCGAGCAGGCCGAGCGGGAAACCGATCCCGCCCAGCGCCAGGCATTGCTGACCCTGGCGATCGTCGGCGGCGGGCCGACCGGCGTGGAACTGGCCGGCACCATTGCCGAGCTGGCGCACGACACGCTGCGCGGCGAGTTCCGCAACATCGACACGCGGCAGACGCGTGTGGTGCTGATTGAGGCCGGTGACCGCATCCTCTCCAATTTCGCTCCCGAACTCTCCGATTATGCAACGAAGGCGCTCGAACGGCTCGGCGTGACCGTCGAACTCGGCCGGGCGGTTACGCGCTGCGATGCCGAGGGTGTCGTCTTCGGCGACACACATTTGCCGGCCAGGACAATCCTGTGGGCGGCGGGCGTCGCCGCTTCGCCGGCCGCCGAATGGCTCGGCGCGGCAGCGGACCGCGCGGGCAGGGTGCTTGTCGAGCCCGACTTGAGTGTGCCGGGAAACCCGGAGATTTTCGTCATCGGTGACGCAGCGCACGTCCTGCGGCCGGATGGCCGGCTGGTGCCGGGCGTCGCGCCCGCCGCCAAGCAGCAGGGACGGCATGTCGCCGCGACGATCAAGGCAAGGCTTACCGGTGACACGACACCGCGTCCTTTCAGCTACAGGCATGACGGCGACCTGGCGACGATCGGCAAGCGCGCCGCGGCCATCGATTTCGGCTGGATCAAGCTTACCGGCCGGCTTGCCTGGTGGCTATGGGGCTTGGCGCATATCTACTTCCTGATCGGCTTTCGTAACCGGCTTGCGGTTTCCCTGAGTTGGCTATGGATCTACTTCACCGGTCAGCGCAGCGCGCGGCTGATCACGCAGGGCGACGACGACAAGGGCTGATTGTTCGCTGCCGGACATTCATCGGCGCGTCACCTCCTCTTGATGGAATCGGCTTCTGGACTCGACTGGATTTCGGCGCGAAGCTTTGCTTCGGGCAGGACTTGTCACGTCGTGGAAGAAAGAGAAAACGAATGTCCCAATTGCGCCACCTCGTCTCACGCCGCGATTTCCTCGCCGGCGTCGCCGCCAGCGGAGCGCTGATCATGCTGCACCCGTTCTCCGCCCGGGCTCAAGCCAATCAGGCGCATCTGAGGATTATGGAGACGACCGACATCCACGTGAATGTGCTGCCTTACGACTACTACGCCGACAAAGCTAACGACACGATGGGGCTGTCGCGAACGGCATCGTTGATTGAAGCCGTGCGCAAGGAAGCAACCAACACGATGCTGATCGATAATGGCGACCTTCTGCAAGGCAACCCGATGGGCGACTACATCGCCTACGAGAGGGGGATGAAGGATGGCGATCTGCATCCGGTCATGAAGGGCATGAACCTGCTCGGCTACGAATGCTCGACCCTCGGCAACCACGAGTTCAACTACGGCCTGTCGTTCATGGACAAGGTGCTGGCCGGTGCCAATTTCCCATTTGTCTGCGCGAATTTGATCCGCGGCACGGAGCTCGCCGCGAACCCGCGCGACGACAGGCTTTATCTCAAGCCTTACGTCATCCTCGACAGGAAGATCAAAGACGGGTCGGGCGCCGAGCAACCGATCAGGATCGGCATCATCGGCTTCGTGCCGCCGCAGATCATGGTCTGGGACCTGAAAAATCTCGAGGGCAGCGTCAAAACACGCGACATCGTCGAGGCGGCCAAGGCGTGGGTGCCGCAAATGAAGGAAGAAGGCGCCGACATCGTCATTGCGCTCTCCCATTCCGGCATCGACGTGAAGCAAAGTGACATGATGGAGAACGCCTCCTTCTTCGTTGCCGGTGTCGAAGGTATCGATGCGGTGTTCACCGGTCACCAGCATCTGGTCTTCCCCGGCAAGAAGGACTTTCAGTCGCTGGAAGCCGTCGATACGGCGAAAGGCACGTTGCAAGGCAAGCCCGCCGTCATGGCCGGCTTCTGGGGCTCGCACATGGGGCTGATCGATCTGTTGCTGGAGCGCGACGGATCGACGTGGAAAATCGTCTCGGCGACCTCTGAGGCCAGGCCGATCTTTGAGCGGGTCGACAAGACGAACAAGCCGACCGTCGCGGACGACCAGCGCATCATCGACGGGCTCAAACAGGACCACGAGGCGACGCTTGCCTATGTGCGCCGGCCGGTCGGCAAAACCTCGGCGCCGCTCTATTCCTATTTTGCGCTGGTCGCCGATGATCCATCGGTGCAGATCGTCAGCCAGGCGCAGAACTGGTACTTGAAGGACATCCTGAAGAACACAGAGTGGAAGGATATGCCGCTGTTGTCGGCGGCGGCACCGTTCAAGGCGGGCGGGCGCAACGGCGCCGACTATTACACCGACGTGGCGGTGGGCGATATCGCCATCAAGAACGTCGCCGACCTCTACCTCTATCCAAACACGGTGCGCGCCGTTGAAATCACCGGGGCAGAGGTGAAAGAATGGCTGGAAATGTCGGCCGGCATCTTCAACCGGATCGAACCGGGCAAAGCCGACCAGGCGCTCATCAACACTGACTTCCCATCCTATAATTTCGACGTGATCGACGGCGTCACATACAAGATCGATCTGTCGCAGTCACCGAAATATGATTCGAAGGGCGGGCTGGTGAATGCTGGCTCGACCCGCATCATTGACTTGATGTTCGACGGCAAACCGATTGATCTCAAGCGGAAATTCGTCGTCGCCACCAACAACTACCGAGCCGGCGGCGGGGGCAATTTCCCGGAGATCAATGCCTCGAAGATCATCTACGAAGCGCCCGACACCAACCGCGATGTGATCGTGCGCTATATCGTAAGCAAAGGCACCATCAACCCGTCGGCGGACGCCAACTGGTCGTTTGCGCCACTGCCGGGAACCAGCGTCGTATTCGAGACCGGCGCCAAGGCGAAGGAGTTTATTGCGCAAGTGAAGTCGCTGAAGATCGAGCCGGCGGGCGAGGGCGAAGCGGGCTTTGCAAAATACCGCATCACTCTTTGAGGCGAGGATTTGAAGGTCGGCTCGAAACTGTCTCAGCGTTAAGATACTGCCCCCATACGGCCAGTCCGTTTGAGACAGGAGGCCTCTGCAAGCAGGTGGTGCGAAACGCCGCTTGACGGCGGCCAGATCCTGCGCGTCCGTCGAAATCCCGCCGGAATAATCGTGTCGCAGTCGGTCGATCGAGGCGGGGAGCGGTCGTCGAAGCCGAGCGGGTTATCTTTCCAAGGCGCCCTGTGGCGGTAGCGCCATTCTGGCCAGCAAGCATCGCAGCAGACAGACCACAAAGGCCATTAAGATTCGGGGAGGGTCCCCAGCAGCGTTGGAATCGCTATGGTTGCAACCGTCCATATGCGCTAGTTTTAGTCATGCGTTATGTCATCGTCATCACGACCGTCACATTTTTCCTGATCTGGGACGGCATTTACAACCAAGGCCGCTACCTCGACAGGACGGTCAGGGAGGTGACCCGCATCGTGCACTATGTAACGAGCATGGTGTAGTTTCTCTTCGCAGCTATGGTTCGCAGACGCGACAAACCTGCCGATTGACGGCACGCTGCCGCTGACACAAAAGAACGCCGGTCCAACGGTCGAGGAGGCTGGGTTGATCCGGCATATCGTTTTCTTCAGCGCACGGCATAAAGCGGATGTCGAGGCAGTGCGCACGGGCCTCCTGGCGCTTGGCAAGATACCTCATTCGCGTCATTTCGAGGTAACGCTCAACACCAAGGTCGACCCGCTCTCGGATGAGATCGATGTGGTCGTCTACGCCGAGTTCGAGGACGAAGCGGCGCTCGCCGCCTACAAGGCGCATCCGCTCTATGCAGAGACGACCAGCCGGGTCAAACCTCTGCGCGAATTACGCTATTCGGCCGACATCGTTGCAAGTTGACCGCCTCCCAAGGCAGATTTGACGTCGCGGAGGGGCTCCGCGCCGTAGCCCGCTTCACTCCGTCTGAGCCGCGGAGGTTTCGGTCGGATCGACGCCCGGCCGCTTTGGCGCGTTCCAGATCAGCACGGCGATAACTGCTATCGCAATAACGGCTAGGGCGATGAAAAGGTCTCTTCCCATAGCAATGAGCTAGGATGATTTTTGCGGGCGGCAAGTCGGCTCCTCGCGGCCGAGGCCTGCGATCGCCGCTGAGGCACCGGCTAAGCCCTTGAACCATTTTCAGGAATGAGGCACATCGCGCGGGACATGACCGAAAACACCCCCGCAAGGCCTCATCCGCTCGATCACCTGGTGCTGCCGACAGCAAGCCTCGATGTTGCGCGGGCGCGCTTGGCCCTGCTCGGCTTTACCGTTGCGCCGACAGGTATCCACCCTTTCGGAACGCAAAACTGCTGTGTCTTTCTCACCGACGGCACCTATCTCGAGCCGCTCGCGGTCGCTGACCGGCAGGCCGTGGCAACGGCGATCGCGAACCGCAATGTCTTTGTCGTGCGTGATCGCACGTATCGCGAAGAAAACGGCGATGAAGGATTTTCTGCCGTGGCGCTGGGCACCGAAAGCGCCGCCGCGGACCACGCGCGCTACATGGAAGCCGGTCTGTCGGCGGGAGACGCGCTAAGCTTTTCGCGCGCCTTCACCGATGCGGCGGGAAAGAGCGACACCGCATCGTTCAAACTGGCCTTCGCGGCTACAGGCAAGACAGCGGACGCTTTTCTCTTCGCCTGCGAGCGGATCAATGCGCCGAACGTTGACCGCACTGCGTTGCAGGCCCACGCTAATGGCGCAACCGGCATTGTCGAAGTCGTGGCAGTCACTGGCGAACCTTTCGAACAAGGCCGTTTGATTTCGATCGCAGCCGGAATCGAGGCGCAGGGCGGCGGCACTGTCTATGAGCTGCCGAATGCCGTCGTGACCGTTCTGGATCCTGCAGCCTATTCGGCACGCTTCGGCATTCCTGCCGGCGCACCATCTGAACTCCGCTTTGCTGGGATCGTCTTTTCGATTAGGCACGGCGATGCCGTCGCCAAGCTGCTTGCAGCCAATTCTGTCGAACACCACATGCGCGGCGGTGATACCATCGTGCCGCCGGCGCCAGGGCAGGGCGCAGCCTTCATTTTCCGGGAGATCGCATGAACAAGCTCAATCCACTGATGCCGAACTCTTCCGTTGCGGTCGGCAAAGTCATTTTCGGCAACAGCGCGCCCCTATCGCTGATCGCTGGTCCATGCCAGCTGGAATCGCGGCAGCACGCTTTCGACATGGCCGGTGCGCTAAAGGAATTGACCGACAGGCTCGGCATTGGGCTCGTCTACAAGACCAGCTACGACAAGGCCAATCGCACCTCGCTTGGCGGCACGCGCGGCGCGGGACTTGAAGCGGCAATGCCGATCTTCGACGACTTGCGCAAGAATTTTGCCTTGCCGATCCTGACCGACGTCCACACTGAGGAACAATGCGCGATCGTCGCGCTTCATGCCGATATCCTGCAGATTCCTGCCTTCCTCAGCCGCCAGACCGATTTGCTGATTGCTGCGGCAAAAACCGGCAAGGTGGTCAATGTGAAGAAGGGGCAATTCCTCGCGCCGTGGGACATGAAGAACGTCGTCGCCAAAATCATCGGCTCCGGCAACGCCAATGTCTTGGTCACCGAGCGCGGCGCATCCTTTGGTTACAACACCCTGGTGTCCGACATGCGGGCGCTGCCGATCATGGCCGAGATCGGCGCGCCGGTGATTTTCGATGCCACCCATTCCGTGCAGCAGCCGGGTGGGCAGGGCGGTTCGTCTGGCGGCGACCGGCGCTTTGTCGAGACGCTGGCGCGCGCGGCCGTCGCGGTTGGCGTCGCCGGCGTCTTCATCGAGACGCACCAGGACCCCGACAACGCGCCTTCCGACGGTCCCAACATGGTGCCGCTAAAGGATCTTCCCGCATTGCTTGAACGGCTGATGGCGTTCGATCGCATTGCCAAAAGCGTGGGTTGAACCAGCAGTTGCGCCACAGCAGCGCCGCCAGGAAACTTTGAAGAATTTCGAACCTGCCTGGAACCTTAGCCCGCGGCCCTCATTGTCAAAATCTAATGTCAACGACGACGAGGAGCACACCATGACGACCCAGACGGGACACACCGAAGCCATCGCCGCTTCGCGGGTTATCGGCACATCGGTCTACAATACGGAAGGCACTCATATCGGCGACATCGAGGACGTCATGCTCGACAAGCTGTCGAACGGAATCATGTTTGCCGTGATCGGTTTTGGTGGATTTCTCGGCATCGGCGAGAAATACCACGCCATTCCGTGGGCGAGCCTTGACTATGACGAGAACAAGGGCGGCTATGTCGTGCCGTTCACCAAAGACCAGCTGATGGCCGCTCCTTCCTATTCGATCAACGAGTTGACCGGCGCCGACGGCGAGGCCGCGCGTGATGCCTCATACAACTACTACAAGGTCGAGCCTTACTGGCACTGACCTTACTGGCACTGACTAAGTCTCCTGGAATCAAAAAGGCCCCCGGGAAATCGGGGGCCTTTCGATGTGGCGGGATGCTACTGCGCAATCTGCAGGGCCGGCAAAGGCGACGATCCCTGCGGGGGTTGCTGATTGTCGCACGACGTCAGGAACGCAGCCGCGATCAGGAACAAACTCACAATACCGCTCAACTGGGACATGGCGAAACTCCTCCTGTTTCGCCCCGCGCGACAACAGCCATAAACCAGAAACCGGCATGCCGCGTATGACAAATGATGACAGCGCTTCGTGCTTCGTGAATCCGTAGCGCACGGGCAATATTTGCAAGTGCCCCGATTGCGTTTTGCGGCGCTTTGGCTAAGAGGTGCGCGACGCTTCAATCGATCAATCGGGGACATCGCAATGACGGCCATCATCGACATTGTCGGGCGTGAAATCCTGGACAGCCGCGGAAATCCGACCGTCGAGGTCGACGTCGTGCTCGAAGACGGTTCGATGGGTCGCGCCGCGGTGCCTTCCGGCGCCTCGACCGGCGCGCATGAGGCGGTCGAACTGCGCGATGGCGGCCCCCGCTATCTCGGCAAGGGCGTGCTCACGGCGGTCGAGGCGGTGAACGGCGAGCTGTTCGAGGCGATCGGCGGCATGGAGGCAGAGAATCAGATCCATATCGACCAGACCATGATCGAGCTCGATGGTACGCCCAATAAGAGCCGGCTCGGCGCCAATGCCATCCTCGGCGTGTCGCTGGCTGTGGCCAAGGCTGCGGCCGAAGCGGCCGACCTGCCGCTCTATCGTTATGTCGGCGGCACCAAGGCCCATGTGCTGCCGGTGCCTATGATGAACATCATCAATGGCGGCGCGCATGCCGACAACCCGATCGATTTCCAGGAATTCATGATCCTGCCGATCGGCGCGCCGACGCTGCGCGACGGCGTGCGCTGGGGCTCGGAGATCTTTCATACGCTGCGAAAGAAGCTGAAGGACGCCGGCCATAACACCAATGTCGGCGACGAGGGCGGCTTTGCCCCCAACCTGAAGAGCGCGCCGGCCGCGCTCGACTTCATCATGGAATCGATCGAGCAGGCTGGCTTCAAGCCCGGCGAGGAGGTTGCGCTAGGCCTCGACTGCGCGGCGACCGAATTCTTCAAGGATGGCAACTACGTCTATGAAGGCGAGAGGAAAACCCGCGACCCGAAGGTGCAGGCCAGATATCTGGCCAAACTTGCTGCCGACTACCCGATCATCACCATTGAGGACGGCCTGGCGGAGGATGACTGGGACGGTTGGAAAATACTGACCGATCTCATCGGCAAGCAAACGCAGCTGGTTGGCGACGATCTGTTCGTCACCAACACGGCGCGGCTGCGCGACGGCATCCGCATGGGTGTCGCCAATTCGATCCTGGTCAAGGTCAACCAGATCGGCTCGCTTACCGAAACGCTCGACGCCGTCGAGACCGCGCACAAGGCCGGCTATACCGCGGTGATGTCGCACCGCTCGGGCGAGACCGAGGATTCGACCATCGCCGACCTCGCCGTTGCCACCAATTGCGGGCAGATCAAGACGGGCTCGCTGTCACGCTCGGATCGCATGGCCAAGTACAACCAGCTCATCCGCATTGAGGAGGAGCTCGGCAAGCAGGCGCGATATGCCGGCAAGTCGATCGTGAAAAGCTGATTTCGAGAGAAAATCCGTGGCGGCGAGGGCGGGGACATTCCCGCCCTTTTTTGCTTCCTGGCTCTGAATCCAACAGGCTGTAACCGTCCATTAAGCACAATCGGGCGACAAAGGCGGCGTAGAGGATTCGGACCATGTGGACACGCCAGCACAAGCAAAGAAACACCGGCCGGCTGATCATCCCCTCGCTCTGCGTGGTGTTCCTGACTTATTTCGGCTTCCATGCCTATCATGGCGAGTTCGGCATCTATTCCAAGTATCAGCTCGAAGCTGAGACTGCCGAATTGCAGGGCAGGCTCGATGCCGTCAGGGCGCGCCGGATCGATCTCGAGCGCCGCGTTCAGCTGATGCATGAGGGCACCCTGGAGAAGGACATGCTGGACGAGCAGGCGCGCAAGGCGCTTAATCTGTCCCACGCGGACGAGATCACCATCATGCTGCCGGTTGCAAGATAACCGGATTTCAGTTAATCGGTGATATTTGCAATGATTTTAATTGCTTAGATGCATGACAGCCATGCGTTTTCGGCATGGCGAAAGCCTTCCCTGCATGTTAGCCTGCCTCAAATCGGTGGGAGAACTGATCTCCCTCGCTGTCCGCCAAGAGACGCCAACAGGGAGTGATGCATGGCCACCGCCACCAGAAAAGCGCCTGCCAAATCCAAATCGGACGGCAAAACGCCGGGCCTTTCCACCCCAAAGCCTGTTGAATTCACCAAAGACCAGGAGCTTGCCGCCTACCGGCGCATGCTGCTCATCCGCCGCTTCGAGGAAAAGGCCGGCCAGCTTTACGGCATGGGCTTCATCGGCGGTTTCTGCCACCTCTACATCGGGCAGGAAGCGGTCGTTACCGGCATGAAGATGGCGCTGATCGATGGCGACCAGATGATCACCGCCTATCGCGACCATGGTCATATGCTGGCCATGGAGTTGTCGCCGCGCGGCGTCATGGCCGAACTGACCGGGCGCCGTAGCGGCCTGTCCAGAGGCAAGGGCGGCTCGATGCACATGTTCTCCAAGGAGAAGCATTTTTACGGCGGCCACGGCATCGTCGGCGCGCAAGTGTCGCTCGGCACCGGCATTGCGTTCGCCAACCGCTATCGCGGCAACAACAATGTGACGCTGACCTATTTCGGCGATGGCGCGGCGAATCAAGGCCAAGTCTACGAAAGCTTCAACATGGCCTCGCTGTGGAAGCTTCCGGTGATCTACATCATCGAGAACAACCGCTACGCCATGGGCACCTCGGTCTCGCGCTCGTCGGCCGAGACGGATTTCTCGCACCGCGGCGCGTCCTTCAAGATTCCAGGCATCCAGGTCGACGGCATGGATGTGCGCGCTGTAAAGGCAGCCGGCGACCTCGCCGCCGAATGGTGCCGCGCCGGCAACGGGCCGCTCATTCTCGAAATGCAGACCTATCGTTACCGCGGCCATTCGATGTCGGATCCGGCTAAATACCGCTCCAAGGAAGAAGTGCAGAAAATGCGCTCCGAACGTGACCCGATCGAGCAGGTTAAGGCGCGGCTGCTCGATAAGAAATGGGCAAGCGAGGACGAACTCAAGGCCATCGACAAGGAAGTCCGCGACGTTGTCGCCGACGCCGCAGAATTTGCCCAGAACGACGCGGAGCCAGATCCGTCCGAGCTCTGGACCGACATCGTACTTTAACGAGAGGGCAAGGACATGCCGATCGAAATTCTCATGCCCGCCCTCTCGCCGACCATGGAAGAGGGTAATGTTTCGAAGTGGTTGAAGAAAGAAGGCGACAAGGTCGCGGCCGGTGACGCCATTGCCGAAATCGAGACCGACAAGGCAACGATGGAAGTCGAAGCCGTCGACGACGGCACGCTTGCCAAGATCGTGGTTCCTGCCGGCACCGAAGGCGTCAAGGTCAACACACTGATCGCTGTGCTGGCCGTCGATGGCGAAGACATCGACGAGGCGGGCGAAGGCATTGGCGAGGAGGCTGTCGTGTCGCAAGCGGCAGCGCCCGCGGCTGCTCCGCCCCCCGTTGCTGCTCCGGCCAAGAGCGAAGCGGCAGCACCTGTTGCCGCCGCACCCAGGCTGGAAATTGCCGCCGATCCGGACATCCCGGCCGGCACCGAAATGGTCTCGACCACGGTGCGTGAAGCGTTGCGCGACGCAATGGCTGAGGAAATGCGCCGCGACGGCGACGTCTTCGTCATGGGCGAGGAAGTCGCCGAGTACCAGGGCGCCTACAAGATCACACAAGGCCTGTTGCAGGAATTCGGTCCGCGGCGCGTAGTCGACACGCCGATCACCGAGCACGGCTTTGCCGGCGTTGGTGTTGGCGCGGCGATGGCCGGCCTGAAGCCGATCGTCGAATTCATGACCTTCAACTTCGCCATGCAGGCGATCGACCAGATCATCAATTCAGCCGCCAAGACGCTCTACATGTCCGGCGGCCAGATGGGCGCCCCGATCGTCTTTCGCGGCCCGAACGGCGCGGCTGCCCGCGTCGCCGCGCAGCATTCGCAATGCTATGCCGCCTGGTACAGCCATGTTCCCGGGTTGAAGGTGGTGATGCCCTATACCGCCGCCGACGCCAAGGGTCTGCTCAAGGCGGCGATCCGTGACCCGAACCCGGTCATCTTCCTCGAGAACGAAATCCTTTACGGCCACTCCTTCGACGTGCCGAAGATGGACGATTTCGTGCTGCCGATCGGCAAGGCGCGCATTCACAAATCCGGCAAGGACGTGACCATCGTCTCGTTCGGCATCGGTATGACCTACGTGATCAAGGCCGAGGCGGAGTTGCGCGGCATGGGCATCGATGCCGAGATAATCGACTTGCGCACCATCCGCCCGCTCGACTTCGACACGATCATCGCCTCGGTCAAAAAGACCAATCGCCTCGTGGTGGTCGAGGAAGGCTTTCCGCAGAACTCGGTCGGCGACCATGTCGCCAATCAGGTCTCGCAGCGCGCCTTCGATTTCCTCGATGCACCGGTCATTACAATTGCCGGCAAGGACGTGCCGATGCCCTATGCGGCGAACCTCGAAAAGCTGGCGCTGCCCAATGTCGGCGAGGTCGTCGAGGCGGTCAAAGCCGTCACGTATCGCTGAGCAGGGCGGGAGGACAAAATGCCTATCAACATCACCATGCCGGCGCTGTCGCCCACAATGGAAGAGGGCAACCTTTCCAAGTGGCTGGTCAAGGAGGGCGACAAGGTTTCGCCCGGCGACGTGATTGCCGAGATCGAGACCGACAAGGCAACGATGGAAGTCGAAGCCGTCGACGAAGGCACGGTTGCCAAGCTGGTGGTTCCGGCCGGCACTGAAGGCGTCAAGGTCAATGCGCTGATCGCGGTGTTGGCGGCTGAGGGCGAGGATGCGGCGGCCGCCGCGAAAAGCGGTGACGGCGCCGCGCCGGCAAAGGCTGAGGCGAAGCAGGACAAAGCACCAATCTCCCCACCCGTGGGGGAGATGTCGACGAAGTCGACAGAGGGGGGCGCTGTCCCTCCTGCCGCAGGGAGCGAGGCGCCCCCCTCTGGCCTGCCGGCCATCTCCCCCACACGGGGGGAGATCAGCCAATCCGCAAACGGTGAGCGCATCTTCGCCTCGCCGCTGGCCCGGCGCATCGCCAGCGAAGCTGGTATAGATGTCGCGGCGCTGACAGGCTCCGGCCCCCGCGGCCGCGTGGTAAAGGCCGATGTCGATGCCGCAATTTCCAGTGGCGGCGCCAAGGCGGCACCAGCAGCAAAAGCGGCGCCCGCCGGCGCTCCGGCGCCTGCGGCCGCAGCACCCAAACCAATGTCCGACGAGCAGGTGCTCAAACTGTTTGCCGAAGGCTCCTACGAGCTGGTCCCCCACGACAATATGCGCAAGACCATTGCGCGGCGGCTGGTCGAGGCCAAAACCACCATCCCGCATTTCTATCTGACGCTCGACTGCGAGCTCGACGCGCTTCTGGCCCTGCGCACGCAGATCAATGCGGCCGCCCCGGCGAAGAAGACCGAGAAGGGCGAAACGCCGGCCTACAAGCTTTCGGTCAACGACATGGTTATCAAGGCTCTGGCCATGGCGCTGATGGCGGTGCCGGATGCCAATGTGTCGTGGACAGAAAACGCCATGGTCAAGCACAAGCATGCCGATGTCGGCGTTGCCGTGTCGATCCCCGGCGGCCTGATCACCCCGATCATCCGGCGTGCCGATGAAAAGACGCTGTCCGTCATCTCCAACGAGATGAAGGATCTTGCCGGCCGCGCCCGTAGTCGCAAGCTGAAACCGGAAGAATATCAGGGCGGCACCACGGCGGTGTCCAATCTCGGTATGTTCGGCGTCAAGGATTTTTCTGCCGTCATCAACCCGCCGCATGCGACGATCCTGGCGGTCGGCGCCGGCGAGCAACGCGCAGTGGTGAAGAACGGCGAGATCAAGATCGCCACGATCATGTCGGTGACGTTGTCGACCGATCACCGCGCCGTCGACGGTGCGCTCGGCGCCGAGTTGCTCGTCGCCTTCAAACGCATGGTCGAAAACCCGATGGGCATGCTGGTTTAAGAGAGGGGAACAGGGCGGTGCGGAAATTCTTCACCAGCCTTTTTGCCTTCTTTCTTTCCGGTTTGGCGGGCGGATTGGTGGCGCAGTGGCTCGCCGTCGCTACCAATGCCGACGTAGAGTACATCCTTGTGTTCATGATCTCGGCTCTCGTCACCGTCCTCGTGACGGTCGCGTTCTTCATCGCACAATTCATGTCGGACCCACGACGGGCAACAAAGCTGACGGCGACCATAGGGGTAGCGTTTTTTGTGCTCGTTGGAGTTGCCCTGATCGGCTGGACTTTCTCCCAGCCCCCAGGCAAGAGCCAGTGGTCGGGCGATCTTCCCGTAGTCGCAGGTCTCGTCCTGCCAGGCATCGCTACGGTGCTGGTCCAGTGGCTTTTCGTGCGCTGGCGATTGGCGCGCTCGCAACCGGGTTTCGGCGGGGCAGGCACATGAAGACGGTCCTCTGCTACGGCGATTCGCTTACCTGGGGCTATGACGCGGCAAACCTCGGCCGGCATCCGCTGGAAGATCGCTGGCCGAGCGTGCTGCAGGCGGCATTGGGCAGCGGCGTCGAGGTCATCGCCGAAGGCCTGAATGGCCGAACCACCGCCTTTGACGATCACTTGGCCGGAGCGGACCGCAATGGCGCAAGGCTGTTGCCAACCATCCTGACGACGCACGCACCGATCGACTTGATCGTCATCATGCTCGGCGCCAACGATATGAAGCCGTGGATTCATGGTAATCCGGTCGCGGCCAAGCAAGGCATGCAACGCCTGATCGATATCGTGCGCGGTCACGATTACCCGTTCGATTGGCCGGCGCCGCAGATCCTGATCGTCGCGCCGCCCGTAGTCAGCCGCACGGAAAACGCCGAGTTCAAGGAAATGTTCGCCGGCGGCGATGACGCGTCAAAGCGGCTGGCGCCGCAATATTCCGCCCTTGCCGACGAGGCCGGCTGCGGCTTCTTCGATGCCGGCACGGTAGCCAAAACCACGCCGCTCGACGGCGTCCACCTGGACGCAGAAAACACGCGGAACGTCGGGCAAGCGCTGGCGCCGCTCGTGCGCCTCATGTTGGAATTGTGAAGGAGAAAGCCGTGGCTGAGAACTACGACGTCATCATCATCGGCTCCGGCCCCGGCGGCTATGTCACTGCAGTGCGTTCGGCCCAGCTTGGCTTCAAGACGGCGATCGTCGAGCGCGAGCACTTGGGCGGCATCTGCCTCAACTGGGGCTGCATTCCGACCAAAGCGCTGCTGCGCTCCGCCGAGATCATGCACTATTCGGATCATCTGAAGGACTACGGCCTGAAGATCGATGGCAAGGTCAGCGTCGACACAGCCGCCGTCGTCGATCGCTCGCGAAAGGTCTCGCTGCGGCTCAACGGCGGCGTCGGCTTCCTGATGAAAAAGAACAAGGTTGACGTCATCTGGGGCGAAGCCAAGCTGACCAAACCTGGCGAGATCGTCGTGTCGAAATCGTCGAAGAAGCCGATGGAGCCGCAGCCGCCGGCGCCCAAGGGCGTCAAGGGCGAGGGCACCTACAGCGCCAAGCACATCATTCTGGCGACCGGAGCGAGGCCGCGCGCATTGCCCGGCATCGAGCCGGACGGCAAGTTGATCTGGACCTATTTCGAGGCCATGGTGCCGAAAGAGATGCCGAAATCGCTGCTGGTGATGGGCTCGGGCGCCATCGGCATCGAGTTCGCCTCGTTCTACCGCACCATGGGCGCCGAGGTGACGGTGGTCGAACTGCTGCCGGCTGTGATGCCGGTCGAGGACGCCGAGGTCTCGAAATTCGCGCAGAAGCAGTTCGAGAAGCAGGGCATGAAGATCATTCTAGAAGCCAAGGTGACCAAGGTCGAGCAGGGCACTAACTCGGTCACGGCGCATGTCGAGATGAAGGACGGCAAGGTCGAGAAGATCACCGCCGATCGTATGATCTCGGCCGTCGGCGTACAGGGTAACATCGAAAACCTCGGCCTCGAGACGCTCGGCGTGAAGACGGACCGCGGTTGCGTCGTCGTCGACGGCTACGGCAAGACAAATGTGCCGGGCGTCTACGCCATCGGCGACGTTGCCGGACCGCCGATGCTCGCCCACAAGGCCGAGCATGAGGGCGTGGTCTGTGTGGAAAAGATCGCCAATTTCCCCGGCGTGCATGCCATCGACAAGCTGAAGATCCCGGGCTGCACCTATTGCAATCCGCAAGTCGCCTCGGTCGGACTGACGGAAGCCAAAGCGAAAGCCGATGGCAAGGACATCCGCGTCGGCCGCTTCCAGTTCGCCGCAAACGGCAAGGCGATTGCGCTGGGCGAAGACCAAGGCTTCGTCAAGACCATTTTCGACAAGAAGACCGGCCAGTTGCTGGGTGCCCACATGGTCGGCGCAGAAGTAACCGAACTGATCCAGGGCTTCGTCGTGGCGATGAATCTGGAGACCACCGAGGAAGAGCTGATGCACACGATCTTCCCGCACCCGACGCTGTCGGAGATGATGAAGGAGAGTGTACTCGACGCCTATGGCCGCGCACTGAATGCATGATAAATTAGTTGGGCGAGTCTCACACGGAAGACACAGAGGAACTCGACGGCAGAGCAATTCGTTTCGCAGGCATCATCCATCATACAAGGAGAGGGCATATGGAAATGAACGGCGTGGGCTGGGTTGCAGCCATCATCATCGGCGGCCTGGCGGGATGGCTCGCCGAGATGGTCATGAAGAGCAATACCGGCATCCTCATGAACATCGTTCTCGGCATTGTCGGCGCAATAGTGTTGAATGCCATCTTGCAGGCCCTGAACATCGGCATCTTCGGCGTCGGCTGGATAGCCTATCTGATCACCGGCTTCATCGGTGCCTGCATTCTGATTGCGGTCGGACGACTGGTGCGCCGCTAACCTCTGTCGGCACTTGCTATGCGAAAAAGGCCACCGCGGCATGCGTGATCGCGGCCTTTTTCTTTTCTCCGAAAAGTCCTAGATGACGTGGGTAGAGCGAGCGCTGGACAAGCGCTTGCCAATGAGCCGGGTTTCACATGGTCACCGTCCTCGACACGATTGCCAATGCGCCGCGCCTGCGGCATCCCGAAAAGGCGCACAAGCCGGATCAGGACGTACTGCGCAAGCCTGACTGGATCCGCGTCAAGGCGCCGATGTCGAAAGGCTATGCCGAGACGCGCGAAATCGTGAAGTCTCACAAACTGGTGACGGTTTGCGAAGAGGCGGGCTGCCCCAATATCGGCGAGTGCTGGGAGAAGAAGCACGCCACCTTCATGATCATGGGCGAGATCTGCACGCGGGCCTGCGCCTTTTGCAATGTCGCCACCGGCATCCCGACCGCACTCGATCCCGACGAGCCGGCGCGCGTCGCGCATGCGGTCAAGCAAATGGGCTTGAGCCATGTCGTCATCACCTCCGTCGATCGCGACGATCTGGCCGACGGCGGGGCCCAGCATTTTGCTGATGTCATCCGTGCGATCAGGGCAGCAACCCCGTCGACGACGATCGAAATCCTGACGCCCGATTTCCTGCGCAAGGACGGTGCGCTGGAGATCGTGGTGGCGGCCAGGCCGGATGTTTTCAACCATAATCTCGAGACCGTGCCGTCTAACTATCTGACGGTTCGGCCGGGCGCGCGCTATTTCCACTCGATCAGGCTCTTGCAGCGGGTCAAGGAGCTTGACCCCTCGATCTTCACCAAGTCCGGCATCATGGTCGGCCTTGGCGAGGAGCGGAACGAAATTCTGCAGCTGATGGACGATTTGCGTTCGGCCAATGTCGACTTCATGACCATCGGCCAATATCTGCAGCCGTCGAAGAAGCACCATCCGGTGATCCGCTTCGTCACGCCGGAGGAATTCAAGTCCTTTGAGACGATCGGCAGGACCAAGGGCTTCCTGCTGGTAGCGTCGAGCCCGCTGACGCGCTCGTCGCACCATGCCGGGGACGACTTTGCCAGGTTGCGCGCGGCGCGCGAAGCGTTTCTCAAAAAGTCCGCCTAACACTGGTTTTATGCCACAATTCGAAGCCCATCGCCGCGTTGCGCATACGCCGGAGCAGATGTTCGCTCTGGTCGCCGATGTCGAATCCTATCCGCAATTCCTGCCGCTTTGCGAGGCACTGACGGTTCGCTCACGCAAGGAACGCGACGGGCGCACCTTGCTCATCGCCGACATGAGCATCGGCTACAAGGCGATCCGCGAGACCTTTACCACGCAGGTGCTGCTGAAGCCGGACGAGAACGCCATAGATGTCAAATACATCGACGGCCCTTTCAAATATCTGAGCAATGTCTGGCGCTTCGACCCGGCGGACGGCGCTGGTTGCAACGTCTGCTTCTTTATCGACTACGAGTTCAAGAGCCGCATTTTGGGTGCGTTGATGGGAACCATGTTCGACCGCGCCTTCCGCATGTTCTCCGAGGCGTTCGAGAAACGGGCCGAAATCATCTACGGCGCGCCATCGACGGCCTGATCCGCAGCGAGCGCGCGCAGACCCAGTTCAAGCGCATGACGGACCGTCTCCCTGCGGATGTAATCGCGGCCCTTGTCGGCGAACAGCTGGCATTCGCTGACTACCGGCCGGCCAGCCACGGCAACGCCGAACCAGACCAGGCCGACAGGTTTTTCCGCCGAGCCGCCGTCCGGACCGGCGGTGCCGGTCACCGCCAGGGCGAGCCCGGCCGGCGAATGCGCCAAGGCTCCGGCCGCCATCTCCACCGCAGTCTCGCGCGAGACCGCGCCGTGCGCCTCGAGCGTAGCGGCCGAGACGCCGAGCATCTCGGTCTTGGCCTGGTTGGAATAGGTGATGAAGCCGCGATCGACCACCGCGGAAGAGCCGGCGATGTCGGTCAGCGCGGCGATGATCATGCCGCCGGTGCAGCTCTCCGCCGTCGCCAGCATCATGCCGCGCTGCTGGCAGGCCTTAAGCAGGGCATCTGCGAGACCGCTATTGCTCATTCAGGGACATCCCCTGGAAACACAACGCTGGCAGTCGCGATGGCCGCTATGCCTTCCTCACGGCCGACGAAGCCGAGCTTCTCATTGGTTGTCGCCTTGATCGAGATGCGATCGCGCGAAATTCGCAGCATTGCCGAAAGCGCTTCGGTCATGGCCTCGCGATGCGGGCCGACGCGCGGCGCCTCGCAGATCAGGGTGATATCGGCGTTGGCGATGCGTCCGCCGCGCGCGCGCACCAGCTTCACCGCGTGTTCGACGAAGATGCGTGAAGCGGCCCCTTTCCACTGCGGGTCGGAGGGCGGGAAATGCGTGCCGATGTCACCGGCGCCGCAGGTGGCGAGCAGGGCGTCGGTCAAGGCGTGGAGACCGACATCGGCATCCGAATGGCCGGACAACTTCCTATCGTGTGGAATGGCGACGCCGCACAGGGTGACATGGTCGCCGGGCACGAACGCATGGACGTCATAGCCATTGCCGGTTCGGATGTCGGGAAAACGCGGGGCGCTGGAAAGCCGCTGATCCGCCATTGCAATATCCCGTGCCCAGGTCAGTTTGACGTTGTCCGGCGAGCCGGGAACGATCTTCACCGGAATATGCGCCCATTCGGCGATTGCCGCATCGTCGGTGAAATCCGCTTTGCCCAGATGATGAGCCTTTTCGTGCGCAGCCAGGATCGGCCAGAACGGAAAGCCTTGCGGTGTCTGTGCGGCATGAAGCCCGGCCCTGGACACGGTTTCGCCGATCATGCCTTCGGCCGTTTCGCGCTTGAGCGTATCGGCAACCGGCAAGGCAGGCAGTGCCCCCTGGCGCTCGCCAATGGCGGCGATCGTGCGGTCTATCAGTTCCGCATCGACAAACGGCCGGGCCGCATCATGGATCAAGACCCGGCCCGGCGCATTGCTTCTCAACGCCAGCAGTCCAAGGCGGACGGACTCCTGCCGTGACGTACCGCCGGTCACCGCGACGACACGGTCGGCGTTCGCACCGGCCGCACGGCGGAAAAGCGCGCCGTCGTCGGCATGGATAGCAACGACGACAGGTCCAATCTTCGGATGCGTCAGAAAGGCGCCGAGCGTGCGTGCGATAACGGCGCCGCCGCCGATTTGCTGGTACTGCTTCGGCCCCTTGGCCTGTCCGGCGCGCGCGCCGCGGCCGGCAGCAACGATGACCACGGCGACCTTGTCGTCCGCAGCTTGCTTTTCGCTCGCATCTCTCATGCCGAGACGCTTAACGCATGATCCCGAAAAGTGGTATCGCTTTTGGAAGACCCAGGATTGATGCGGTGCGGCGATCCGTATTTTTCCCAAATGCGCCTTAATGTCACGACATTGCGCGTTGCACATTGCCGCCGTTCTGGCTAGAGAATGTGCAGCAACCGAAGGTGCTTGGTTTTTGTGCATGCCTGATGTGACCAAATTGGCTTCGCCGCTGGATGTGGGTGGCGTGAGAATCCGCAATCGCGTATTTCTCGCGCCCATGTCGGGCATCACCGACGAACCGTTCCGGCAACGCGCCCATGCGCATGGCGCCGGGCTGGTCGTATCGGAAATGGTGGCGAGCGGCGAGCTTGCAAAGGGCAGGGCTGGTTCCGGCCTGCGCATCCGTCATTCCGGGCTGCCTGTCCACATGGTCCAGCTTGCCGGCCGTGAGGCGGCGCACATGGCCGAGGGCGCGCGAATCGCAGCCGGCGAAGGCGCCGACATCGTCGACATCAACATGGGCTGTCCGGCCAAAAAGGTGACGGGCGGCTATGCCGGTTCGGCACTGATGCGAGATCTCGACCACGCGCTGTCGCTGATCGAAGCGGTAGTCGGCGCGGTCGACGTGCCGGTCACGGTCAAAATGCGGCTCGGCTGGGACGAAGGCGCGCTCAACGCGCCGATGCTGGCGCGACGCGCCGAGCAGGCCGGGGTGATGATGGTGACGGTGCATGGCCGCACACGTTGCCAGTTCTATCAGGGCACGGCCGACTGGCGTGCCATCGCACGCGTCAAGCAGGCCGTCTCGATCCCTGTGGTTGCCAATGGCGATGTCGGCTCGCCGGCAGAGGCTGCGTCGATCCTTGACCAATCCGGCGCCGACGCGGTGATGATCGGCCGTGCGCACTATGGCGCGCCGTGGACCGCCGGCAGCATTGTAGCGGCCGCGCTGGCCGAGCCGGTATCCGGCATGCCGGAAAGCCCGCAAGCGCTGACCGATTACGTCATTGCCCATTACGAAGACATGCTGACGCTCTATGGCGTGGAAAGCGGATTGCGCCAGGCGCGCAAGCATCTCGGCTGGTATCTCGACCGCCACGCCGCCACAAGCGACGACCGGCGCAAGGCCATACTCACGTCTTTCGAGCCTGGGCGCGTCATTTCCTTGCTGCGCGACGTATTTTCAAGCGCTCCCGAAGCAGCGAACCTGCGGAGTGCGGCATGAACGCCACCGTCACACAGAGCACGGATATGGCGGACGCCGCGCATATTGTGCTCAACACCATTCGTCGGCCGGTGATCATGGTCGATCCGCAAGGCTTCATCACCTTCGCCAATGCCGATGCCGAGGATTTTTTCCGTTCGAGCGCCACGATGCTCGCCCGCAACACGCTGCACAAGCTCATTCCTTTCGGCAGCCCGCTGCTGACGCTTGTCGACCAGGTGCGCGAGCGCCGGGCGCCAGTCAACGAATACCGGGTGGACGTGTCGTCGCCGCGGCTCGGCATCGAGAAGGTGGTCGATCTCTACGTCGCGCCTGTGACGGAATTTCCAGGCTCCGTCGTGGTAATGTTCCAGGAACGCTCAATGGCCGACAAGATCGACCGGCAGATGACGCATCGCGGTGCGGCGCGCTCGGTCACCGGCCTTGCCGCGATGCTTGCCCATGAGATCAAGAACCCGCTGTCCGGCATTCGTGGTGCCGCGCAGCTGCTTGAACTGTCGGCGTCCGACGAGGATCGCGCACTGACCAGGCTGATCACCGACGAGACCGATCGCATTGTCTCGCTGGTCGACCGCATGGAGGTGTTTTCGGACGAGCGGCCGATCGACCGCTACCCCGTCAACATCCATGTCGTGCTCGACCATGTCAAGGCAATCGCCAAGAACGGTTTTGCCAAGCGGATCAAGATATTGGAGGATTATGATCCATCATTGCCTCCGGTTTTTGCCAATCGCGACCAGCTCATCCAGGTCTTCCTCAATCTGGTAAAAAATGCCGCCGAGGCGATCGGCAGCGATCCACAGGGCGAGATCATGCTGTCGACCGCCTTCCGCCCGGGCATTCGCGTTTCTGTGCCCGGAACACAGGACCGCGTGTCGCTGCCATTGGAATTCTGCGTGCGCGACAACGGTTCGGGTGTCTCCGAGGATATCCTGCCGATCCTGTTCGATCCCTTCATCACCACCAAGCCGAACGGCTCCGGTCTCGGTCTGGCGCTGGTCGCAAAGATCGTCGGCGAGCATGGCGGCATCATTGAATGCGAATCGACGCCGCGCGGGACCACCTTCCGTATCCTGATGCCGGCATGGAAAGAAACCCAGTTTGGCACCGACGACGACGGTGAAGGAGACCGCAAATGACCGTTCGCGGCAATATTCTCGTCGCTGACGACGATGCGGCCATCCGCACAGTCCTCAACCAGGCGCTTTCGCGCGTCGGTCACGACGTGCGCGTCACCTCCAATGCCTCGACGCTGTGGCGCTGGGTGGCGGCGGGCGAGGGCGATCTGGTCATCACCGACGTTGTCATGCCCGACGAGAACGCCTTCGACATGCTGCCGCGCATCAAGAAGGCGCGACCGGAACTGCCGGTCATCGTCATGAGTGCGCAGAACACGTTCATGACCGCGATCCGGGCCTCCGAAACCGGAGCCTATGAATATCTGCCGAAACCGTTCGACCTGACGGAACTGCTCAACATCGTCAACCGCGCGCTTTCCGAGCCGCGGCGGCCCAAGATCGATACGCGTGCCGACGAGCCGCCTGAAACGATGCCGCTGGTCGGCCGCTCGGCGGCCATGCAGGACATCTACCGCATGCTGGCGCGCATGATGCAGACCGACCTGACGGTGATGATCTCGGGCGAATCGGGTACCGGCAAGGAACTGGTGGCGCGCGCGCTGCATGAATATGGCCGTCGTCGTGGTGGCCCCTTCGTCGCCATCAACATGGCGGCGATCCCACGCGACCTGATCGAATCGGAACTATTCGGGCACGAGAAGGGCGCCTTTACTGGCGCACAGAACCGCTCCACTGGCCGTTTCGAGCAGGCCGAAGGCGGCACGCTCTTCCTCGACGAGATCGGCGACATGCCGATGGAAGCGCAGACGCGGCTGCTGCGTGTGCTGCAGCAGGGCGAATACACCACGGTCGGCGGCCGCACGCCGATCAAGACCGACGTGCGCATCGTGGCTGCCACCAACAAGGACCTGCGCACGCTGATCAATCAGGGGCTTTTCCGCGAGGACCTGTTCTACCGCTTGAACGTTGTGCCGCTCAGGCTGCCGGCGCTGCGCGAGCGCTCGGAGGACATTCCGGACCTCGTCCGCCACTTCTTCAAGCTCGGCGTCAGTGAAGGCTTGCAGACCAAGCGCATTTCCACCGGCGGCATCGAGCTGATGAAGCGCTACCCATGGCCCGGTAATGTGCGCGAACTCGAAAATCTCATCCGCAGGCTGGCCGCACTGTATTCGCAGGACGAGATCTCCGCGGAGATCATCGAGGCGGAGTTGAAGACCGGCGAAAGGCCTGTCGTTCCAGGTGGCGGCAACCTCATTCCCGACGACCTTTCCATCGGCCAGGCGGTGGAGCATTTCCTGCAACGCTATTTTGCCTCGTTTGCCGGCGACTTGCCCCCGGCCGGGCTCTATCAGCGAATCCTCTCCGAGGTCGAATATCCGCTGGTCCTCGCCTCGATGACCGCAACGCGCGGTAACCAGATCAAGGCTGCGGAATTGCTGGGGCTCAACCGCAACACGCTGCGCAAGAAGATTCGCGAACTCGGCGTCAACGTCTACAAGTCGTCCAGGCAGGTCTAGACGAATCCCTTTAAGAGCGCTTTCCAGGGGATCGATTGCCGAAAGATTTCCGTCTCGGCCACACTTGTTGCATAATCGCCACAATGCGTTGCATACATCCGACGCAATCACTGGCTCTAGACGGCGACATGGCCCTGCACGCACCGACACTGAGCAAATCGCTTTTCAGCAATACCGGCGCGCGAGACGGTCGCCGGCTGCTTGCGCTGCCGGGCGTGATCGCCGTTGCCGGTGCGCTGGTGACGGCGGCGATCTCCTTCGCCATTCTGGTCGGCGCGACGCCGATCACGCCCGACGCGAGGACGACGCTGGCGCTGATTGCGCTTAATGCGGCGTTCGTCCTGTTTCTGATCTTGCTGGTCGGCCGCGAGGTGCATCGCATCCTGATGGCACGCCGGCACGGCAAGGCTGCGTCGCGCCTGCATGTGCGCATAGTGGCGATGTTTGCGCTAGTCGCCGCCATCCCCGCGATCATGGTGGCGATCATCGCGTCGATCACGCTCGACATCGGCCTCGACCGCTGGTTCGAGATCCGCACCAAGACGATCGTCAATTCGTCATTGTCGATCGCTGACGCCTATGTGCAGGAAAACGCCCGAAATCTTCAGGGCACGACGTTGTCGATGGCTTACGACCTCGACGCTTCGCGCACGCTTTACGGCCTCGATCGTACCGGTTTTCTCGACCTCATGAACAAGGAGGCGGTGGGACGCTCGCTGGCGCACGCAGCACTCATCAAGCCCGATGGTTCCTTCGTTATGAGCGCCAAGACCGACGCGGACTTTGCCATGCCGGAGCCGCCTGAGGGCGCCGTGGCAAGCGCTGCCGACGGCAAGCCGGTGCTGATAGAGCCGCGCACCCGCAACATCATGGGTGCCATCGTCAAGCTGCGCGAGATCGACGGCCTCTATCTCTACACCATTCGCCTCGTCGATCCCGAGGTGATAAAGGCGCGGCAGATCGTCAAGTCCAACACCGCCGAATATCGCGGTCTCGAAGACAATCGCCGCACCTCGCAAGTGGCTTTCGCGCTTCCCTATCTGTCGCTGACGCTGATCATCATCCTGTCCGCCATCTGGACCGGCATTGCGGTGGCCGACCGCCTGGTGCGGCCGATTCGTCAGCTCATCGGCGCGGCCGACGAGGTCGCTACCGGCAATCTCGACGTGGCCGTGCCTGTCCGCCCCTCCGACGGTGACGTCGCCTCGCTCGGCGACACCTTCAACAAGATGCTGATGGAGCTGAAATCGCAGCGCAACGAGATCCTGTCGGCCAAGGATTTGATCGACGAGCGGCGGCGCTTTTCGGAGGCGGTGCTTGCCGGCGTCACCGCCGGGGTCATCGGCGTCGATCCATATGGCATCGTCACCATCGTCAACCGTTCGGCGGAAACGATGCTGGCCATATCCGCCACGGCAGCGCTTGGGCAGAACCTTTCGGCCGTGCTGCCGCATGTCGGCCGCGTCTTCGAGATCGGCCGCAAGTCGGGCAAGCCGGTCTATCGCGAACAGGTCACCTTCTATCGTGCCGGCACTGAACGGACCTTCAACGTACAGATCACGATCGAAGCCGGCGACGACGGTTCGGAGGATAAATCCTACGTCGTTACAGTCGATGACATTACCGATCTGGTCCAGGCACAGCGTTCCTCCGCATGGGCCGACGTGGCGCGACGCATCGCCCACGAGATCAAGAATCCACTGACGCCGATCCAGCTTTCGGCCGAGCGTATCAAGCGGCGTTACGGCAAAGTCATCACCGAGGACCGTGAGGTTTTCGATCAATGCACCGACACCATCATCCGGCAAGTGGAGGACATCGGCCGCATGGTCGACGAGTTCTCGGCGTTCGCCCGCATGCCGAAACCGGAAATGAAGGCCATCGATCTGCGCGATTCGTTGCGCGAAGCCTCGTTCCTGGTCGAAGTGAGCCGGGCCGACATCACCTTCGAGCGCGTCTTCGGCAATGAGCCGCTCAAAGGCACGTTCGACAGCCGGCTGATGGCGCAGGCTTTCGGCAACGTCATCAAGAATGCTGCCGAAGCCATCGACGGACTTGATGCAGAGGATCGTCCGCACGGCATAATCCGGATTCAAGCCGGGCGTCAGAATGGCGCGATTCGAATCGACGTCATCGACAACGGCAGGGGCTTGCCGCGCGAGAACCGGCAGCGCTTGCTCGAGCCTTACATGACGACACGCGAGAAAGGCACCGGGCTTGGCCTCGCTATCGTCAAGAAGATCGTGGAGGACCATGGCGGGCGACTCGAATTGCACGATGCACCAGCGGACTTCCACGATGGGCGGGGTGCAATGATCAGCATCATCCTGCCGGTTGCCGCCACCGTTCCGGTACGCGGCGAGGGCAAGACGGAACACGAAAAAGAAACTGAAAAGGTCGGTAATGGCGTCTGATATTCTCATCGTCGATGACGAGGAAGACATCCGCGAACTCGTCGCCGGTATCCTGAGCGACGAAGGTCACGAAACACGCACGGCGTTTGATGCCGACAGCGCGCTGGCGGCGGTCGCCGACCGGGCACCCAGGCTGATCTTCCTCGACATCTGGCTGCAGGGCTCGCGGCTCGATGGCCTGGCCTTGCTGGACGAGATCAAGACGATGCACCCGAACCTGCCGGTGGTAATGATCTCGGGCCACGGCAACATCGAAACGGCAGTCTCGGCCATCCGCCGCGGCGCCTATGATTTCATCGAAAAGCCATTCAAGGCCGACAGGCTGATCCTCATTGCCGAACGGGCGCTCGAAACCTCCAAATTGAGACGCGAGGTTTCGGATCTCAAGCTGCGCAGCGGCGAGACTTTCGACCTCATCGGCATGTCGTCGGCAATGAGCCAATTGCGCCAGACCATCGAGCGCGTCGCGCCGACCAACAGCCGCGTCATGATTATCGGCCCCTCCGGCTCGGGCAAGGAACTGGCGGCGCGCGCCATCCACGCACTGTCGGCGCGCAAGAGTGCACCGTTTGTGACGCTGAGCGCCGCCAACATCACGCCTGAGCGTATGGAGATCGAGTTGTTCGGCACCGAATCGAACGGCGTCGAACGCAAGGTCGGCGCGCTGGAGGAAGCCCATCGCGGCATTCTCTACATCGATGAAGTGGCCGACATGCCGCGTGAGACGCAAAACAAGATCCTGCGCGTGCTGGTCGAACAGCAGTTCGAGCGGGTAGGGGGCACCAAGCGGGTCAAGGTCGACGTGCGCATCGTCTCGTCGACCTCGCAGAACCTGGAAGCCATGATCGCCGACGGCCGTTTCCGTGAGGACCTTTATCATCGCCTGGCCGTGGTTCCGGTCATGGTGCCGGGACTGGCCGAGCGTCGCGAGGACATTCCTTATCTGGTCGACAATTTCATGAAGCAGATCGCTCGCCAGGCCGGCATCAAGCCGCGCCGCATCGGCGACGACGCGCTGGCGGTGCTGCAGGCGCATAACTGGCCGGGCAACGTTCGCCAGTTGCGCAACAATGTCGAGCGGCTGATGATCCTGGCGCGCGGCGACGATGTCGATGCGCCGATCACCGCCGATCTCCTGCCTGCCGAGATCGGCGACGTCATGCCGCGCACTCCAAACAAATCCGATCAGCACATAATGGCGCTGCCGCTGCGGGAAGCGCGCGAACAATTCGAGAAGGACTATCTGATCGCCCAGATCAACCGTTTTGGCGGCAATATCTCGAAGACGGCAGAGTTTATCGGCATGGAACGCTCTGCATTGCACCGCAAGCTGAAGTCGCTGGGCGTCTGACAGCCAAACCAGTCGTGGCCCACGCAATTATCGGTTACGGCGGTCTTGGAATCGCATAAGAAAGCTCGACTTCTTTCAGGGGTTAGCCATGCCGCGCATTGCGTATGTGAACGGGCGCTACGTCGCTCACGCCGAAGCTTCCGTGCATATCGAGGACCGTGGCTATCAATTCGCCGACGGCGTCTACGAGGTCTGCGAGGTGGCACGAGGCTTCATCGTCGACATGCCCCGCCATCTCGCCCGATTGAACCGCTCACTTGCCGAACTCTCGATCGATTGGCCGATCACGCGCGGCGTGCTGCCGCTCGTCATGCGCGAGGTGGTGCGCCGCAACCATGTCGTCGACGGCCTGGTCTATGTCCAGGTGACACGCGGCGTCGCCAGCCGCGAGTTTTTCTTCCCGCCGGCGGAGACGAAGCCGTCGCTGGTGGTGACTGCCAAAAAAGCCGATCCTGCAGCTGCCGCGAAGCGGGCCGAGAGCGGGATCCGGGTTATCACAGTGCCGGAGAACCGGTGGGATCGGGTCGATATCAAGTCGGTCGGCCTGCTGCCGAACGTGCTGGCCAAGCAGAAAGCCAAGGAAGCCGGCGCTCAGGAGGCCTGGTTCGTCGATGTCGACGGCACCGTCAAGGAAGGTGGATCGTCGAACGCCTGGATCATCACCGGGGATGGCGTGCTGGTGACGCGGCCGGCCGAGCACGGCATCCTGCGCGGCATCACCCGTACGACGCTGTTCGACGTGGCCGCCAAGCTCGGCCTGAAGATCGAGGAGCGCGGTTTTTCGGTGGCCGAAGCCAAGGCCGCGCGCGAGGTTTTCATCAGCTCCGCGACCACGATTGCCATGCCGGTGGTGGCGATCGATGGCGCTCCCGTCGCCAACGGCCACCCGGGCTCGATAACAGTTTCATTACGGCAGGCCTTTTTTGACGTTGCGGAAAAAAGTCCAGCCTGATAACCGCACAGATGGAATGAACATCAATATATCTCGTTCTGCTTGTCGTTACTGACGGCAAGATGGTGTTTGCGTGCTTGACATGTGCCGGCTAATTTGGCGCATTGGCCTGCAAACCGAAGGGGATCGGCGAAAGACAAGAACAATGGCGGAACGATCGCAAAATCTTCAGGACCTGTTCCTGAATTCAGTTCGCAAGAGCAAAAATCCACTCACCATCTTTCTCATCAACGGCGTGAAGCTGACCGGCGTGGTCACTTCGTTCGACAATTTCTGCGTTCTGCTGCGTCGCGACGGCCATTCCCAGCTTGTCTACAAGCACGCTATTTCCACGATCATGCCGAGCCAGCCGGTTCAGATGTTCGATGGTGAGGAAAGCCAGGGCGCCTGATTGGCACGTGAGAAAGACGCGGACCGCCGCGTTCGCGGAAAACCAGCACATCAGACCGGGAAAGAGGCCAACGGCCCGACCCGGGCGGTGGTAATCGTGCCGGTGCTTACCCGGCAGCCGCGTGGCGACGACGACACCAACCGCCCCCGCCTGACCCGTTCCGCCGAGGCTCGTCGCGACGAGGCCGTCGGCCTCGCCAGCGCCATCGACCTCGACCTGGTCCACACGGCGGTGGTGACCGTCAACGATCCACGCCCGGCGACCTTGCTCGGCAGCGGCAAGGTGGCGGAGTTCGCTGAGATCGTCAAAGAGGGCCACGCGGAAGTGGTCATTGTCGATCATCCGCTGACCCCGGTACAGCAGCGCAACCTCGAAAAAGAGTTGAACGCCAAGGTGCTCGACCGCACCGGGCTGATCCTGGAGATTTTCGGCGAGCGCGCCCGCACCAAGGAAGGCACGCTGCAGGTCGATCTTGCCCATCTCAACTACCAGAAAGGCCGCCTTGTGCGGAGCTGGACCCACCTCGAGCGCCAGCGTGGCGGCGCCGGCTTTCTCGGCGGCCCTGGCGAGACCCAGATCGAGTCGGATCGGCGTGTGCTGCAGGACAAGATCACCAAGCTGAAGCACGAGCTCGAAACTGTGCGCCGCACCCGCGACCTGCACCGCGCCAAGCGCAAGAAGGTGCCATTTCCGGTAGTGGCGATCGTCGGCTACACCAATGCCGGCAAGTCGACTCTGTTCAACCGGCTGACCGGAGCAGGGGTGCTGGCCGAAGACATGCTGTTTGCCACGCTCGACCCGACGCTGCGCCGCGTGCGTCTGCCGCACGGCACGCCGATCATCCTTTCCGATACGGTCGGCTTCATTTCCGACCTGCCAACGCATCTGGTCGCGGCCTTCAGGGCGACGCTGGAGGAAGTGGTCGAGGCAGACCTCGTCATTCATCTGCGCGACATCTCCGATCCCGATACGGCCGCGCAGGCCGAAGATGTCGAGCGCATCCTTGCCGATCTCGGCGTCGATGCCCGCGATAGCAAGCGCGTCATCGAAGTATGGAACAAGATCGACCGGCTCGACGAGGGCAACCGGGCGCGGCTGCTTGCCGATGGTGCTGACGGCAAGAAGGCACCGCCGATCGCCATATCGGCGGTAACCGGCGAGGGCATCGATGCGCTGAAGGCGATCATCGAGACGATGATGTCGGGCGAACTGGAGACCTTCACCGTCACACTCAAGCCCGACCAACTCGGCGTCGTCGACTGGCTTTACCGCAACGGCGACATCATCTCGCGCGACGACAATGAGGATGGCAGCGTAACCGTCGCGCTCAAGGCTACACACAGCGCTCGGCAGGAGATCGAAAGCCGATTGCGCCGTCAAAACAACGGGTAGAGGCGGTTACTTCGCGCTTTTTGCCTGCTGCCAGAGCGCTTCCATCTCGTCCAGTGTCGCCTCTTCCAGGCTGTTTCCCGACGCTTGCAGCGTCCGCTCGACATAGTGGAAGCGCGACCGGAATTTTTCGTTGGTGCCGCTGAGTGCCGCTTCGGAATCAATTTTGAGGTGCCGGCCGAGATTGACGACCGCAAACAGCATGTCGCCGAACTCGTCCTTGATCGGCGCAGTGTCGCCTTTGGCCAGCGCCTCGCGTAGTTCGCCGATCTCCTCCTCGATCTTGTCGAGGATCGGCGCCGCCTCGCTCCAGTCGAAGCCGACGCGGGCGGCCTTTTCCTGCAGCTTGAGCGCCCGGGTCAGCGCGGGCAGGGCGACCGGCACGCTGTCGAGAAAGCCCTTGCCATGGTCTTCCGGGTCGAGCCCACGGGCGAGGCGCGCACTGCGCTTCTCCGCCTTTTCCTCTGCCTTGATCTTTTCCCACATGCCCTTGGCCATGCCGGCGCTGCGCGCCTTGTCGTCGCCGAAGACATGGGGGTGGCGGCGGATCATTTTTGTGGTGATGGCCAGGACCACATCGCCGAATGAAAATTCGCCGGCCTCCTCGGCCATTTGCGCGTGGTAGACCACTTGCAGCAGGAGATCGCCGAGTTCATCCCGCAGATCGTCCAGATCGCCACGCGCAATGGCGTCCGCCACTTCGTAGGCTTCCTCGATCGTGTACGGCGCGATTGTCGAAAAGTCCTGCTCGATATCCCACGGGCAGCCGGTTTCCGGCGCCCGCAGCGCTGCCATGATCTCGATCAGTCGGGAAATGTCTTTCGAGGGTTTCATCTGGGAAACGCTATCCTGTACACGGCTGTGCGGCCAACGGCTTCAGCCGGTGAGGGCGCCTTGTCCACAGACGGGCCGCCAGACCATGATACGAAAGTGGAAGCCGGTTTCCGGAAGATCCTAGTTAGCAAAAGCATCAGTCGAGCACGGAGACTATCGCCTTGGCGAGCGCATCCATGCCGTCCTCGGGCAGGCCGGCAACGTTGATGCGGCTGTCGCCGACCATATAGATGGCATGCTCGGCGCGCAGCCGCTCGACTTGCGCCTCCGACAGGCCAAGCCGGGAAAACATGCCGCGATGGCTGGCGACGAAATCGAAACGGTCGGAGTTGGACTGCCGCCGCAGCGCCTCGGCGAACTGGACGCGCAGCCGCAGCATGCGCAGCCGCATCTCTTCAAGCTCTGCCTCCCAGTCGGAACGCAATGCGGGGTCTTCAAGCACGATGCGCACCGCCGCCGCGCCGTGGTCCGGCGGCATCGAATACATGGCGCGCGCCGCCGACAGCATCTGGCCCATCGCCAAATCCGCCTGCGCGCCACCTTTCGCCATGATCAGCGCTGCACCGACTCGGTCGCGATAGACGGCAAAGTTCTTCGAGCAGCTGGAGGCAACGACCATTTCCGGAACTTTTGCCGCCAGAAGGCGCAAGCCGGCGGCATCCGCATCAAGTCCCTCGCCAAAGCCCTGATAGGCGATGTCGACAAAGGGCAGCAGGCCGCGCTCAACGACAAGATCGGCAATGGCAGCCCATTGCGAGATGTCTAGATTGGCGCCTGTCGGGTTATGGCAGCAGCCATGCAACAATACGACGTCGCCAGGATTCGCGGTTCTCAATGCATTCAGCATGTCGTCGAAGCGAACCGCACCAGAAGCAGCGTCGAAATAGGGATATTCGCGTATCTGCAGGCCAGCGGCGCGCATCACCGGCATGTGGTTCGGCCATGTCGGATCCGACAGCCAGACCATCGCGTCGGTGCGGGTCCTTTTCAGCAGCTCTGCTACCAGCCGCAGCGCGCCGGAGCCGCCTGGCGCCTGCGCCGCACGAATGCGCGTCATGTCGGCGGCTGGGCCGAACACCAACCTGGCCATCGCCGCGTTGAAGGCGGTATCGCCGGCAAGGCCGAGATAGGTCTTGGTATCCTGGCCCTGCAGCAGCCGCTTTTCGGCTTCGCGCACCGCGCGCATCACCGGCGTCTTGCCGTCGCGATCCTTATAGACGCCGACCCCAAGATCGACCTTGTCGGGACGCGGGTCGGCGCGATAGAGGCCGATCAAGGCCAGGATCTTGTCGGCAGGCGCGGGCTGGAGATTTTCGAACATCGATAAGGTTCCGTTGGCGGCGGAGTGATACGCAAACCGGCCGTGCTTTGCCAGCAGTTTCATATGCGCCAACTCGGCGCCGGTTTGCCTCGAAGGCGGCCGATACTATCTGGCGGGCGAGAGCGGGCCCGATATCTCCCAGGACGAGAACGCGGCGAGCCGTAAGAAAATTTCGGGGAGAGCGGGATTAACATCCCGACCTGCTCCGTAAACAGGACATGAAACGGCCGATGCCACGCTTCGATATTCTGGGACAGCTCGGTTCGCTGCGCCGCTATGCACGCTCGCTGACGCGCGACAGCGCCGATGCAGAGGATCTGGTGCATGATGCGCTGGTGCGTGCCTATGAGCGACGCGGCAGCTTCCGCTCCGGCGGAAATCTTCGCGTATGGCTGCTGTCGATCGTCCATAATGCATTCATCGACGGTCTGCGGTCCCGCAAATCCGAAGCAATGCGCATCGAACAGGCCGGCTATCTCGCCGAGGCGAATGTCCCGGCGCCGCAGGAACATTCGGTCCGTCTGGCGCAGGTGCGCGAAGCGTTTTTCGAATTGCCGGAGGAGCAGCGTTCGGCGTTGCATCTCGTCGCCATCGAGGGGCTTAGCTACAGCCAGGCCGCTGAGGTGAGTGGCGTGCCGCTTGGCACACTGATGTCGCGCATCGGCAGGGCGCGTGCGGCCCTGCGCGAGATGGAGGACGCGGTGCCGGCACGCGCGAAAGGCCATCTGAAGATCGTCGGAGGTGGATCATGAACCAACTGCGCGATCCCGTGACCGACGCCGATCTCGACGCCTATGTCGACGATCAGCTGGATGTGGCTCGTCGCATCGAGGTCGAAGCGTTCCTTTCGGCCCGCCCGGACGCGGCCGCGCGGGTGATGTCCGACTTACGGATGCGTGACGAATTGCGCGTGGCGCTTGCCGGATCGAAAGGCATGGCGCGGCCCGCGACGGCCGATGCTGCACGGCGGCTGGAGCGGGGATTGGCGCGCGGCCGCGTCCTTGGTGCTTTGCAGCGAGCTGCGGCAGTCGCTGTCTTCGTCGCTGCCGGCTGGCTTGCGAACGGGCTCATCGGACCGATATCGGTGACGGAAGTCGTCGCTTCGACCCATCCGCCGGCCTATGTGGAGGACGCGGTCCGGGCGCACCGCACGACGCTCGTGCGTGAGGCGATGTCGTCGCAACCCGAAGCACCCGGCTACAATGCCGACGAAATCCGCGCCGCGACGGCGATCGTGATGCCATCGCTGCCAGCGGACTGGACGGTCCGTGACGTGCAGATCTATCCATCGCAATTCGGACCGAGCATCGAGATGGCTGTCGAGACGAAAGAGATGGGGCTGGTCTCGTTGTTCGCGATCAGGCCCGGAACATTCGACGTCGTCAAGCCGACCGTCGTTCCCTCGGGCGAAGTTTCCTCGGCTTATTTCCAGATCGGCGAGGTCGCCTACGCGGTCGTCGGACGCAGCGATGTCGGCGGTCTCGATCGCACGGCCGAAGCGCTCGCCAAAACGCTTTACTGATCGACCTGCAAGAAGGAGAACCACATGAACAATCTCGGATATATCGGGGCCGGAGCCCGAGCCGGAGCTGTCTACGATGAAGGCCTGCGCCGGCACATGCTGCGCGTCTATAACTATATGGGCCTTGGCCTCGTCGTTACGGGCGTGATCGCGTTCGTGGTGGCTTCCACGCCCGCCCTTTACGTGCCGATCTTCTCCACACCGCTGAAATGGGTGGTGATGCTGGCCCCGCTGGCCTTTGTGCTCTTGTTCTCGTTTCGGATGCAGGCGATGTCGGCAGCCGGCGCCCAGGCGATGTTCTGGGCATTCTGCGCGGTCATGGGCCTGTCGCTGGCTTCCGTGTTCCTGGTCTTTACCGGCACCAGCATCGCACGCACCTTCTTCATCGCCGCCACCATGTTCGGCGCGACCAGCCTTTACGGGTACACGACCAAACGCGACCTGACGCAGTTTTCGTCGTTCCTGATCATGGGCCTGATCGGCGTGGTGATCGCCAGCATCATCAATATCTTCCTGGGCTCGACCGCGCTCCAATTCGCGATCTCTGTGATCGGCATCGCCGTCTTCATCGGCCTCACCGCCTGGGATACCCAGACGATCAAGGAGCAGTATGCGGAAAACTTCGGCGCGGAATCACAGCAGAAACTCGCTGTCTTCGGTGCATTCTCGCTCTATCTGAACTTCATCAACATCTTCCAACTGCTGTTGAACTTCACCGGCGAGCGCGAATAGCCGGCGTTGAACCAAGACCGGAGTTGGACATCATGGACAGAAACGATCAGCAAGCGATCGGACAGCTCTTCGAGAAGTTGGCAAGCGCCGAGCGCCAGGCGCCGCCGCGCGATGCCGAAGCAGAGCGCTTCATTCAGGACCAGATCACCCAGCAGCCTGGGGCGCCATATTACATGGCCCAGACGATCGTGGTTCAGGAGCAGGCCCTGAACGCAGTTCAGGCGCGCATAGAAGAACTGGAGGAGCAGGCGCGGCAGCCGGCCGGCGGTGGACCGCTCAGCGGCTTCTTCGGCCGCAGCGGCGGCAGGCGCTCAGGCTCGGTTCCGCGGGTAGGGCGCACCGCCTCCGTTGCAACTGAAGGGCCGCAGGACACGCCACAGCGGGCAGGCGGCGGTTTTCTTGCCGGCGCCGCGCAGACCGCGATGGCCGTGGCGGGCGGCGTGCTGCTCGGCAACGCGATCGCCGGCGTGTTTGGCGGCAGCGAAGCGAAGGCAGCTGAACAGCCGACACCGCAGCCGGACGAAGCCGATCAGGCAGGCGATTCCAGCTCCGACAATGGCGGGGACTTCGGTGATATGGAGTTCTGACGAGCGACTCGACCTGTGCCTGTGCTGGGGCTGGTGACGATTGCGGGTCAGCATAGGCGAGGTGGCGAAGGCAACATCCGGGAAGCGAGCCCTCGCCGGCGGCTAATAGCCCAGGCGCTTCAGTTCAGCCTTGACCGCTGCGATCGTCTTGAAGCGGAAGCGCTTCGTTGCGCCGTCGCGCCAATGGCAATCGCATGTGGCATCGAACTTCCGGCTCGCTTTCAATTGAGTCAGCGCCTTCTGGCCTGGCTTGGGGCCATGGAAGATGCGAACCTCGTAGAGCGTCCCTTCGACATCGTAGTGCATCTGAGCCCAGGAAAGTATCACGATCAGTTCCTTTGCCGGGTCGTGGTCGGCGTTGGCGAGGCCGAGCGCGATGTCCGGTGTGTCGCCCTCTTGTTCACCGATCGTGACCTGGATTGCGCGATATCTGTTGTCAGCTAGCCGTTGCAGCGCGACGAGCGGGCGTTCCGGATATTCCTCGGCGGTCTGATAATCGACGAAGAGTGTCTGGAGGCCGTTCCAGCTCACGGCTGTGGTGTGCGGATCAGCATTGTCGGCGAACCCAACAACACGTTTGGCGAAAGCCAGGTCGTTCTCGCCTGGCGCACGACTGACATCCTGAGCTCGCGCGTCGGTGATCGCGCAGGCGAGGGTGAGGGCAAGACCTGCAAGCAGCGGAAGCGTCTTCATGATTCGCAATCCTAGCATGCCCGTTGCCTCCACAGCGCTGTTGCGAATGTCTAAGAGTGAACGGTCTAATCTCGCCGCCAACGGATGCTATAGCCTTTAGTCGCATAAGATAGATTATGGAACTGGCGTAGCCGATTGGATGTGGCGTGAAGATAGCACTCCGCGAGATCCAAACCCGCGAACCCAGCCGTAAAAACCTCGCCCTTCACGCTGATTCGTAAGGGATTTCGATCGTCATGCCGTCATAAGCAGGCTCGACGTTGGCCGGCGTCTCGGCCATTACCGTGGCGTAGTCGAGCGGAACATGCATATGCGTCAGCACCGCGTTCTTCGGCGCCAGTCCTTCGATCCAGCCAAGCGCCTGGCCAAGCGACAGATGGCTCGGATGGACGGTGTATTGCAGCGCGTCGATGACCAGCATGTCCAGCCCGCGCAAACGCTTGGCGGTCGCCTCCGGAAAGTCGCTGACGTCAGGGCAATAGGCCAGCCCGCCGATGCGGAAACCCAGCGAGGTGATGTCGCCATGGAGCTGCAGCAGCGGTTCGAGGGTGAGGGCGCCGCCCTCGCCTGCGATCACCACCGGCCTGTGGTGGTCGATGATATGGGCGTTGACGATCGGCGGATACGAACTGCCTTGCGGTGTTTCGAAACAGTAGCGGAACGCCTCGCGTAGGCGCAGCATGGTAGCCTGATCCGCATGGATGTCGATCCGGTGGCGCTGCTCGAGCACGAAGCCGCGCAGATCGTCGATGCCGTGGATATGGTCGGCATGCGGATGTGTATAGACCACCGCATCGATGCGCTTGACGGATGCCAGCAGCATCTGCTCGCGGAAATCCGGGCCGGTGTCGATGACGACCGTGGTCCGGGCGCCATTCGCCGCGATCCGCTCGACAAGCGCTGCGGTGCGCGTGCGCCGGTTCCGGGGATTTGCTGGATCGCAATTGCCCCAGTCGCCGGTGATGCGTGGCGTGCCCGGCGATGAGCCGCAGCCGAGGACGGTAAGACGTAACCGGTCGCTCATGCGTCAGGCGCCCGTCGCGCTCGGGCGCGGCATTTTCCTGAACAGCCGGATGAAGTTATCCGTGGTGATGTCAGCGATCTCGGCATCGCTGACGCCGATCGTCTCGGCCAGCACCTTGGCTGTATGCGCGACATAGGCGGGCTCATTGCGCTTGCCGCGAAACGGGATCGGCGCCAGGTATGGCGCGTCGGTTTCGACCAGCAGACGGTCGCGCGGCACATCGGCGGCGACGGCGCGCAGCTCGGCGGAGTTCTTGAAGGTCAGGATTCCGGAAAACGAGACGTACCCGCCGAGCGCCACGCCGATCTCGGCCAGCCGGCGTCCCGACGAAAAACAGTGCAGGATGAAGGGGAAGGCGCCCTTCCCTGTTTCTTCTTCGAGGATATTAGCCATGTCGTCGTCGGCGTCGCGCGAATGGATGACCAGCGGCAGACCGGTCACGCGCGCCGCGGCGATGTGGGTGCGAAAGCCCTGCGCCTGTGCGTCGCGCGGCGCATGATCGTAGAAATAGTCGAGTCCGGCCTCGCCGATCGCCACCACTTTGCGATGAGCAGAGAGCCGCACCAGATCATCGACACTGACGTCAAGCTCTTCGGCCGCATTATGCGGATGGGTGCCGACCGAGCAATAGACCTCATCGAAAGTCTCTGCAATCTCAAGCACTTGGTTAAATCGCTTCACCCTCGTCGAGATCGTCACCATTCGGCCGATGCCGGCCGCTAGGGCGCGGGCGACGATGGCCGCCCGCTCTTCGGCGAAATCCGGAAAGTCGAGATGGCAGTGACTGTCGACCAGCATCAGGCGCTTGTACCCGTTTGCTCGACATAGCGTGGAAATACCGGTTCCGGCGCCGGCAGCGGCGTACCGGATACCAGCGAATGGCCTTCCGCGACATGCTCGAAATTACGGCTGCCGGCCGGCACCGCCAAAAGGTCTAGCAGCTTTGCCGCCGACTGCGGAATGAAGGGCTGGCACAGCAACCCGACACGCCGGATCACCTCAGCGGTCGTCCACAGTACCGTTTCCATGCGCGCCGGATCGGTCTTCTTCAGTGCCCATGGCTCCTGCCCGGCGAAATAGCGGTTGGCTTCGGCCACCACGCCAAAGATCGCCGCCAGAGCAAAGTGGATGCCCTGGTCGGCCATCGTCCTGCGCGCCGTGACAAGGGCGGTATCTGCCTGATCGAGGATCGCTTTGTCGGCATTGCTCAATTCGCCGCGCTTAGGCACCACGCCGCCGCAGTTCTTGGCGATCATGGACAGCGAGCGCTGCGCCAGATTGCCGAGATCGTTGGCGAGGTCGGCATTGGTGCGGTTGACGATTGCATCATGGCTGTAGCTGCCGTCCTGGCCGAACGGCACTTCGCGCATGAAGAAATAGCGCACTTGGTCGAGGCCGTAGTGCTCGATCATCGCGAACGGGTCGACGACATTGCCGACCGACTTCGACATCTTCTCGCCACGGTTGAACAGAAAACCATGCGCAAACACGCGCTTCGGCAATTCGATGCCGGCCGACATCAGGAATGCCGGCCAGTAGACCGCGTGGAAGCGGATGATATCCTTGCCGATGACGTGGACGTTCGCCGGCCAGAAAGACCATCTCTCATTGGTCGGATCCGGATAACCGGCGGCGGTGATGTAATTGGTTAGGGCATCGACCCAGACATACATCACATGCTTCTCATCGCCGGGCACCGGCACGCCCCATTTGAATGTGGTGCGCGAGATCGACAGATCCTTCAGGCCGGATTTGACAAAGCTGATGATTTCATTGCGCCGCTCCGCCGGTCCGACGAACTCGGGGCTGTTCTCATAGAGCGCGAGCAGTCTGTCCTGATAGGCGGAAAGGCGGAAGAAATAGCTCTCTTCCTCGGTCCATTCGACAGGCGAGCCGAGCGGTTCGCGGCGCACGCCGTCGTCACCGACCTTGGTTTCGGCCTCGTCGAAATAGGCTTCCTGCCGCACCGAATACCAGCCACTGTAGCGGTCGAGGTAGATGTCGCCATTCTCAGCCATGCGCGTCCAGATCGCCTGGCAGGCCTTGTAATGACGCTCTTCGGTGGTGCGGATGAAAACGTCGTTCGAGCAACCGGTCGCTTCGAGCATCGAGCGGAAGATCGCCGAGTTGCGATCGGCAAGCGCTTTCGGCGTCAGGCCTTCGGCGTCCGCCGTCTGCTGCATCTTCAAACCGTGCTCGTCGGTTCCCGAGACGAAGAAGACGTCCTTGCCATCGAGCCGCTGGAAGCGGGCCAGCGTGTCGCTGGCGATGACATTGTAGGCATGGCCGATATGCGGCTTGCCGTTCGGATAGAAAATCGGCGTCGTGACGTAGTATTTTTCGCGTGCCATGGATGAGCCGTCATGAATGTCTGAATGAAAGATGTCGCGGTGAGATATCGCATCGAAACGGCAATTGCCATCCGACGCCAATGTGGTGGCTTCGAAGTTCCTGCGATTGATTGGGAATCAATACTCAGGGGATTCAAAAGCCACGCCAGCGGCCGTCACATTCGCATTGCAGAATTCAGGCGGTCGATCATGGTCAGGGCGTGCTGCTTTTTGTCGAGGTTGTAGGTCTCGGTTTCAGATATAGCGTTCAAAGCCGCGTGCCAAGTATCCGACAGCGTTTTGGCTCGCGCGAGATCGCCGGCGAGCGCGGCCTGGCTGGCGCCGGCCGACAGCAGATCAAGCGCGCGGCGATTGAATATCTCGAACGGGATCGCCTGGTCGCGGCCGGCGACCGCCTCGGCAAGACGGTAGGCGCCCGCGACATCTAACTTCTTGGACATCACCAGAGCGTCGAGGGTGGCGGCGATTTCGAGCCCGCCATACTGCGTCAACAGGATCGCATTGCGCGCGCTGCCCCCAGAGCGCTCCGCCAGCGCCGCGCGCGCCGCAGGATCCTCCGGTGGCGGCGGCTCGATGCCCTCCAGAACCGTCATCAAGCTCTCGGCATCGAGCGGCGCCAACCGCACCATCTGGCAGCGCGACCTGATCGTCGGTAGCAGACTGCCCGGCGCATGGACGATGAGGATGAATAAGGTGCGCGCGGGTGGCTCTTCAAGATTCTTCAGCAAGGCATTGGCAGCATTGGTGTTCATGTCGTCGGCGGGATCGACGATAACCACCCGGTAGCTGCCGTCGTGCGACGTCAGCGACAGAAAACGGCTGACCTTGCGGATTTCGTCGACCGTGACCACTGTCTTGAAGCTCTTGGTCTTGTCGTTCACCGGGCGTGTAAGATGCAGCACCGAAGGATGCGCGCCGGTGGCGATCTGTCGAAACAGCGACGAAGCCGGATCTGGAACGGCAAGGCTTTCCGGCGCCTGCTCGAAGGCCGGGTGCTTCAACAGATGATGCGCCAGGTGAAAGGCCAGCGTCGCCTTGCCGATGCCAACCGGTCCGGCAAAGATCAGTGCGTGCGGCAGCTTTCCCGAGCGGTAAGCGGTGGCGAGCATGTTGGCCGCCTGCAGGTGACCGACAAGACGCGGCGTCTCGGATGGCTCGGGCACCCCGTCCAGCGTGTCGTGCTGTTCGGGCGCGATGCGTTCGAAAATCATGCTGGCGCCGCCTGCCTTCTTTGCGCCGGCATCATCCTCTCGAGAGCCGCGAAGACCGCGGCGGTAACGACATCCTCCACCGCATCTAGGTCGGCTGAGGCATCGACGACAACGCAGCGTTCGGGTTCAGCTGAGGCGATCGCGAGAAACGCCTCGCGCCGGCGTTGGTGGATGGCCAATGTTTCTTTCTCGAAGCGGTCCGGTCCGTCACTGCTGCCCCGCCGGGCGGTAGCGCGCCTCAGGCCCTCGGCGGGGTCGATGTCGAAGATCAGTGTCATGTCCGGCACCATGCCGTTGATGGCGACCTTCTCCAATGCGTCCATGAATGCCGGGTCGAGGCCGCCGGTGACGCCCTGGTAGACGCGCGAGGAATCCATGAAACGATCGCAAAGTACGACCGAACCGCGCTCGACTGCCGGCCGGATGACCTGTTCGACATGGTCGGAACGCGCAGCGGCGAAAAGCAGAGCTTCCATCTTGGGGCCGAACGGCTCGGCTGCGCCTGAAAGCAGGACATGCCTGACCGCCTCCGCGCCCGGCGAGCCACCCGGCTCACGTGTCACCAGCACATCGTATTTCTTGGCGCGCATCTTCTTTGCCAGCCGCTCGATCTGCGTCGACTTGCCTGCTCCTTCGCCGCCTTCAAAAGTGATGAAAAATCCGCGCGCCAAAGCCTTTGTCCATACTTCGGGGACCGTATAGTCCCGGCGGGAAAAAAGGTCCACCGCGACGGTGCTAACGCAGCCAGCCGACGGCCAGTTCCTTGGCGGCGTCGAGCGCGCGCCGCGGCAGCGAACCGACACCGATCGACTCGGCGGCAAACAGCGGCGTCTCCTGGCTCAGCGTATCGCCGATCCAGACGCGCAGCGTACCCACCGGCTGCCCCTCCTCCACCGGCGCTGCCACCGGTCCGTCATAGACGATCCTGGCGGTGAGCTTGTCGCGGTTGGTGATCGGCAGGAAGATCTGCACCGGTCCTTTTGCCTTTAACGCGACACCGGACTTGGCACCGCCAAAGACCTGGGCTTCGCCAACCACTTCGTCCTTGGCGAATACTTCAGTCTTCTCGAAGGAGCGAACGCCCCAGTCGAGCAGCTTTCGCGCTTCCTCAGCCCGCTCACGGTCGTTTGCCAGACCGCTCATCGCCGCGATCACCCTTGTGCCGTTGTGGCTGACCGAGCCGACAATGCCGAACCCGGATTGCTCGCTGGCACCGACCGCGAGCCCGTCGGCGCCTATGTCCATGGCCAGTAGCGGATTGCGGTTCCTCTGGGAAATCTTGTTCCAGGTAAAATCCTTCTGGCCGTAATAGCGGTAGAGGTCCGGGTAGTTGCGCCAGATATGCAGCGCCAGAAGCGCGAGTTCGCGAACGCTCGTTTGCTGCCCATCGGCCGGCAGACCGGTGGAATTGACGAAAGTCGATTTCTGCAAGCCGATCTGGCGGGCACGCCCGGTCATCTGCGCCGCGAAGTTTGCTTCGGACCCGGCCATCCCTTCAGCGATGACGATACAGCCGTCATTGGCCGCCTGCACGGTCACGCCCTGGATCAGGTCTTCCAGCCGGATCGTCGACTTGAGCTTGGCGAACATGGTCGATGTCCCCGAAGGAGCGCCGCCTTTGCGCCAGGCGTTCTCGCTCACCACGAAGGTGTCATCGAGCGTCATGCGCCCTGATTTGATGGCGTCGAAAGCCACTTCCATCGTCATCAGCTTGGCCAGCGAGGCCGGCGGGATCAACCTGTCGGCGTCCTTGGAAAACAGCACGGTTCCGGTTTCGGCATCGATCATGAAGGCCTGGGCGGCCTTGGTCTCGAAAAGCTGAGCTGAGGCCTGCGCAAGCGAGAGCAGCAGCAGGCCGAGCGCCACAAGCCCGGTGAAAGGGTGAAAAGATTTCATCAGGTTCGACCAGTGAGCCGGCGCTTTTGCAAGTTGGCAGAAGCTATCAGGCTTTTGCCTGGCGGATCAATCGCGCGCGAAAAAACCAGGCAGCCCCGAACTCAGTTGCGTACCGCAAGCGCATCCGGCGCACCATGCGACCACGCTGCCTGCAGCATCTCGTCCAGGCTGCCACGACCGTTGGCAAAGAGGTTGACCGAGTACCAGTCCTTGCCTTCAAGTTCCGAGCGCTGGATTTCGGTCTTGCCGAAGCTGGAAAGCTGGGCAGCCACACGCTCCGCTTCGGCGGCATTCTCGAATGAACCCGCCGCGACATAGGCGGTGGGCGACCCGGCTGGAGGGGCTTGCCGCTTCCACGATTGAAGAAGCTCGGCGGACGACATGCCGGTGCGATCCAGCCCGGCAAACGCGTTGGAGGCGCGCTGCACGCGCTCGTCGGCGTAAGACAGCGACGCCATGGTGAACGGCGATTGCGCCGGCAGGTTTATCTCCGGACGCTCCGGCACGATCGGGCCGAAATCGGGCAGTACAATGTCTCCCGAAGCAGATGCTTGCACCGCCATGACAGGCCGTGCATCGGATCCCTGCCCGGAATTCGTCAGCTGACCGGGGAACGGCACGGCAGCAGCGCTCACCGGCAGGCTTGGCGACGGCCCATTCATCGCGACCATGACGCCGCTGGGCAGACCGTCCGACGGATCCGGCGCCCTGTTGCCTGGACGATACGAAGCCACCAGATACTGCCCGTCATTGCCTTCGAGCGGCGCACGGCCGACATATTCGACCTTCACCTCGGCCGTACCGACATTGGCATAATCGAGCATTTCAGCAGCGCGCTTCGACACATCGATGATGCGTCCATCATGATAGGGCCCGCGGTCGTTGACGCGCACGATCACCGAGCTGCCGGTCTTCATGTTGGTGACCCGCGCATAGCTCGGCAGCGGCATGGTCGGATGCGCCGCCGTCAGATCTGCCATGTCGTAGACTTCGCCGTTGGCCGTCAACCGGCCGTGGAAGGCCTCACCGTACCAGGATGCGAGGCCAACCTTGGCGTAACGTTTGTCTTCCTTCGGATAATACCACTTGCCGCGCACCTGATAGGGCTTGCCGAGCTGGTCGCGTCCGCGAGACGTCTTGAACATGACGCGCGGGCTGGCTTTCACGCCGTATTCGGCTTCGGAAAAATATTCCTTGGAGCGAGGTTTCTTGTTGACCATCGCCCTTTGCTGCGGCCCGGCACATGCTGCAAGAAAGGCTGCCGACAAGGCCAACAGCGCGAAAGCGGAAGCGCGACGAAGACGCGGGCGCGCCGTGGTCTGCATATTTTGATTGTCCCCTATAGCATCGACGAAGGCACCGCAGCATGAACGTCAGCGATGCCAAAGCACCCACTCCAGAAACGCCGGCGACGCCCTACCCCAATCCTTTTTGTGCGCAGGAATTGTTTATCACCGTATTAACCGATTGTGGTCGGAACCGGGCGAGATTGTGGCACGGACCGCCTCGCTGATCGGCATGAAAATCATCGCTTATCGATCAGAAACGCCATTCGTGGCGCACTTTGCCCCTGGCTTGGCGTGGCTGCGAGCGCAGATTCAGGGACCGAATATCACAAGTTCGGTGAACGTCAGATCTCCAGGTGCGGGTGGTCTGGGACCTTTGAAGTATTTCAGCCCCTTGTTGGGGCGGTACCATCCCACCAAGCCTGGAATCGGCTCCTTGGCGTCGACAAAGCAAACCAGGATTCCGCTTCGCAAGAGAAAGCGCCCCATCGCGCCGGCGCAGCGGCTCAAATCCGCAAGCGAGCGGCAATAGATGACCTGATGGCATCGAATAACACCGTGCAACATTCGGCGCGGCATCAACACCATGGGGAACGCTGCTCCGTCGCAAATGCAGATCAACGACAGGCAGCCCAGCGCGGCGTGTTCCGAGAGTATGTATCTCTCACTCTCGGGCAGCATCGCCAATTCCGGAAGATCGGGACGCACTTCGACCACGCGACATGACCGCTGCGCCGAACTTAAAGCCGGCAAGAAGGTAAATTGTCCGCTGGAGAAGAGCCGAAAGCCTAGCGCCCGGTTGGCTTTCAATGTCGCTTGTGCAGGCGAAATGTTCGTGTAGGTCACGTCCTTCCGCTTGAGAACCGCCGCAACCAACATGGCGCCATAGGGACGGAAATCTGCATCGACTGACCAGCTTGAAAGATTGCAGCGAATTTCCTCGCTCTCCGACCCGTGATAGCGAGCATAAAGGGTGAGCACAACGCCGACGATCCGACCGGCATGCTCCAAAGCAAAGCCATATTGTGGGAACTCGGCAACCACAGGCCGCTGCGACAAGCGGGTCAGAGCGTGTATCCAGTAACTCCGGTTACGCGCCGGAAAGCCCCTGCACAGGCAATCAACCACTCCCTCCCAGTCGGTTTCGCGGACTGGTCTACAGCGAAGACCGGGCGGGAGAGCGCCAAGTACGGCCAAAATCAACTCCAGAATACGATTTACTTACATGTGCCTAACGCGCCCAACATATCAGCGCTCAACGATTAATAGTCCGTGCGGGTTTTAAAAACGATTTTCCACACTCAGCACAAACACAGCTCGCCATGACGCTGCTCAACGCCCTGGATCGCGCCGAAAGGTGCGGCCGCCACGGTTGACTTGGCGTTGAATGCGGCTTTACAGGAATGGAGCGCGAACCGGTCGGGGAACGTCCTGGTGCCAATCCGGTACCGACAGCTCGAACCCGCTCCTCTCGCGATATCCTAAGTGATTGAAAAATCACCTTGGAGGGATGGCCGAGCGGTTTAAGGCACCGGTCTTGAAAACCGGCGTGGGTGCAAGCCCACCGTGGGTTCGAATCCCACTCCCTCCGCCATATCCGTCCTGTCCAACCCGGAGACATGGGTAACAGATTGTACTTAAGACATGGGTGACAACCTCGTGCCGAACGGGTTGTCGATGGTCTGCAA